>DASRHP010000010.1 GCA_035650475.1 Candidatus Binataceae bacterium
CTCAGACCGCCTGCTGCTCTCCGGCACCAAGGTGCGCGAGATGCTCCGCCGCGGCGAGGCTCCCCCGCCAGAGTTCACCCGCCCCGAAATCGCCGCCATCCTCCTGCGCGCCATGCGCGACCCCGCCTAGATCCCCGCGGCAGACAAACGTGAGAGGTCTCAACAGGACCGGCAAGCTGGCCCTGTCGGCACTGGCGTTGCTGATACTGCTGGCGCCGCTGCCGGAGGGTTCTGCCTATCCGTGGGCGCTCGCGATTGTCGAAGCGTCTATCTTCGTAACGGCGGCGCTCTGCGGCGCGGCGCTCGCGCTCGGCAAAGGAAGGGCGGTGCCGCCATCGCACAGCGGCGTTGCGCTGGCGCTTGTATTCGTGGCGCTGGTCGCCATTCAGTTGGTGCCTCTGCCACCCGCGTTGCTCAAGGTTGTGTCGCCCAACACCTACCGGCTGTATGCGCTGAGCATGCCCGGATGGCCGCATGCGCGAGCCGGCGAGCTCCCCGCCGCATCGCGACCATCGCCGTCTGCATCGGGCGCGTGGACCGTACTGCCCACAATGGGCGAAATCGCGGCCGGCGCTGCGGTTGCGTTTGCGCCCTTGGCACGGGCCGCTGCTGCTCGCTCGGCGAACCACTCTCTGAACCTTGGCGCTGGGCGTGGCGGATGGCGTGGGATTTCGATCGCGCCCTCGATTACGCGGCCCGCGCTGCTCGAGATGGTGGCATACTTGACGCTGTTCCTGGTGGTTTTTCTCTGTCCGGTTGGGGCCGACGCTCAAAGCGAGCGGGCTGTCGCCAGGACGGTCATGTTAGCGGCGCTGATCAGCGGGCTGATTGTCGCTGTGGTCGGCGTGGTCGAATTTTTCGACTGGAACGGGAAAATCCTCTGGCTGTTCGTTCCCTATGACTGGGGCGCGCCGCAGCTCGGCGCTCCGGCGCGGGCGTTCGGGCCGTTCGTCAGCCCCGACCATTTCGGCGACTATCTCGTGCAGGTGCTGCCGCTGGCGGTCGGCGGCGCCATGTTTCGCTCGGACCTGTTCTCAAAGCTGCGGGCATTTCGCGTATTCAGCGCACTGACGGCGTTTTTCGTGGTATGCGCCCTGCTGCTGAGCCTCTCGCGCGGCGCATGGATCGCGGGTGCGATCGCGCTCGCCGCGTTATTTGTGCTCTCGGCGCGTATGCCTGCGCGCGCGAGGCCGCGCCTGCCGGGCTTCGCCCGTGCAGGGATGCCCTCCGCGGCCGGGGTCCTTGCCGCCGCGCTGGTCGTCTCCGCGTTCGTTTTCATCGGCGCGCCGGGGCGCCGGCAGATCGATCTCCGGCTGCAGGAAACGGTTTACGACGACAGCGGCTTCGGCGGCCGGCTGGGGCTGGCCGCCGACACGCTTGCGATGGCGCGCGACTATCCGGTGCTCGGCGTGGGCCTCGGATGCTGGCCGGAGCTGTTTCCGCACTATCGCCGTCCGCCATGGGCGCCGGTGATGTACCGCGAGGCGCACAACGACTATGCACAGCTGCTTGCCGAGACGGGCATTGCGGGCTTTGCGCTGGTTGCCTGCTTCTTCGCCGCGCTCGGGCGGCAGCTCTACCGGGGGCTCGCCAATGGAGCGCCGCTCTCACCGGAACTCGCGGCCGTATGCGCCGCGCTCGCGGCGGTCGCGTTCCACGAGTTTTTCGATTTCAGCCTGCGCACTCCGGCCAACGCGATACTGTTCACGACTCTGCTCGCGCTGGCTGCCCGGATGGCGGGCGGAGGACGCACCGCTGCAGGAGTTAATGCAGGGAATTGCCCGCGCTCGCGGCGGATTGCCGGCGCATGTGCGACGGCAGCGGCAGCGGGCTTGGCCTTGTGCGCTCTCGCTCAGGAGAAAACTCCGTATCCGTACAACATCGCGCGGCCGGCGTCGCAGCAACAGGCGCTAGCGCTGATTTCGGCGCATCCCGCCGAATCCACGCCACATCTGGAGCTGCTCGCGATGGCTGGCGCGCGGATGTCCCAGCGCCGGCGCCTTGAAGAGCTTGATACGGCGTTGTGGTTGGACCCGACCAATCCATATCCGCGCGACCTCCATGCGCAAGCGCTCTTGCGGCGGGGGATGGGCGCCCGGGCGCTCGACGATATTACTCGATCGGTTGCGGACTCGCCCTCGCTCTCGACGCATTCCTATCTCAACCGGAGGTTAATCCAGTGGCTCTCGGCCGCCGAGCGGGCTGCGGTGGAGCGGGGATTCAAGGAAGCCGTCGGGCGCGGGTATGACGGCGCCGTCCCGGCAATGGCGGATTTCTACGGAGCGCTCGACCGCTTTGGCGACGCCGCGCAGCTCTACCGCAAGGCGGCGGACCGGCAGCACGATCCGGACGTGCGCGAGAGCTACCTGCTCGGCGCGGGCGTTTCGTACGCTCGCGCCGGCAATCCGCAGGCGGCCCGGGAATCCCTCGCGGCGGCAATCCGCGTCGATCCCGCCGACACCCGGCCGTACGAGTATTTGGTGACGATGGTTTACGGGCCGCGCGATCAGCTGGGAGCGGCGCGCAACGTTGTCGCGAAAGGCATCCGCGCCGGGGCCGACGGCGGGGTGCTCTACCAGGCGCTGGCGGACGCGGCACAGCACGAGGGCAACACGCGGATGGTGGAGATTGCGCTGCGCGGCGCCGTCGATTCGCGGCCGACTTACAATGCGCTTCTGCGGCTCGGCATCTTCTATCTCAATCAAAAAAAATACGACCGCGCGGCCCTCAACCTGCGCCGCGCAACCGAAGTTAGGTCCGCGGCGGCGGAGGCGCACTTTTACCTGGGCCTCGCCGAGGAAAGCGACTATCGATTTTCGGATGCTGAGCGCGATCTCGCTCGCGCGCTGCAGCTGGCGCCCGCCAACCCCGGCTATCGGGCGCACTATCTGGATTTTCAGCGCAGGGTGGCCCAAGGGCTGGGGCGCCCACTTTCAACGGATCGCTAGTTCGGCGTCTTTAAGCCGCGAACGGCTCGGCCCGCGCGACAAATTAATTTTCGGACTGTGGGATGCTGGTAGCGCGCAGAAAGCTGATGCGCAGCGCACTCGCGCTGCTCGACGCGGCGACCCTAGCCGCCAGCTTCGCCGCCGCCTACTTTGCTATCGGTACAATTTTCGGCCGCGCGTTCGTTGCCTTTTCGCCGTATCTGTGGGTGCTCGCGCTGAGCGTCGGAATCTGGCTGATATGCCTGCGCGCCTGCGGCCTCTATCGCTCGGCGACCTACACTGCGGCCGGGCGCCTGCTGGCGCGTCTGCTCCAGTGCCATTTCGTCGCCGGCCTCGCGCTGCTCAGCGCGATGTACCTCAGCAAGTCAGCCGGCATAAGCAGGCTGCTCCTTCAGACCTTCATCGCGCTGAGTTTCGTCGCGCTGGCGGCGCAGAAATTCGCCCTGCGCAGCTGGCTCGAACGGATGCGCAGGTGCCCCGGTCCCGGTCGGCGCAAGCTGCTCTTGGTGGCATCGCCTGCCGAAGCCCGGCGTTGGCTGGAACTCATCGCCGGCCATGCGTCGATGCTCGCCGACATCGTTGGAATCGTCGCTCCTGCGGAGGGCGCGGCGCCCGCTGCGCCGACGCTGCCAGACATGCCGCCGCTGCTCGGCGGGCTCGACGACGTGTCGGCGCTGATGCGCACGCACGTGATCGACGAAGTGATGGTTGCCGCGACGCTCGATGGCCGCGCGCTCGAGCGGCTCGGCCGACTGTGCGCGATGCGCGGGGTGGTGATGCGAGTGCTGGTCGAGACGCCGCGGCCACCACTCGGCGTTTGGACGGCCGAGCACTTTGGCGACGGCGCGTTCGTGCTTTCGCTGGCCGCTGTGCCGCAGAACCCGCTCCATCTGGCGGCCAAGCGCGCGCTCGACATAACCGGTGCCGTGCCCGGGCTGCTCGCCTGCGGATGCGCCTGGCTGTGGTACGGGCGGCGGCTGAGCCGGGAGAGCGGTGGCTCGACGCTCTTTCGCCAGCAGCGCGTCGGCTGCAACGGGCGGCGCTTTACGCTGTTCAAGTTCCGCACGATGCACACCCGTGCCGAGGAGCTGAAGCTCGGGCTTAGCGCATACAACGAGATGCGCGGGCCGATCTTCAAGCTCAGCAACGACCCACGCGTCACCCCGACCGGGCAGAAGCTACGCCGCCGCCATCTCGACGAACTGCCGCAGTTCTGGAACGTCTTGCGCGGCGAGATGAGCCTGGTCGGCACGCGTCCGCCGACCGAGGACGAGGTCTCAGCCTACGACGAGCATCACCATCGCCGGCTCAGCATGAGGCCCGGGCTGACCGGGCTCTGGCAGCTCAATGGCAACGGCGCGGTCAAGGATTTCGAAGAGGTCGTGAAGCTCGACTGCGAGTACCTCGACAACTGGTCGCTGTGGCTGGACCTCAAGATCATGGCGCGCACGATGGCCAAGGTGATGCGCGGCGACGGCTGGTAGCGGGTAGGCCGCGCCTGCTGAGCGGGGCAAAGCGTCGCAGCCCACGACGAAGGTTCGAAACCCGCGGCTAACTGGGATGCAGACCGAGCGGACGTTGCACGAGAATGCGTGCGCGGGCGTCCGCGCGCGCCAGCTCTCGTTCTACGACGAGGGGTGCGATGCGGAGTTCGAGATCACGCGGCCGCACGGATGCGGGCGGCTGTACGAATTCCTCATCGAGTACCGGTTCCGCGCCGGGATGCGGGTGCTCGGGCTGCCACTTGGTGGGCGCTCCGTGCTCGAGGTCTGTTGCGGGTCGGGCATGATGGCTGAGAAGCTCGCCCGCGCCGGCGCCGCCGTCACCGGCGTCGACTTCTCATCCGCGGCCGTCGCGCGCGCGCGCGAACGCGCGCGCCGCTACGGCTTTGCGGCGAAATTCTTCGTCGGCGACGCCGAAAACCTGGCCCTTGCCGACGGCGCTTTCGACGTCGTCGCGGTCCACGACGGCTTGCACCATCTCGATCGCCCGCAGCGCGCGATCCGAGAGATGGCGCGGGTCGCCCGCGAGGCGGTGCTGATTCTGGACCCTGCGCGCGCGGCGCTGACCCGGCTCGCGGTCCGGCTCGGAATCGCGGTGGACGTCGAGCAAGCTGGAAACAAGGTCAAGCGGCTGGTTCCGCGCGAGGTGGCGGGGATCCTGCGCGGCGCCGGCTACCGTGAACTGCGCTGGGAGCGCACGCTGATGTACTACCCGCATCAGCCGCCCGCATGGTGGCGGCGGTTCGACCGTGCGCCGGCCTTTGCCGGCTGCCGCGCGGCGTTCTGGGCCGCCAACCTCGCATGCGGGCACTGGGGGAACAAGCTGGCGCTGGCCGCGCGGCGCTGCTAACGCAAGTGCCTCGCGCCTGCCCGCCGAGGCGTCCCAAAATCCGGGAAACGTTCAGCCCGACGCATAAAGCCCTTCCGCGAGAAGGGCTTTATGCTGTCGGGCGCTTCGCTTTGCCGGCCGCCGCGGCGCTACTGAAGCAGCATCGGCGATCCGCTGCCAAAGCTGCCGCCGCTGGAGGGGATATCGTCCAGGGAGATGGTGCCCAGGAAGACGGCGTTGAGCGTCTTCTGCGACCCCTGGCTGGTATAGGAGTCGATCCACATGATCGCCATCTTAACGACCGGCACCGTGACCGAGGAGCCGGTGACGCCGGTGAAATCTATCATCGGCACTGCCACCAGCCGCGGATCGTAGGCCGGCGCGTCGCTGAGCGAGGTCGGTGGGGTGGTCACCTGAGGGTTGATCGCCTGGCCCATCGCGACCCGGTAGCCGACGCCGGTGGCGGTGGGGCCGTTGACCTGTCCGGTCTCGACATCGATCGCGCTCAGATTGAGCGCTCCCTGATAGCCATTTTCGAGGTTGTTCAGAAACTGGTTCGCTCCAGAGCTGCCGAGCGCAAGCCGGCCCCAGTTGCCGGGTCCAACATTCCAGCTGCCGCCGTTGCCGTTGGCTCCAGCCTGCACCAGCTGGTATTCGGTGCCCTCAGTGTAGTTGCACGAAGTGGTGGAGCAAGGCAGCCCCACGGGAATCAAACCGCGCGTGCCCCAGGTGTTCTGCTTGATTCCCGCCTTTGCAAACGCGGTCGCTGTGCCCGAGCTCAGCCCGACCATCGGCAGAAAGTAGTAGGGCACCCGGCGCGTGGTGCTCATGCTGATCGACATGTTGTCGGCGGCGACCGAGGTCGATGCGATCTCGGCATTCTTGACGCCGTCGGTATTGGCGTAGGTGTTGGCGGTAGATTGCGCCCGGGACGGGTTGCCAGGCAAGTAGCCGGCGCCGGCGAGCACTGCGGCGTCCGAGGCCTTCTGCAGCTGGCCCCAGTTGAAGTAGAGCAGCGCAATGTCGGAGGCGAGGCCACCGACACCAATGAGCGTGCCAATCACAAGGGTCGTGACCACGATCATCTGGCCGCGACTTAGACGCTTTTGGCTCATAAGACCCCTTTCGACATCTTTATTAATTCATTTTCACCTTTAGATAGCAGATCTGGGTGACAGCATCAAGCATGCCATTTGATTTTAAACGATAAATCTTATGTTTTTTCGTCTTGTACTATCTAAACACAGCTTTAGACGTGGCAGAGGCACAACGCAGCTTGGGCGCCGCTGCCACGTAAGGGGTTCCGACCCGCTTGAGCAGACTTCTAAAAGCACCGCGAAAACAAAGCCATTTTTTCGCTCGTAACCTTCGGCAGGAGCTCCCTGGGGAGCGGCTACCTCAAAGGTGGGCAGGCCGCTGGTCATCGCTCATGAACCAATAGACCGAAGCATAGGCCATCGCGAGCGAGACGAAGCCGCCCTCGGCAGCCGCGATGAAAATGGCGCTGGTCGAGTGCGGTCCGAAGCGTCCTCTGAGGTCCATCGAAGCCGCGATCATCAGATAGCTCCCCGCCGCCATCCACAGCGCCCGGCCGCTTGCGCTTCTGCGCTGGGCGGCCGCGACCATCCCGGCGAACGGGAGCAGCATCAGAACGAAGTAGTGCACCCAGGCCGTCGGCGCCAGCATCACCGACGCCACCACCCACAGATCGAATGCCCCCAACTCGGGGTCACCCTCTGCGGCGCGCCGCGCCGTCGCGCCGACGGTGGCGGCGAGCAAGCCGAGCTCCGCCAGCCCAATTGCGCACAGGCGCAACGCCTCGAAGCCCGTGCCCGCAGTCAGATTCAGAGCAAGCGCGCCGTACCACAAAATCTGGGAGACGAAGGCGGACAGTGCCAGATTGATCGGCTCGGCCATAAAGCGCTGCAAGGTGGCCTCGCGCAGGCCCATGGAGAGGAAACCCACTGACGCCGGCACACCCGCTATCGCGACCGTCACCACCGCGCCCGCCGCAGTACCTGCCATCGCGAAGCCGAGCGCGCGCCATCGCCGGCCCAACACGAGGTAGCCGACGAGAATGAACGGGAAGCCGCGCCAGAGTCCCGCTACCGCCAGAGTGAGCCCCGCCGCCGCGTCGCGCCGCTGCTGCATCCATCGCGCCATCAGAACCAGCAAGAGCAGCACGAGCAACTTGTTCTGCGCCCAGAAAAAATGGTCGCCCACCGGCGGGTAGAGCAAGGCCAGCGCCCCCAACGCCAATCCGAGCCGCGAATCGATGCCCGACGGCGCCCCGAGCAGCAGCCGGAGCGCGGCGAGCAGCGCTGCCAAATTCAGCGCGATCCACACCCAGTACGCCGCACGCACGGGCAGCAACGTCAGCGGCTCGAAGCAAACCAGGAATGCTGGCGGGTCGGTCGCATGTTCGATTGGCGCCGTCTCCAGGCCGAGCGGCGCTCCGATCCGTGCCAGGTTGATCCGGTAGGGATTGAGATTTTGGCGCAGCGCGAGCGCCGAAGCGTAGTAGATGCTGAAGTCGAAACGCCCGGCGCGTGCGGGAAGCTCGGCGGCGGTCAGCCCAACGTGGACAAGTGCCGCCGCCCACAGGATCGCGATCATGCTCGGGCGCCTGAGCGTGGCCCCCAGGCCCGCGCCCGAAACCCATGCCTGCGGCGCGCCAGCCGCAGCTATCTGAATACTGTCGACGCCGTTCATGTTGCGCCGACGGGCGGCGTATCTCCCCGCCATCCGTCGACTGCGAACCAGTAGCCGGCGGCGTACGCGGCGAGCATCGATACCGAGCCGAGTTCCTCCAGACCCAGCCTGAGCCACGCCGAAGTCCCGTCCGGCAGCACCGAGACCGCCGCCATCGCGCCCGCGATCGTCAGGTAACTCGCAACGGCCACCGGCGCCGCGTGCGACACGTTCTCGCCGCGCGCGGCCGCCGCGGCGATAAGCGCGAACGGGACGAGCAGCAGCACCATGTAATGGAGCCAAGCGGTCGGCGCGAGGAGGATCGCCGCCGAGATCCATAGCGCAACGGCGCGGCCAACGCCGACGCCGCCGCCGCCGCAGTGATGCGAGCGCAGTGTCGCCCGCACGGTCAACGCGAGCAGCCCGATCTCGGCGAGGATCGCGGCCGGTAGCCGGAGCGTGAGAAAGCCTTCTCCAAATCCGACCGCCCACCCGTACCAGCAAAGACGCGAGACAAATGATCCCAGCGCGACGTTCGCCGGCACCGCGACGAATTGCGCGCTGGTGATGAGCTTGATCGCGCGGGTAAAGCCGACAGCGCGCGCCAGGCCGAACGCAATCGCGGTTGCAAAAGCGCCGATGGCAAACGCGCCCATGGCGTATCCCAGCGCGCGCCATCGTTTCAGCGTAACCAGGCATCCTGCCATGATCAGCGGAAACCCGCGCAGCAGGCCGGCCAGCGCAAGCGCGAGCCCCGCCGTCGCGTCGCGCCCGCGCTCCAGCGCGCGCAGCATCAGCACCAGCAGCGCAAGCACGACGATCTGGCTCTGGGCGTATTGGAAATGCACCTCCAACGGAGGATAGAGAAGCGCCAGCGCCGCCATCGCCGAGCGGCTCCGCCAGCCCAGCCCGCGCTCGGCGCCGATCAGCGTCACAAGCGCGGCTACGAGAAGGAAAAAGTTGATGCCGGTCCACGCCCGATACGCCGCCTGCGGCGAGAGCAGAGTCAGTGGCTCAAAGCATAGAATGAAGCTGGGCGTCCCGGTGGCGCTTACGGTGCGGCCGACGTCGAGACTGCGGGCGGCGGCGAAGCGCTTCAAATCGATCGTGTAAGGATCGAGCCCCTTGCGCGCGGCGAGCGCCGCGGCGTAATAGTGGCTGAAATCGGGGCGTCCGGCGCCGCCGCCGAGCTTTGCGCCGACGGCCAGCAGATGCAGCAGCACCGCGACCCAGATTGCTGCCACAACCGCGGGACGAAGCGCGGCGCGTGCAAGCCCCTCGAGCGAGAGGCGACCGCAGACGACGGCAGGCGGCGCGACAACGGGCAGACCGCGCGCGGGCGGACGACCGCCGCGCGGCGGTGCGGCGGCAATTTGTTGTCCTTCCAACGAGCGCACGCGCGCGTCGGCCGGGGCGATGAATCAGGTCATCGTGGCGCTTGAGATGCTGGTCTCGGTCAGATGCGCCATGACCCAGTCGATCACTTCCCTGACCGCCAACTCATTGGAGTTCGTGAAGACAAGTTTGCAGCCGACACTGGCGCCCTTGGGCGAATCGAAGACGTGCGTAACCAAATCGCTGTTTGCCCATACGGTTGCGCCGGTCGCCTGTTCGGTAAGCCTTAGCCACATCGCGGTTGCGTCCTCATTTCTTTGCCTGCCTCGGGCCGCAAGCATCAGGTCGCATCAGTTGTGCCAACCGCGTGTGCAACGGCGCCATGTGTGACCAGAGGCATCGAGCTGGCGCCAATGGAACCAGTGATGGCGCCGGCGGGCGAGCAGCACGTCGATATCCGCCAGAATCCGACCGTGCAGCGCCGGCGCGAGGCGCTGGGATCAGCGGTGCGGCGCGGGCGGTTTGCCGGTGCGCAGGAAGTGCAGATAGTCGGCGAGGATCTCGGCGTGGTCGAAGGCGAGCGGCGCGGGAGGCGCGTCGGGAGCGAAAAGGGCGACGCCCTTGGCGTCGTCGGCAGCGCGCGGGATGCCGCGTGCGCGTCCGACATACACCACGCTTATCGTGTGTCCGCGCGGGTCGCGGTCGGGCCGCGAATAGACGCCGAGCAGCGCGCGCAGTTCGACCTCCAGCGACGTCTCCTCGCGCGCCTCGCGAATAGCGGCCTCCTCAACCCGCTCGCCGACCTCGACGAAGCCGCCCGGAATCGCCCATCCGAGGGGAAAGTTGCGCCGCTCGATCAGCACGATCCGGTCGCCGATCTCGGCGATCACGTCGGCGGCGATTGGCGGGCACACGGGCCGCGGCATGCCGTGAGCCTAACACTTCGTCCGCGCCCGCGCACCCGCGCGGCGCGCGCGCCGGCGGGATTTGACATCGCGCGCCGCGGGAAACAAAGTCTCATCCTGACATGCAAGTTGCACGGCTCTACGATTTTGGCGATATCCGCGTCGAGGAGGATCCGCGCCCGGCGCCCGGCCCCGACGAGATTCTGGTGCGCGCGCGTGCCTGCGGCATCTGCTCGGGCGACATCATGCCCTGGTACATCCGGCGCAAGGCGCCGCTGGTGCTCGGCCACGAGCCGGTCGGCGTGGTCGAGGAAGTCGGCGCCGCCGTCACCGCGTTTCGTCCGGGCGAGCGCGTCTTCGTTCACCATCACGCGCCGTGCTTCGAATGCGCGGCGTGCCGGCGCGGCGAGTTCGTGCAGTGCGCAACCTGGCGCGCAACCAAGCTGCTGCCGGGCGGGATGGCCGAATATTTCGTGGTCGGCGCGCACAACCAGCGCGACACACTGCGCCTGCCGCGCGGCGTCGATGACGCGGCGGGAGTGCTGATCGAGCCGGCGGCCTGCGTGGTCAAGTCGCTGCGCCGCTCGGGGCTCAAGCCGGGCGAGACCGTTTTGATAATCGGTCTCGGGATCATGGGTATGATGCACGTCATGCTCGCGCGCCATCTCGGCGCCGGCCGGATCATCGGCGCCGACCTGTTCGAGGCGCGCGCGCGCCGTGCGGTCGAACTCGGCGCCGACACCGGCGTGGTGGTCGCCGGTGACAACCTCGCCGAACAAGTGCGCGCGGCGACTGGTGGCGCGATGGCCGACGTCGTGATCGTCGGGCCCGGCACGAGCAAGGCGATCGCCCAGGGCCTGGCCGCGGCGGGTAAGGGAGCGACCGTGGTGCAGTTCACCGCAACCCCGCCGGAGGACGAGCTGATGCTGCGGCCACACGATCTGTACTTCAATGAGACGCGTCTGGTGCCGAGCTACTCGTGCGGACCGGACGACACCCGCCAGGCGCTCGAGCTGGTCGAGCGCGGCGTGCTGCGCGCGACCGACCTGATCACGCATCGTTTTCCGTTGCGCCGTGTGGCCGAGGCGTATGCGGCCGCGCAGAAGCCCGAATCGCTCAAGGTGATCGTAACATTCGGCGAGTAGCGCCCAGCGGACCGATAGAGCCATCCGGTCACTGACGCCTCGCGAGGTTTAGGCGAATGCGTGGCGCACGCATCAGCGGCAGGCGAAGCAGGCGGGCACGGCGCGCGAGCACAAGCGTGTTCAAGCCTGGTTCACGAAAACGGCGGGCGCCGCGCGGGCGCAGCTCGCGCGCGGGCGGCGGATCGATGCCCACCGAGCATGTGCAGGGCCGTATTCCCGTCCTGCGGCGGTTCATCGCGGGCTATCGATGGGACGGAATCGAAGTGGAGCCGTACAAGCTGCGCACGTATCGCGGCGGCGAGTTTCGCGGCGCGTCGCGCCAGGTGCTGGTCGGCAAGCGCGGCGAGCGCGTGCGTTTCCACGTGCGCTACTTCGAGCTCGAGCCGCGCGGATTCACCAGCTTCGAACTCCATCGTCACTCGCACGTAGTAATCGCGTTGCGCGGGCGCGGACGCGTGCGCGTGGGAGAGAGGCAGTACCAAATGAGGCGGCTCGACACGATCTACATCGGGCCCGAACAGCCTCATCAGTTGGCCGCGCTGGGGCGCGGGCCGTTTGGCTTCCTGTGTATAGTCGATGCACGCCGCGACCGGCCCCGTGCGGTGATCGAATAGTCAGTCGCAGGCGAGCTCCCTATACACAGGAGCCAACACAAAGAAAAGGGCGACTATCAACAAGCCGCCCTTTCCCTGTGTCCGTCGCGAAAAACTACGGAGTGCCCGCGGGCGCCGGAGCCGCAGGGGCCGCCGGAGCCGCAGGCGCGGCCGCCGCCGGCGCGCCCTCGGCCGCCTTCTTCATCGCGCGATGATGCGCGCGGTGATGGCGGACCATGCGATGGTACCGCCGCTTCATGGTCGTGGTCTTGGCGGCGATCGCCTCAGCACGATCCGCAGCCGCCTTCGCGTCGGAAGCGGCCTGCTCAGTGCGGGTCGCGGCAGCCTGTGCCGCGGCCGCCGACTGCTGTGCCGAATTGGCGGCGGCCTCCGCGCTCTGCGCTGAGGAGGCAGCCTGCTGTGCCGCCTGCTGTGCACGCTGAGCGGCGTCCTGGCCGGTGCATCCGGCGAGCAGCGTAAGCGCCAGTGCAGCCCCGGCAAGTCCGACGAGCTTCGAAGTCCTTGTTAACCCTTCCATCCTGATGTTCCTTCCTCCTTCAAGGCTTGCGGCGCCGTTGAAGAATCTCACCGCATTCTGGATCCGGAGCGAAACTGATTTCCGGGGCCGAGAAAAACTCTACACAAGTTGGAAAGCCCTCGCAATCAAAAGTTCTTATATCTGAATAATCAAGGCGCAATGAAAATTTACTTACGCCACGGCGCTTCAACTAGCTAGAGTATGCCAGTTAAAAGTCATCTTCGCCGCCAAGGTCGTCCATGCCGCCCATGCCGCCCATGCCGCCCATGCCGCCACCCATTCCCGGCGCACCCATCCCTGGCATCCCACCGCCCGCGCCGGCCGGTAGCGTCGGGGACACTGGCTTGCGCGGCCGTTCAGCGATCGCGGCTTCGGTAGTAATCATCATCGCCGCCGCGCTCGCCGCATTCTCGAGCGCCGCGCGCACGACTTTGGCCGGGTCGATGACGCCCGCCTTGACCAGATCCTCGAATTCCTCGGTGAACGCGTTGAAACCCCAGTCGCCCTTGCCGTCGAGCACCTGGTGATAAACTATCGCCGGCTCGCGGCCGGCGTTGGCGACGATCTGGCGCAGCGGCTCGCTCATCGCGCGCGCGATGATGTCGGCGCCAGCCTTGCGCTCTTCGCTCAACTTGAGCGCCTGCACATCCTTAATCGCGCGCACCAGCGCGACGCCGCCGCCCGCCACCACGCCCTCCTCGACCGCCGCGCGCAGCGCGTGGACCGCGTCATCGACGCGCGCCTTGCGCTCCTTGAGCTCGACCTCGGTGGCCGCGCCGACCTTGATCACGGCGACGCCGCCGGCAAGCTTGGCCAGGCGCTCTTCGAGCTTTTCGCGATCGTAGTCGGAGGTGGTTTCGGCGATCTGCTTGCGCAGCTGCTCCATGCGGCCGTGGATCTCGGACTTCTTGCCCGCACCGCCGACCAGCGTGGTGTTGTCCTTGTCGATGATTACGCGGCGGCATCGGCCGAGCGCGCTCAGCTGGACGTTTTCCAGCTTCAGCCCCATCTCCTCGGCGATCGCCTGGCCGCCGGTGAGAATCGCCATGTCCGTCAGCATCTCCTTGCGCCGATCGCCGAAGCCCGGCGCCTTGACCGCGGCGACGCGCAGCGTGCCGCGCAGCTTGTTGACCACCAGCGTGGCGAGCGCTTCGCCCTCGACATCTTCGGCGATAATCAGCAGCGGGCGGCCGGCGTGAACCACGCGCTCGAGCACCGGCAGCAACTCGCGCATGTTGGAGATCTTCTTTTCGTGAAAGAGCACCAGCGGCTCCTCGAGCTCGACCGTCATCCGCTCGGGGTTGGTGATGAAGTAGGGCGAGAGATAGCCGCGGTCGAAGCGCATTCCCTCGACCAGGTCGAGCGTGGTGTCCAGCCCGCGCGCCTCCTCGACCGTGATCACGCCCTCCTTGCCGACTTTATCCATGGCGTCGGCGATGATCTTGCCCATCGCGCGGTCGCCGTTGGCGGCGATCGTGGCCACCTGCACCATCCGCTCATAATCCCTTACCGGCTTGGCCATCGCCTTGATCGTCGCGACAGCCTTGGCCACCGCGGCCTCGATTCCGCGCTTGAGTTCCATCGGCGCGATGCCCGCGGCGAGCAGGCGCATGCCCTCGCGCACAATCGCGCGTGCGAGGACGGTAGCGGTGGTGGTGCCGTCGCCGGCGACGTCGGAGGTTTTCTGGGCGACCTCGCGGATGAGCTTAGCGCCCATGTTCTCGAATTTGTCCTCGAGCTCGATCTCCTTGACCACGGTGACGCCGTCCTTGGTGATGACGGGGGCGGCGAAGCTCTTCTGGAGCATGACGTGGCGGCCCTTCGGTCCGAGGGTGACGCGTGCGGCGTCGGCGACCAGGCAGGCGCCGGCGACGATTCCGGCACGCGCCTTCTCGTGTAACTCAACGACTTTGGCTGGCATCGATCAAATTCTCCGTACGGGATAGTTGAATTGGCCACACACTGCTCCGCCGAGTCACGGGCGGGCGACCGCAACCAAGATAAGCACGCCCGCCGCCATTGCAACAGCCGCCGTCGCTTTGTGCGGCGCGGCGCGCCGTGCAAGGATACCCGCAGTGGGGAGTGCGCGATGAACAAGCCGACAGGACTGCGCGGGATGGCCGCACTCGCCGCCGCGGCTTGCGCCGGGGCGGCCTATCTCGCGCTGGCGAGCGCGGCAGCGGCAACGCTCGGCGCCGCGCTTGACGGCGCGCCGTCCTCGGCCGCGGCGCGCCGCGCGCTTGCGCCCTCAGCCGTGCTCGCACAGAACGACCAGGACGTATCGTCCGCCGACATCGAAAAGTACGTCGCGGTGTATCGGGCGATGCAGCACAACCACAGCCTCGATGTCGAGCAGGCGGCCGCCGCCCAAGGGCTTAAGCTGCACGCCTTTCGTGAGCTCGAGGAGCGGATCGAACGCAACGACGCAGCCCGCGAACAGGCGCGCCGCGAACTGGCGCATGGCGCTGAGCGATCGGAGCCGTCAACACACGGCTCCGGCACGGCCCCGCAGCCCTAGGCGCCGCGCACTATTCGCTAAGCGGCGGGTGGAAAAGCGGCGGAAGCGGCTCAGCCACCGCTTCCGCCGGTACAGAATTCCTACTTGGTGACCGAGGTCGAGAAGGCCGCTTCGAGGCGGGCAACCGCATCGTTGGCGCGCTTGAGCGAATCCTGCGCGCCAGAGGCCGCTTCCTCAGCCTTCTTAGCTGCCTCGGACGCCTGATTCGCTGAATTCTGCGCGTTGGTCGCCGCAGTGGCCGCCGACTGCGCACTACCTTCAGCCTGCTGAGTCGACTGGTCGATTTGGCTCTGGTAACTGCACGCCGCCATGAAGAGCGCGAGTGTCAGGATTCCGAGCGCGCTGGCCAACTTCTTCATCCGAAACCACCTCCTGCTAGAACCGGTTCACTATGTGGCAGCAATCAAACAGCTTCAGACAGCGGCGGAAAAGACCATGCGCCGCGCAAACCGAGACCATCGTTACAAATCAATTCCGGTCAGGCAAGCAAAAGTAGCAGCGCGTATCGGATCGCCGCCCGTCAGTAGATAATCGTCTCGAGCCAGGGACAGCGCGATTGACATCCAAAACTCGGCGCCGCTATGGTCAGGCGGGCTCAGTACTCAGTATTCGGCTTCTTTGAGTCCAGATCGAGGACAGCGTTTTGCCAGTCGCGCGCAATGATTACCAATACTGTGCTGGATGTGTCTAAGTCGAGCGGAATCGCGGATTCGACCGCCACCGAAACCGCCGCTCCGTCAGCCGCTGGTAGCGCGCCAGACTCTTTGCGGGCAAGCGCACCCGCGCGCGGGCCGGTGGCGATGACGGCGCTTCCCCCCGGCCTCGACCACGCGCTGCCCGGGCCGCTGCCCGAGAAGCACTTCGCCGGCGAGATGGAGTGCGACTTCGACTCCGCGCTCAGAATGGTGCGCGCGGCCGACGCCGCGCCGACCCGGAGCGCCACTAGCGCGCGGTCGTGGCTCAAGCGGCTGTTCGGCGGCGCTCGCGACGGCAGGATAACGACCCGCCAGGACCGTCACGTCGCGTTCGACGGCTTTCGCAACCCGCTCCACGATGAGAAAACCGAGCGCGACCGCCGCTACGGTACCGTTTACACCGTTGTCGAGCACGGCAACGCGTACCTCGTCAGTCTCGAGTTGCCGCGACGTATTCCGGCGTCGTCGCTCAAAGAGCTCTGGCATCTGCCCGACGAGATGCCCGATTACGATTACAGCATCACGCTGCATTGCAACGTACTCGGGATACGCGCAGGCGTGAGAGGCGAGGCGATGCGGCGACTGTCCTACATCTCAGCATCATTCCCCGCCGATTTCCTGACCCGGATCGAGTTCGAACGTCCCGTCACGGCCTTCAAGCATCGCCTGCGCAACAAGGTGCTGGAGATCGTGGTGATGAAGGCCGGGGCGGAATCCGCCAGCGGAGTTGCCTGAGTACGTTTGACGAGTTGCCAGCGCGGTTTGGGCATGCGCCGACCGGCGCAGGGACTCGGGGGCAGGGATGATGCGGGTCAGGGAGGCGACGGAGCGCGACCTCCCACGTATCCTTGAGATCGAGCGGCTGTGTTTTGCGCAGCCTTGGACGCTGGAGTCGTTCAGGCGCGAGCTGCTGCTTCCCTTCTCGCGTATCCTGGTGGCGGTCGAAAACGGCGCAGGCGGTCAGCCCGTCGGATTCCTTTGCCGATGGCTGGTGGCCGACGAATGCCATATCCTCAACGTGGCGGTCCACCCCGACTATCGCCGCAGTGGCATCGCAACGATGCTTTTGAACGAGTCAATTGGCGAAGCAAAGACGAAACACAGCCATTTTGTGACTCTCGAGGTTCGGCGTTCAAATCTTGCCGCGCGTAGTCTCTATCGGAAGCTGCACTTTGAAGAACAGCGTTTGAGGCGGAACTACTACGGACCCGGCGAGGATGCGATAGTGATGGAGCTAAGCCTCGAAAAGAGGCGCTGAGGCCTCCCCCGTAGCAGTTTTCGTTCCTCGTGCCCCAGTTACAAAGGACGCCCGGATGTGCCATAATGTGCGCAGGAGCCGGCGCAAATCGGGTGGCAGTGAACTGCGGTCACCAACCGTCCGAAATCCCCGCGCCTGAGAGCTCGAGCGGAAGCACAGATGGTGAATCAGCCGTTCAAGAAGGGCGAGAAGGTGGTATATCCGGCCCACGGAGTGGCCGTAATCGAGGATATTCAGAGTCGCGTCATTTCCGGAACCGAACGCCGGTTCTACATGCTCAAGATTCTCGGCACCGAGAAGATGACGATCATGATCCCGACCGAGAACGTCACTCAGGTCGGCCTGCGCCGGGTGATCGGCAAGGACGTGGTCGACAAGATCTATCGCATTTTGCGCCAGCGCAAGGTTGACGGCGACACCCAGACCTGGAACCGCCGCTATCGCGAATACACTGAGAAGATCAAGACCGGATCGCCGCTGGAGATCGCCAAGGTGCTGCGCGATCTGCTGGTGCTCAAGGGCGACAAGGAGCTGTCGTTCGGCGAGCGCAAGATGCTCGACACCGCGCGCAGCTTGCTGGTTAAGGAGCTCTCCATCGCCAAGGCCCATCCCGAGGAGAAGATCATGGAAGAGCTCAAGACGATCTTCGCCAACTGAACGTTCGCTTTTGCTGACGCGCATAAAGTCGGGGGATCGGAAGTAATTCCGGTCCCCCGACTTGCATTTGCCGCGAGCGCTTTGCGCTCCGGGCGTGTCGCCCGATAAGCTGGCCGCCATCGCCGATGCGCGCTTCATCCATCATCGTCGCCGCCGGCAGCGGCACGCGCCTGGGGATGAGCGTTCCCAAGGCGTTCGTGCCGCTTGGGGGCCGCTGCCTCCTTTACTACTCGTTGCGCGCGGTCACCTCGGTCGAGGAGATAGGTGAGGCGGTCGTGACCGTGCCCGCAGGCGGTGAAGCCCAGGCGCGCGCCGAGGCCTCGCGCGCCGGCCTGGCGATTCCGCTCAAGGTCGTGACGGGCGGCGCGGAGCGCCAGGACTCGGTACGAATCGGCCTTGCGCTGACCAGCGCGGAGGCGGAGGTCGTAATCGTGCACGACGCGGCGCGCCCGTTCGCACCGCCCGCGCTCTTCGCGGTCTGCATCGAAACGGCGCGGCGGTCGGGCGGAGCGATCGCGGCGATTCCGGTCGCCGACACGCTCAAACGCATGCAGGACCGCACGATCGTTGCGACGATTCCGCGCACCGGGCTATGGCAGGCGCAGACGCCGCAGGCCTTTCGCCGCGATCTGCTCGTCGCCGCGCACGAGCGCGCGACGCGCGAGCGATGGGCCGCGACCGACGACGCCGAGCTGGTAGAGCGATGCGGCGGGCGGGTCGAAGTCGTCGATGGCTCGCCGGCGAACCTCAAGATCACGACGACGGCCGACCTTGAGATCGCCGAACTCCTGGCGAGGCGCTCTTCAACGCAAGGGTGAAACGAAGCCGCGCGTCACGGGCGGACACGTGGGCGCGCAGCGCCTGATTCGGCCGCGGCGAGGCCCTCATTGAGCGAGCCAGAGCGGAAGCCGCGCAGATCGACGGTCACGAAACGAAAGCCGAGCTTGCGCAGCTCGCGATCGACGGCCTCGCGCGTTGCCGGCTCGAGCAGGCGCGCGATCTCGTTCGCCTCGACCTCCAGCCGCGCGACGTCGCCGTGATGGCGCACGCGAACGATCCGGAAGCCCATCTCGTGCAGCGCGTGCTCGCCGCGCTCGACCTGGCTCAGACCCTCCGGTGTGATGCGCGCGCCGTAGGGAAAGCGCGAGGAGAGACAGGGCGAAGCCGGCCGGTCCCAGGTTGGCAGCCCCAGCGCGCGCGACAACTCGCGCACCGCGGCCTTGCCCATCTCGGCTTCGACCAGCGGATGGCGCACGCGCTTTTCCGAGGCCGCCTTCATCCCGGGACGGTAGTCGTGCAGGTCGTCGAGGTTGAGCCCGTCAACGATTTCGTCGATCCCGAGCTCGGCCGCCTTGGCCTCGCATACGCTGAACAGGTTGTGTTTGCACAGGTAGCACCGGTTGAGCGGATTCTGCGCGTAGCCGGGAATGTCCAATTCGTTGGAATCGATCACCAGATGGCGCGCGCCAATCGCGCGGGCCATCGCCAACGCCGAGCGACGGTCGTCCTCGGGCATCGTCGGCGAGGTGGTCGTGAGCGCGAGCACGCGCTCGCCCAGGGTGTCGTGGGCGACGCGCAGGACCAGAGTCGAATCCACGCCGCCCGAAAAGGCGACCATCACCGAGCGCATCGGCGCGAAGATCGCCCGCAGCCGTTCGAGCCCGAGCGCGCTCTCGCCGCTCGTCACCGTCGCGCTCATCGTTCAGATCCCTTCGGCCTGGAAAAGATCGGTGGTCAGGTAACGCTCGCCGGTGTCGCAGAAGATCGTCGCCACCAGCTTGCCTCGCCCGAGCCGTTTGGCGATCTGGAGCGCCGCACAGCATGCCGCGCCCGACGAGATCCCGACCAGCAGTCCCTCTTCGCGCGCCAGGCGACGCGAATGGATCGTGGCCTCCTCGTCGCTGACCGCGATCACCTCGTCGTAAACGCGGGTGTCAAGGTTCTCGGGCACGAAGCCCGCGCCGATGCCCTGGATCTTGTGAAATCCCGGCTCGCCGCCCGAGAGCACCGGCGAGCTTTTCGGCTCGACCGCCACAATCAGCGGCCGGTTGCCCAGATGCTCGCGCAGATAGCGGCCGACGCCGGTTATCGTGCCGCCGGTGCCGACGCCGGCGACGAAGGCGTCTATCCGTTCAAGCTGTTTGAGCAGTTCGGGCCCGGTGGTCCGGTAATGGACCTCGGGGTTGGCGTGGTTATTGAACTGCTGCGGCATGAAGAAGCCTGGGTTGTCGCGCACCAGCTCCTGCGCCTTGGCGATCGCCCCGTGCATCCCGCGCGTGTCCGGCGTCAGCACTAGGCGCGCACCATAGGCGGCCAGCAACGAGCGCCGCTCCTCGCTCATCGTGTCGGGCATCGTGAGGATCAGCCGGTAGCCCTTGACCGCGGCGACCAGCGCAAGCCCGATCCCGGTGTTGCCGGAGGTGGGTTCGATAATCGTGTCGCCGGGACGCAGCCGGCCCTCACGCTCAGCCGCCTCGACCATCGCAAGACAGATGCGGTCCTTGACGCTGCCGCCTGGATTGAAGCTTTCCAGCTTCGCCCAGACCTCGGCGTCGTCACGGCCGGGCAGCCGATTGAGCCGCACTACCGGGGTGTGACCGATCAGATCGAGCGGCGAGTGCGCTACGCTATTGGGCATAGCGCGATATTAGCGGGATTCGCGTCCGTTTTGCGACTGTTTTTGAAGCCGGGCCTGCACCGTGCCATCCGAGGCTCAGCGGCGGTGCGCGCGCGGCGATGTTAAAGTGGTGGGGCGATGGCCGCCGATGCTTCGGATGAACGCGCGCGGGTACTGGTGATCTTTCCGGGCGCGCTCGGCGATTTAATCTGCCTTCTGCCGACGCTGCGCGCGCTGGCCCGGCGTCATCGCGGCACCGCGCTGGAATTGATGGCGCGTGAGGAGCTGGCGCGCCTTGCGATTGGCCGGATCGGGGTCGCGCGCGCGCACTCGATCGACCGCCGCGAAATCGCGGCGCTGTTCGCCGGCGGCACGCTTGCCGAGTCCGCCGCGCAATTCTTCCGCGGCTTCGCACGTATCTATTCGTTCTTCGCGTCGGGCGACGAACGTTTTCGGCGCGCGCTCGAAGAGGCGGCGGCGCCGGCCGCGGTCAGCTTCCATGCCTTCAGGCCGGCGCGGCCGGGACATGTTGCGGCGGCCTACCTCGAAGAAATCGGTGAGTACGCCGGGCCCGACGCATCGCTCGAAGCGCGAATCGACCTGCTTGACACCGACGCCACCGAGGCGCAGCAGGCGCTTGCGCGATGCGGCCTCGACCCGGCCCGCGCGTTGCTGCTTTTTCCGGGTAGCGGCGGTGCACATAAGAACTGGCCGTTGGAAAAATTCGTCGCCCTGGCCACGGCCCTGCCGGCGGGTTTGCGTCCCCTCGCCGTGCTCGGCCCGGCCGAGACGGGGATGGCGCCGCTGTTTGCCACGCGCCGAGTCGCGATGGTGAGCGGCCTCGCGCTTGGCGCGGTGGCCGGGCTCGCGTCGATGGCGTCCGGATTCGTGGGCAACGATTCCGGCGTTTCGCATCTGGCGGCTGCCGCGGGCGCTCGCGGGGTAGCGATCTTCGGGCCGACCGAGCCCGGGCGATGGCGTCCGCTCGGGCGCGTGAGGGTCCTGCGCGCCGATTCCCTCGACCGCCTCGGTGTGGAGAGCGTGGCGTCGGCGCTCGCCGAGCATATCGGCCAGGTCGAATTTTGCCCCGCTCCGTCCGTCTCTCATTGGAGGGCGCCGACGGGCGCACACGGAGATGGCCGAGGGCGATGAATTCGGTTCGAGTGATGGTTAGCTTATGAGAAAAGCAAGGGCAAAAAAGGCGCCGCGTTGACTACCGGAAATGCCTGGCGTAGCTTCAAACTGTCCCCGCAGCCGGCTCCTCGGCAGTGGAAATGCCGCCAAAATCCTTGCATTTTCCGGCTTCGTGAAGGAGGTCATCGGAGGGCACGCTGTTTGCCTGAAGGTTGAATCATGAGCGCAATCAAAACCACGCTGCTGTTGGGTGCGATGACCGGGCTGCTGCTTCTGATCGGTGGCACGCTCGGCGGCGCCAGCGGCCTTGAAATCGCCTTCATTTTGGCGCTGGTGATGAACTTCACCAGCTACTGGTTTTCCGACAAGCTGGTCCTGCGCGCGTACGGGGCGCAGGAGCTCGAGGCCACCTCGGCACCCGAGCTTTACTCGATCGTCAGCGAGCTCGCCCACGACGCGCATATTCCGGTGCCGCGGATGTACCTGATTGACACCGACACCCCCAACGCGTTCGCGACCGGACGCAACCCGAGCCACGCGGCCGTCGCGGTGACGCGCGGAATTCTGCGCATTTGCAGCCGCGACGAGCTCAAGGGCGTGCTCGGCCACGAGCTTTCGCACGTGATCAACCGCGATATCCTGACCAGCTCGATCGCGGCGACGCTGGCGGGGGCGATCATGATGATCTCCTCGATGATTAGGTGGGGCGCAATTTTCGGCGGTTTCGGCGGCCGCGACGGCGAAGATCGCGGCAGCTTCTTCGATCTGCTGGTGATGGCGATTATCGCGCCGGTCGCGGCGACGCTGATTCAGCTCGCGGTCTCGCGCACGCGCGAGTACCAGGCCGACGCCAGCGGCGCGCAGCTCACGCACAACCCGCTCTACCTCGCCAGCGCGCTGCGCAAGCTGGAGGCGGCCAACCAACGGCTGCCGATGGACGCGGGTCCGGCGACCGCGCACCTGTTCATCGTCAACCCGCTCAGCGCGCAAGGACTCGCGCGCCTGTTCTCGACCCATCCGCCGATCGAGGAGCGTATCCGGCGCCTGGAGCGGATGGCGGTGAGCGGACAAGTGGCCTGAGCCATGAGCCGATCGGAAGAGGAACAACCCGCCAAGGGGTTCAAGGTCGAAGACCGCCGCCGCTTCTCGGCCGAGGGCGAGCTTAAACCCGAGTTCAGCGGCACCGAGGAGCCGTCGGCGCCGCCGCCCGGCGTCAAGGGTGCCGGGGCCGCGGCGTCGGCTCCGCGAACTGCGCAGCCCCCTGGCGACGGCGGCGCGGCGGCGCGTTCGGCGCCCCGCGCCGCGGAAGAGATGCGCTCCGGCGCCGGCGCCCGGCAGGCGGGCGCGGTTGCGGAGATCAACTTCTCCGCCTTTCTGATGAGCCTTTCGACCGAGGCGCTGGTGCACCTGGGCGAGATGCCCGACCCGTCCAGCGGCGAGCAACGGCGCGATCTGGCGATGGCGCAGCAGATGATCGATATCCTGGGGATGCTGCGCGACAAGACGCGCGGCAATCTGGATCACGACGAACAGGCGCTGCTCGACGCCGTTCTCTTTGATCTCAGAATGAAATACGTTGAGATCGCACGCCGGGTCGGCTGAGCAGCGGGCCCGGCTCAGCCAGCGCGGATGTTCGTCAGGTTCTGGAACCTCGCTGTCATCGGCCTCGCCGCCGCCGGCCTGTTGTGCGGGACACCGGCTTCGCGCGCCCGCGCCGATCAGCTATGGGGCGAGCGGCCGGCCTCAGCGCGTCCGTCCAAGGCCGAAACTCTGCCCGACTTCGTTGGGCTTGCCGCTCAGCTCGGCCCCGCCGTCGTCAACATTTCGACCGAGCAGCGCGGCGCCCCGTCGCAGAGCGCGGAAGGCGAGGGCGGCGGCGCCGGCAGCGAGCCGTTCGGCGAATTCGGCGAGCCGTTCAGTGAGCCGCACGGGCGCAGCCTCGGCTCCGGCTTCATCATCCATCCCGCCGGCTACATTCTGACCAATGACCACGTGATCGAGAACGGGCGCAAGATCATCGTCACCACCAAGGACGGCAACCAGTACAAGGCGGCGGTGGTCGGGCGCGATCCCAAGAGCGACGTCGCGCTGCTCAAGATCGACGCGCGTCATGACCTGCCGACAGCGCCGCTGGGCAATTCCGACGAAGTCAAGGTCGGGCAATGGGTGATGGCGATCGGCGATCCGTTCGGCTTTGATCACACGGTGACCGCGGGAATCGTCAGCGCGCGCGGCCGCTTTATCCCCGGCAACTACGACGACTTCCTTCAGACCGACGCTTCGATAAATCCGGGCAACTCCGGAGGACCGCTGATCAACCTGCAGGGCGAGGTGGTCGGCGTCAACACCGCGATCTTCACCCGCACCGGCTCGAACACCGGGATCGGATTTGCGATCCCAATAAACCTGGTCAAGCAGGAGCTGCCGCAGCTCAAGGAGCACGGCAAGGTGGTGCGCGGATGGCTCGGCATCTACGTCCAGCGGGTCACGCCGGCGATTGCCGAGTCGATGGGGCTGCCCGGACCACGCGGCGCGTTGGTCGCCGAGGTCCTGCCCAACGGGCCGGCCAAGAGCGCCGGGCTCAAACGCGGCGACGTTATCGTGGCCTACGACGGCCGTCCGATCGGCGACTCGCGCGAGCTTCCGCTGATGGTTGGGCGGACGACGCTCGGCCGCAGCGCTACGCTCAGCGTGGTCCGCGACCGCAAGCAGATCGAGGTCGCGGTGACGATCACCGAGTCACACGAAACCCAGATCGCCGCGACCAGCGGTCGGCCGCTCAAGGCGGGCGCTTCCTTCGGACTCACGGTCAAGGATCTCAACCCCAAGCTTGCGCACGAGATGGGCCTGGACGAAACCCGGGGCGTGGTCGTGTACTCGGTCGATCCCGGCAGCATGGCGGAAGAGGCCGGAGTGCAGGCGCGCGACGTAATCCTTGAGGTCAATCGCCAGGCGGTGAGCGACGTTGACTCCTACAACCGCGCGCTGCGCGCGGGCGGCGCGGGCAAGGCAGTTCTGCTCCTCATCAAGCGCCGCAACAGCACCGTCTTCGTGCCGCTCGCGCCGGAGGGCTAGCCGATGAGCCGCGGCGGGCGGGGCTGGGATGCAGGGTCCAGAGCGGGCGTGGCGGCTGGGGACGGACGGGCCAGGCGGTGAAGCGCGCGATCAAAATAGCCCTGTTCAGCGTGGCGGCGCTCATCCTCTTCGCGGTGCCTCCGGCGATCTACCGGTTCGTCGGCTACTACCATGCGCTGGAGAACGAAGTCGTCGCCCGCTTTTCGGGCAAGCGATGGAATATCCCCTCGCGCATCTATTCAGACTCCTGCTTCGTCTATCCCGGGCAGAGCCTCGATGACCTCGGTTTCTTCCAGCGCCTGGCACGCCTCAACTACCATCAGGTGGCCCCGGGCAAGGTCGCCGCGCGCGGCGAGTACAGCCTCGACCCGGCCAAGCATCGCCTGACGGTCTTCCTGCATAGCTTCGCCTATCCCTACAGCCAGTTCCCTGGCGAACTCGTGCGGCTCACCCTGGGGCCGCACGATACGGTGCTTGCGATGCGCGATCTGGGCACCGGCAAGCCGCTCTATTCGATCGAGCTGGAACCCGAGCTTATCAGCGGAATCTTCGAAGGAAGCTGGCAGCAGCGCCGGCTGGTGCCGCTCTCGCAGGTGCCGCCCGCGCTAATCGACGCGATCCTCGCCGCCGAGGACCATCGCTTCTACGAGCATCACGGGATCGACCTGGTGCGCATCATCAAGGCCGCCTGGGTCGATTTGACCTCCCATCAGATTCGCCAGGGCGGCTCGACCTTGACCCAGCAGCTGATGAAGAACTTCTTCTTAACCAGCAAGCGCGACTGGCGGCGCAAGGCCAAGGAGGCGCTGATGGCGTACATCGCCGAGCAGCGCTACCCCAAGGACCAGATCCTGGAGAACTACATCAACGATATCTACCTCGGCCAGCGCGGACAGGAAGGCATTTACGGCGTGTGGGAGGCGTCCGAGTATTACTTCTCCAAGGAGCCGCGCGATCTCACGATCGGCGAGATGGCGACGATCGCGGGGATGATCCGCTCGCCCAACGCGCTCAACCCGCTGCGCCATCCCCGCCAGGCCGAACGGCGGCGCAACGAGGTGCTGGGCCAGATGCTCGCCGACGGTTACATCAGCAAGGCCGCCTACGACCAGGCGGTTATCGAGCCGCTTCATCCGCGGGAAACCTTCACCGAGAACAACGACTCGCCCTACTTCGTCGATTACGTCAAGCACGAGCTGGCCGAACGCTATCCGCCCGAAGTTCTGACCGGCGAAGGGCTCAGAATCTTCACCACCCTCGACGTTCATACGCAGAAGCTGGCCGAGCAGGCGGTGCATAACAACCTCGACTACCTCGAGAAGCGCTACCCCGCACTGCGCCGCAAGGAGAAGAAGGATCAGCTTGAGGAGGCGCTGGTAGCGCTCGAGCCCCAGAACGGCAAGATTCGCGCGATGGTGGGCGGGCGCTACTACCGCGAAAGCCAGTTTAACCGGATCACCCAGGCCAAGCGGCAGCCCGGCTCGGCCTTCAAGCCCGTCACCTATCTGGCCGCACTCCAGGAGACGCTCGACGGCGGTCCGGAGCGCTTTTTGCCGACCAGCTACCTGGACGACGAGCCGTTCACGTGGACCTACGGCGACATGAGCTGGAGCCCCAAGAACTACAAGGATCGCTACTTCGGGCGCGTGACTTTGGAGTTCGCGCTTCAGGAGTCGCTCAACTCGGCGACCTCGCGCCTGGCCAACCAGATCGGCCTCGACCGCATCCGGGCGATGGCCGAGAAGCTCGGCTTCGGCGACCTGCCGCCCTATCCGTCGATCATCCTGGGCGGTATCGAAGTCAGCCCGATGCAGATCGCGCGCGCCTACTCGATCATGGCCGACTACGGACTCGAAGTGCAGCCCTACGCGGTCACCGCCGTCGTGGACCAAAGCGGCAAGGTTATCGAGGGCCACGAGCTCCAGGCGCAGCAAGTGCTCTCGCCGCAGCTCGCCTATCTTATCGATTTCATGCTCGAGCAGGTGGTCAATCATGGCACCGGCTTCGGCGCCCGCCAGCACGGCTTTCTGCGCCCCGCCGCGGGCAAGACCGGCACCACCAACGACTCCAAAGACGCCTGGTTCGCGGGCTTCACGCCCAACCTGCTGGCCGTGGTATGGACCGGCTTCGACCAGAAAGAGGCGCTGGGCCTGACTGGCGCGGAAGCCTCACTGCCGGCGTGGACCGACTTCATGAAGGGCGCGACCGCCTCGCGGCCGACGCTGGACTTCGCGCCGCCGCCGGGTATCGTGGTGGAGAAGGTCGATCCGCTGACCGGCTACCTGGCGGGGCCGTATTGTCCGGTCGTGATGGAGGGCGCGTTCCCCAAGGAGCTGGCGCCAACCCAGACCTGCCCGTTCCATACGCATCCGGGAGTCACCTCGGTCGCGCCGGGTCCGGTTAATGCCCCCGATCACTCGGGAGTCGCGATTCAGCCGGGAGCGTCGGACAGACAGGCACCGCCGGCGGCAGCGACCGGATGGGAGCGGGTGCCAAGCGGCGACAGCGACTGATGCTTGTTTTTCGATGGAGCTCGACCGCCTCTGCGGGTATGCGCGCCGGGGCGCTTGTGGCGCTGGCTGGCGCGTTGGCGCTGGCGCCGGGCGCGAGCGCCAACGCGCTTGGCGTGCCACCGCTGAACGCGGCGCGGCACTGGACTGTCGGCGGCGGCGCGCCGGTCAGCATGGCTATCGGCGCCGATGTTCAACTGGCCGAGCTCTCCGAGGAGGACCTGCCGGCGGAGGAGATGCCCTCGCCGTCGGCAACGCCCGACGCCACGCCTGCGGCGGCTGGCGCTCCGCAGGCGCCTGCGCAAGGCGAAGGCGGCGGTGGAGAATGGACGCGCGTGCCGGCAGATAGTAATGGCGAATCGGCCAACGCAACGTCGGATGCGCCGCCATCGCAGGAGAGCGGCGCACCCGCGAGCAGCGCTGGTGGGGGGCCGCAGACGGTAGTGGTGCCCGGCGCGGAGCCCTCGGCGGGGGTGGTGCCTGCCCAGGCGGGCGCCAGCGCCTTGGCGGCTGGCGCCGCTACGCCTGAGCCCAGTGCGGCGGCGCTGCCGCCGCCGTACGACATAGGCTCCGTGCAGCCGGCGCCGCCGGTCAGCGACCAGCCGCTTACGCCACTTATCGACGCGGCGGCCAAGGACCAACCCGCGCTGAGTGCGTCGCTGCGCCTGGTCGAAAGTGCGCGCGGCGAGATCGAAAAGTCCAGGGCTGACGACGCGATTCGCTCGCTCGGCCGCGCGGTCTCGATCGATCCGACGGACCCGTACGCGTACTTCTATCTCGGCCGTGCCTACATGGCGAAAAACGATTATCCGCAGGCGCTCGCGTTCTTCGGTCGCTCCGAGGTCGGACTGCGCGCGACCCCTGTGTGGCTCGGCGAGGTCAAAAGCTTCGAGGGCGCCTGTTTGGAGCAGCAGGGCAAATTCGCCCAGGCCGCGCAGGCCTACAGGGACGCGTTGGAGGCGGCGCCCAACAATTTAATGGCGCGCGTGGGCTACGGCCGGCTGACTACCATCGCCGCCGACGCCAATGCCGGCAACGCGCCGCCGCCACCCGCGCCCGCCGTCGGGGCGGCGCTGCCGGCGCCCGACGCGGGCGCCACTGCCCCGCCGCCCGAGGACGGAAGCGCGGTTGCCGAGCCGCCTGACGAGCCACCGCCAGCGCCTGCGGGGTCCGCCACGTCGGGCAAAAGTTTCGATCAATCCGGCGGCAACTGAAGCGCCCGCGGAGAAGGCTGTTGAAGAAGGATGCTTGTTCTCGGAATTGAATCGTCATGCGACGACGCCGCCGCGGCGGTGCTGGAAACCGCAACCCCCGGCGTTGCGACGATCCGCTCAAGTATCATCGCGAACCAGGACGCGATCCATCGCCGCTACGGCGGAATCGTGCCCGAACTCGCTTCGCGCAACCACGTCGTCACGATCCTGCCGGTCATCGAGCAGGCGCTGGAGGCCGCGGGATGCGGCCTCGGCCAGATTGACAGCATCGCGGTAACCCGCGGCCCCGGGCTGGTCGGCTCGCTGCTGGTCGGCCTGATGTGCGCCAAGGGACTAGCGCAGAGCCTGAATGTTCCGATGGTCGGCGTGAATCATATCGAGGGCCATCTGCTCGCCCCGCTGCTCGAACACCGGCCGGCGATGCCGTTCCTTGCCCTGGTGGTTTCCGGGGGGCATACGGAGCTCTTCGTGGTCGAGGACTTTGGACGCTACCGTCGCCTGGGCCGCACGCGCGACGACGCGGCGGGCGAGGCTTTCGACAAGGTGGCCAAGCTGATGGGACTGGGCTATCCGGGCGGCAAAGTGATCGACGACCTCGCCCGGCGCGGCAATCGCAGGGCGGTACGGATTCCGCTCGCCCACGTGCGCGGCGCGCCCCTCGACTTCAGCTTCAGCGGGGTCAAGACCGCGGTGGCCGGGCTGTTGCGCACCGCCGACGGCGCTGCGCCGGCGCCCGAGGATCTCGCCGCGAGCTTCCAGGAGGCGGTCGTCGAGATGCTTATCCGGCCGACGCTGGCCGCGGCGCGCGATGTCGGCGCCGACGAGATCGTGCTCACCGGAGGCGTGGCCGCCAACTCGCGTCTGCGCGAGCGGCTGGCCGAGGTAGCCGCCGCCGAAGGGCGCAAGGTGATTGCGCCGTCGCTCAAGTACTGCACCGACAATGCGGCGATGATCGCAATGGCGGGGAGCTGGCGGCTGTTGCGCGGCGAGCGCGACGCGCTCACGATCGACGCGCAAGCCGCGCTCTCGCTGTAGAGGTTGCGAAAATCACCGGTTTCCCTCCCTTGGTCCAAGGGGAGGGTCAGGGAGAGGTCAAGCGCCCGCATGCAATCCGCGGCCCGCGGCCTGCCGCAAGCGCAATGAGACCCGCGACGCGCCGCCCGATACCAACCCGCGGGCGCAATCGCCGACCCGGCGGCCCGCGGGATGCGGAAATCCGCATCGCGCCGCTTGCCGTCGCTGACCAACTGGCGGCCGCCGGCGTGCGGCCGCGCAAGTCGCGCGGCCAGAACTTTCTCATCCAGCCTGCCGTCGCCGACCAGATCGTCGCCGCCGCGGAGCTCAGGCCCAACGACGAGGTGGTCGAAATCGGCCCCGGACTCGGCATCCTGAGCGACCGTATCGCGCGCGCGGGCGTGCGCCGGCTGTGGCTCGTCGAGCTCGACGCGGGCCTCGCGCGCCGGCTGGAAAGCGCCTTTGCGGGCCATCCCGCGGTGCGCGTCGTATGCCGCGACTTTCTTGACGTCGATCTCGCGGCGCTCGCTGAGCGACCGCCAGTCAAGGTCATCGGCAACCTGCCGTTCAGCGCGGCCGCCGCGATCCTGCGCCGGCTCGACGCAGCGCACGCGCTGATCGGGCGGATGGTCCTGATGTTTCAGCGCGAGGTCGCCGAGCGGATCCGCGCGCGCCCGGGCGAGCGCACCTGGTCGGCGCTCAGCGCGTTCACCGCGCTGTACTGGGAAACCGCGCTCCATTTTCGGGTCGCCGCAGGCAACTTCCGCCCAAAGCCCAAGGTGGACGCCGAAGTCATCGTTTTCTCGCCATCGTCCCGCATGCCTTTCGCCCCCGAGCATGAGAGGGCGGTCCTGAGCACGATTCGCGCGGCATTTTCGGCGCCGCGCAAAACCTTGCGCAATGCACTGGCGACGCTGCGCGCGCCGCAAGCAACCGTCGCGGCCGCGCTGGCCGAGGCCGGTATCGACCCAAGCGCGCGCCCCGCAACGTTGGGCGTGACGGACTTCGTGCGTCTTGCCCGGGAGCTCGCCGCGCGCGGCGCGCTGCCGTCCGCAGGGACGCCCAACGAGCCCGCCTTTCGGTCGGTCGAGGGGCCGCACGATGCCTGAGCTGCCGGAGGTCGAGTCGCTGCGCAGGATACTTGAGCGATCGCTGGTCGGGCGTACGATCGTCCGCGCGCGCGTCGCCGAGAAGCGGCTGCGGCGGACCGTCGCGGCCGACTTCGCTTCCCGCGTCGCCTTGCATCGGATCGTGCGCCTTTCGCGGCGCGCCAAGTACCTGATAATCGAGCTCGAAAGCACCCACGCCGGCGACGGTGCCGCGATGATCGTCCATCTCGGGATGAGCGGCAGCCTGACCCATCGCCAGAACGGCTTCAACGCGGCCGACTTCGACCCGCGCCACGACCACGTCGAGTTCCAGCTCGACGACCGCAGCCGGCTGGTGTACAACGACCCGCGCCGCTTCGGGCTGATCAGGCTGGTCGAGGCGGACGCGCTAGCCACGACGGTCGAGCTGCAACAACTCGGCCCCGAACCGCTGAGCGCGGACTTCAACGCCGACTACCTCGCACGAGTTGCGCGCGGGCGGCGCACCGCGATCAAGAATGTGATCATGGACCAGGCGGTGGTTGCGGGCATCGGCAACATCTACGCCTCCGAAATTCTCTTTCGCGCCGGAATCAGGCCGACGCGCCGCGCCGAGCGCGTCACCCGGCGCGAGATCGAGCGGATCGTCGCGGCGACCGCGCCCATCTTGCGCGCTGCGATCGGCAACCGCGGCACCACGTTTCGCAGCTATCGCGACTCGCGCGGCCGGCCGGGTCGTTTTGCCGAGCGCCTGATGGTTTACGGGCGTGAGGGCAAGCCGTGCCTCGTATGCGGGAGCCCGATCCGCGCGATTGTGGTCGGCCAGCGCGCGAGCTTCTACTGCCCGCACTGCCAGCGGTAGCCAGGCATCACGCCTGCCCCGCCAGTTCGCTAGAGATGACAGCGCGCGCGGTACGCCTGGCGGATCTGAGCGAGCACCGCTCGTCAGACCACGCAAATGGCGCGCTGCTACTAATTGCCGTGGCGGCGGGGGGCGATAGTGGGGGGAGCGAACGGGCCGCCGGGCTGTTCGGATATCGCGCCGATGTGGCGTGGATGCGGTGGGTTGGTGTCGAGATAGGCGCGCAGCGTTTCAAGGCCCCAGTCGCCAGCCACCGTCTGCCATCCGCCGGGTTCTTTCCGCTGCGCCAGCCAATGGGCGCTGTCAAGGCGTACGAACAGAAACCTGCCGTCGCCCATCGCAGCGCCGCCGCGGTTGCCCCAGTGCAGCAGGCGGATGCCGTACTCGCCGACCAGCCGGCGCCAATGGACCCACAGCGCGCTGACGACCGCCGTCAAATGCGTCGCGTTCTCGAGTTCGGACGGCGAGGCGGCGACTTCCGGCCGAACCCTCAGCATCTCCACCCTGAGCAAGGCGTCTTCGAGCTTCATCGGCCGGCCACTTTCCCTACTTGCGCGTCAACGAATACAGCCGCGGCCCGCTCTGCATCAGATACGCGCGCAGCGCTTCCACACCGTGGTCGCTCTTGATCGTTTCCCATCCGCTCGGCGACGTCCGCTGCACCTGCCATTGGCCCGAGTCGAGCCGGATAAAGACCAGCCGGCCGTCGCCGAGCGAGGCGTTGCCGCGCTTGCCAAAGTGGCGCAGCTTGATTCCGAAGTCCGCCATCAGATGCTGCCAGTACACCCAGCTCAGCCGCCGGCGCGACGCGGTTTCCGGATGGGTGTCGCCATTAGCGAGCGCGTAGCGCTCGATAATCGCATTGGCCAGACGCGCGGCGTTGTCGGCTTCGGCTGGGGAGGCGCCGTTCTCCAACCTGACCCGGCGCAACAGGCGTACCTTGCGCAGGGCGTCCTCGATTCTCATCGCCTTGCCTTACCTCCACCCGGCCGACGGGAGGATGCCTCCGCCGACAGATGACAGCAAAGGCGATGCCAAGTCGATATTTGATGTTTTTAGGCGAAATCTGATAGCCAGTGGCTAAGCGCCTTTAGCATCATGTTGCATAGTTGCTAAGGCAAATTAGCGGATTTGCGACGTCAGGCGATGGGGCTGATAGTGCGCCGGTAAAATTCCAGCGCATCCTCAAGCCGGTCGTTGCCCCAGAAGAGCTCGTTGCCGATGATGAATGTCGGCGCGCCAAAGATGCCCAGCGCCGCGGCCCAGCCGGTTTGTTCGCGCAGCCGCTGCTTGTTCTCTGACGACTCCGCGCGCGCGACCATCTCGCGCGGGTTTTGCCCGACTGAGGCGAGAATCTCGGCGACGGTTTCGAGGCGCGAGATGTCGCGGTCCTCGGCGAAGTTGGCGCGGTAGACGGCGCGCACGAAGCGCGGGCACCACGGCTCGGCTTCGGCGGCCAAGGCGACGCGCGCCGCGAGCAGGCCGCTTCGCGGGAACTTGCCCGGGCGGCGGAACGGTAGCCGATACTTCTCGCAGATCCGTTGCATGTCCCGCCACATGTAGCGGCCCTTGGCCGGGTAAAGGTTGAACGGCGAGTCGCCCCATCCCTGCGAAGCGAAGATCGGGCCGAGCAGGAACGGGCGCCATTTGAGCGGCACGCCAGCGGCGCCCGCCGCCTCCTCGATCCGCATCGCGGCTGGATAGGAGTAGGTGCTCGCAAATTCGAACCAGAATTCCAACCGTCCCTGTTCCATCGCAGTCCCCGCCGGGGAGCGCACGAAGCGGAATTGATGCCCCGCGGCCTGCGCTCGCCTGACACCATATCCGCTCGTGTCTGTCGGTGAAATGCCGAACGCTGGTCCGTCGCGGCGCACGGCTGCACGTGCTGGCAGTGCAACGCCAGCCGCCGTAAGATGGTCGGCGTGATGACGGATCTGGTGGTTCGGACTCACGCGCGCGTCGAGCTGGTCGATATCACGGACGAGGTTGCCCGCCTCGTCGCGCAAAGCGGCGTGCGCATGGGGCTGTGCAACCTGTTCGTGACGCATACGACGGCCGCTGTGATCGTTTCCGAGAATTGGGACCCGGACGTAACTTCCGACCTGCTGCGACAGCTCGAGCGGATGGTCCCGCGCGACGGCGGCTACCGCCATGCCGAGGGCAACGCGCAAGCGCATATCCTGTCTGTGATGCTGGGGACGTCGGTCAATCTCCCGGTGCGCGAGGCGCGGCTTGCACTGGGGCGATGGCAGGGCGTGATGCTTGCGGAGTTCGATGGTCCGCGCGAGCGCATGGTGGTGGTGAGCGTGGCGCCGCTTGGGCAATAGCTGCGCCGGCGCAGGCGGGGCGGACGGGGCAGGCGACGTGGATCAGGTTCCGGCGATAATCGGGGGGGCGCTGGCGCTCGCCGTCGGCGCCTGCCTGAGCAGTTTCGCAGTGACCGCCGCCTACCGTTTGCCGCGCGACATCTCACTGATCACTCCTGGCTCGTTCTGTGAGAGTTGCCAGCGGCCGGTCCCCTGGTGGGCCAATGTTCCGATCTTTGCGTACCTCGCCCTGCGCGGCCGCTGCCTCATGTGCGGCGCACCGATAGCGGCGCGCCATCTGGGCGCCGAGCTTCTGCTGGCGCTGGTCGCGCTGTACCTTTACGTCAGCTTTCCGCTCGCCGACGCGGTTGCGCGTCTGGTCTTTGTCACCGCCCTGGTTATCTGTTCGCTCGTCGATTACGACTGGCGGCTGATCCCTAACCTCGTGACTTTCGCCGGGGTGCCGGTGGGCTTTGCGTTTGCGTGGTTGGCGATGCCGGAGGTGGGATGGCGCGGCTCGCTAATCGGGATCGCGCTCGGCGGCGGTTTCCTGTACGTGACCGGCTTCGTCTATCAGCTGGTGCGTCATCAGGAGGGCGTCGGCTTGGGCGACGTTTTCCTGCTCGCGATGATCGGCGCGTTCATCGGATGGCCCGGCGTGCTGTTCACGCTGTTTTTCGGCGCGTTGCTTGGCTCGCTCGGCGGGCTTGCGGTCGGCCTGTTCGGCACGCCACGGGACGCACCCGAACCTCCTCCCGCGGCGCGCGAGTTCGCACGGGCGCCGCAGACGGCGGCCGCAAGCGGCGCGGACGTCCGCAGCGCCGCCGCCGAGCCTGCCGCTGCCGAGGCTGCCGCAGCGTCGGCGGAGCTTCAGGCCGCGGACACCGAGCGGAGCGTGTCGCTGCTGATGACTGCGGTGCCGTTCGGGCCGTTTTTGTCGATCGCGGCCGGCGTCTATGCCGTCTTTCAGCCGGTCCTTACAACTTGGTATTTTTCCCGTTGATGGGCGCCGGCATTTTCATCACGCTCGAAGGCGTCGAGGGCTCGGGCAAGACCACCCAGGCGGCGCTGCTCGCCGACGAGCTGCGCCGGCGCGGACGGCGCGTGACGCTTACCCGCGAGCCCGGGGGGACCCGCGCGGGCGAAGCGATCCGCGCGATCTTTCTCGATCCCACGATATCGCTGGGTATCGCGGCCGAGCTTCTGCTGGTGCTGGCCGACCGCGCCCAGCACGTGCGCGAGAAGCTGCGTCCCGCACTTGCGGCAGGCGAGATCGTGATCTCCGACCGCTACTCCGATTCGACCATCGCCTACCAGGGTTACGGCCGCGGTTTCGACCTCGAGCTGCTGGCCGAACTCAACCATCTCGCCAGCAACGGCGCGCAGCCCGACCTTACGATCGTGCTCGACTGTCCCGCGGAGATGGGGCTTGCGCGCGCGCGCACCCGGGTGCGCGGCGACGCGCGCGGCTACGACCGTTTCGAGGGCGAGGACATCGACTTCCACCGCCGGGTCCGCCAGGGTTTCCTGGCGATCGCGCACTCCGAGCCGGAGCGGGTCAAGCTGATTGACTCGACGCGCGAACTCTCGGTGGTCACCACCGAGATCCTGCTCGCGGTGGAAAGCCTGGTGGGTCACTGATGGGGCTGGGCGGCGTTCGCGGCAATCGCGAGACCATCGCGCAGCTTGAAACCGAGCTTCTGACGCGACCCGCACACGCATACCTGCTGGCCGGCCCACGCGGCGTCGGCAAGGGGCTGATCGCGCGCGGTCTGGCGCACGCGACGCTGTGCGAGCGCGCGCCCGGCGCCGAGTTCTGCTGCACGCCCGAGGCTTGCCCGGTGCGTCTATCGCCGCCGGTGACCGGGCGCGGCGCAGGGCGAAGCGCCACGCGCGCCGGCGCCGCGCGTGGGGCGGCTTCGGCTCCGCGATGCGAGTGCTGCGCGGGGTGCGTACAGGTCGCCTCGGGAGTCCATCCAGACTTCACCTGCGTGGTGCGCGCAGAGGGCCGCACCGAAGTGCTGATCGAGCAGGTGCGTGAGCTCATCGCGGGCTTGGGTATCCGGCCGGGCCGTGCCCCGCGGCGGGTCGCGATTATCGACGACGCCGAGACGCTCGGAGCGCCGGCCCAGAACGCGCTGCTCAAAACGCTCGAAGAGCCGCCCGGCCATGCGCTGATCTTCATGGTCGCCGAGAGCGAGCGCGCGCTGCTCGATACCGTGCGCTCGCGCCTGCGCCTGGTGCGCTTCGCGCCGCTGGAGACGGCGGACGTCGAGGCGGTCCTGCGCGCGCGCGCCGCGGTCGAGCCCGAACGTGCGGCCGCCCTTGCGCGGCTTGCCCGGGGCAGCGCCGGGCGCGCGCTTAGGCTGGCGGCGGGCGCTGAGCCGCCGATCCGCGAGCTGCTCGGTGCGCTGGCGGACGCGCGGCGTATCGACTTCGCCCGCGCGCAGGCGCTCGCGCAAGAGTTTTTCGCCGGCCGCGAGCAGGCGGCGGAGAACTTCGAGTTGATCGCGCGCCTGCTGGAAGAAATACTATGCCTCAAGCTCTTGCGGACGCCGCCTGCGGAAGCGGTGCCCGAAGTCGCGCAGGCGATGGTGAAAATGGCCGACAGCTTCGAACTCGACGCGCTGCTCAGCAGCCTCGGCGGCGTGGTCGAGGCCGGGGCGGCGGTTGACGCGATGGCCAATCCGCGGCTGCAGGCCGAGCAGTGGTGGATGGCGCTGGGCGCTGCGATGGGGAGCGGGTAGTGGCGGGCGAGATCGATCCTTTCCAGGGCGCGCCGGAGCCGCCGCGGATCGTCGCGGTCAGCTTCCTGCCCGTCGGCCATCTCCACAACTATCTCGCCGGCGAGCTTGCGCTCAAGCGCGGCGACCGCGTGGTGGTCGAGGGCGAGTCGGGGCTGCGGATCGGTACGGTCGAGATCGAACCGCATGAGCCAGCGCGGACGCTCGATCCCGCTTCAATACCGCCGGTGCTGCGTCTGGCGCGCGACGACGACCTCGATTTCGAGGCCGAGAACCTCGAGCGCGAGGCGGCCGCGCGCCGCATCTGCTTCCATCGTATCCGCGAGCGCAACCTGCCGATGAAGCTGGTTAGCGTCGAGTACGTCCTCGACGGGCGCAAGGCGGTCTTCTATTTCGCGGCCGAGAGCCGCGTCGATTTCCGCGAGCTGGTGCGCGACCTCGCCACCACGCTGCGCGTGCGGGTCGAGATGAAGCAGATTGGCGCGCGCGACGAGACCAAGGTGGTGGGCGCGGTGGGCCCGTGCGGCCGTGAGCTGTGCTGCTCGTCGTGGTTGCGCGACTTCGAGGCGGTGACGGTCAAGATGGCGCGTGAGCAGGGGCTGGCGCTCAACCCCTCGCGGCTGGCCGGGATGTGCGGGCGGCTGAAGTGCTGCCTGCGCTACGAATACGCGACCTACGTCGAGCTGCGGCGCGGGCTGCCCAACGTCGGCAAGCGCGTGCAGTCGGTCAAGGGCGACGGCAAGGTGGTCCGCCAGAACATCCTCAAGCAGACCGTGCTGATCCAGCGCGACGAGGACGGTGGCGTGGTCGAGGCGGCGATGGAAGACCTGGTCGCCGCCCGCCCGCAGGCTTGAGCGGCCAGGCGCGCGCAAGTAGCATCGGAGCGCCAACCCGCACGCTGGCGCCGATGCGCGTATCGCAGGGCGCGCGGGCGCGGCCCCCACGATGGCCGACCGAATCCACATCACCACCGCGATTTTCTATTGCAATGGCACGCCGCACGTCGGCAGCGCGTACGAGGCGCTCGCCGCCGACGTCTTCGCCCGTCATCAGCGCCGCCGGCTCGGGCGCGACAACGTCAGCTTCCTGAGCGGCACCGACGAGCACGGCGACAAGATCCGCCGGGCGGCGCTCGCCGAGGGCCTTGCGCCCAAGGCCTACACCGATCGGATGAGCGCGCTGTTCGACGACGCCTTTCGCGGGCTCGGCGTGAGCTACGACTACTGGGTGCGCACCACCGACGAGGTCCACGAGCGCTGGGTGCAGGAGATGCTGCGGCGCACGCACGCCCGCGGCGACATCTACTTCAGAGACTACGAGGGCCTGTACTGCGTCGATTGCGAGCGCTTCTATACCGACAAGGAGCTGCTGCCGGGCAACCTCTGCCCGTCGCATAACCGCGCGGTCGAGCTGATCAGCGAGGGCAACTACTTCCTGCGGATCGAGAAGTACCGCGAGCAGGTCTTGCGCCACATCCGCGACCACCCCGACTTCATCCGCCCCGAGCGCTACCGCAACGAGGCGCTCAACATGCTGGCAGAGCCGCTCGCCGACCTCTGCATCTCGCGCCCCAAGGCGCGGCTGGACTGGGGAATCGAGCTGCCGTTCGATTCCAACTACGTCACCTACGTGTGGTATGACGCGTTCTGGGCCTACGTCAGCCATCCGGCGACGCGCGATCCCGCTTTCCTCGAACAGGCCTGGCCCAACACCGAGCACTTCATCGGCAAAGACATCTTGAAGACCCACGCGGTGTACTGGCCGCCGATCCTGCTCGCCGCCGGGCTGCCGCTGTTCCGCCATCTCAACGTCCACGGATGGCTCAACTTCGGCGGCGCGCGGATGTCGAAGAGCTCGGGCAACGTGCGCGACCCGCTCTCCTACGAGCGGGCGTTCGGCGCCGACGTCCTGCGCTATTTCGTGATGCGCGAGGTGGTGTACGGGCTCGACGGCGACTTTTCCGAAGAGCGGCTGGTCGAGCGCTACAACGCCGAGCTCGCCAACGACCTGGGCAACCTGGCGAGCCGAGTGCTCGCGATGGCGGCGCGGTACTTCGAGGGCGAGGTCCGTGCGGCGCCGGGAGCGGGCGCCCACGAGGCGGACCGCGCGCTGTGCGAGACGCTCGCTGCGGCGCCGGCGCGCGCAGGCAAGTTGGTTGATGAGCTCGCGTTCAATCGCGCGCTCGAAGCGATCTGGCAGGCGCTCGACGCCGCGAACAAGTATATCGTAGCGACCTCTCCGTTTTCGCTGGCCAAGGACAAGGACAAGCTACCGCGTGTCGCAGAGATTCTCGCCAACCTGCTAGAGGGGCTGCGCGTGATCGCGGCCGGGGTGGAGCCGTTCATGCCGCGCCAGGCGCAGAAGCTGTTCGACCTGCTCAACGTTGACGAGGCTGTGACGTCCGCGCCGTTCGGCGCCGGTCTCAGGCCGGGCCATCGCGTCAAGCCGCCGACGCCGCTCTTCCCCCGCATCGAAAAGAAAGACCGCGCGTAGTCGCAGGCCGCGCCCCAGGGCGGTTGCCCGGGCGCCGGGGGCGTGTAAATTGCGATCGGCGCGCCGACGGCGGCGCGCTGCGGCTGAGCGATGCAGGCCAGGGTGATTCCAATCGGCGCGGCGCGCGGCGTCGGCGAGCTGACCTACGCGATCCCGGCCGCGCTCGAGGGGCGCGTCGGACGCGGCCATCGCGTGATCGTCCCGCTGCGCGCGCGCCGGCTGACAGGAATCGTCACCGCAGTCGGCGAGGCGCTCGACAGCGGGGGCGCCGCGCCCAAGCCGATTCTGGAGCTGCCCGAGGCGCTCCCGCTCTACGACGATGCCCACCTGCGCCTGATCGAGTTCATGGCGTCGTACTACATGGCGCCGATCGGCGAGGCGATGCGCAGCGTGATCCCGGCGCTCGCCCGGATCGAGTCGCGCAAGGTCTATCGGCTTGCAGCGCCGCCCGATCCGCTCAGGCGCGCGACGATGTCGGCGGTCGAGCGCGCGATCGTCAATGCGCTGGCGCGCCGCGCGATGACGGCGCGCGAGCTCGCGCGGCTTGGCGAGCGGCGCGAGATCTCCGCCCTCCTCGGCCGCCTCGTCGCGGAGGGGATGGTCGAGGCGGCGGACGCCACCCGTGGACGCCATCGCGAGGCCCTTGCGGTGCGTCTTGCGCCAGACGCCGTCGGAGCGGCCGCGAACTTGCGCGGCGCACGGCAGCGCGCCGTGCTTGAAGCGCTTAACGAAGTGGCGCCGGAGCCGCTCGCCCTCGACGAACTGGAAGAGCGGATAGCCGGTGCGCGTGCGATCGTGCACGCGCTCAGGCGCCGCGGCCTCGTGGCGATCGAATCGGCCTCCGCGGCGGGCGCTTTGGCGCGAACGGACAGCGCGAAAGAGAGCGCTGTCGTCTCGGGAAGCAGCGAGCAGGCGTACGAACTGACGCCCGAACAGGCGCTCGTGCTGGAAACGATCACGCCGGCCGTCACACAGCGGCGTTTCGCAACCTATCTGCTGTGGGGCGTCACCGCGAGCGGCAAGACCGAGGTCTATCTGAAGCTCGCGGCGGCGGCGCTGGAGGCCGGGCGGCAGGTGCTGGTGCTGGTGCCCGAGATCGCGCTCGCCGATCAGATCGTCCGATCGTTCCGCGCCCGTTTCGGCCCGCTGGTCGCGGTCGCGCACAGTGCGCAGAACCTGTCCGAGCGATGGGCGAGCTGGATGGCGGCGCTTGGCGGGCAGGCGCGGCTCATGATCGGCCCGCGCTCGGCGATCTTCGCGCCGCTGAGCGGGCTTGGCCTTATCATCGTCGATGAAGAGCACGACCCCGCCTACAAGCAGGAGGAGGGAATCCGCTACCACGCGCGCGACCTCGCGGTGATGCTCGGACAGCTAGCCGGATGCCCGGTCGTGCTGGGTTCGGCCACGCCGTCAGCGGAGTCGTTCTTCAACGCGCGGCGCGGCCGCTACCGGCTGGTGCGGATGACACGGCGGGTGATGGAGCGCGCGATGGCCGAGGTCGAGATCGTTGATCTGCGCCAGGAATTCGCGCGCAGGGAGGCGGCCGAGGCGCGCGGCAAAAAGGACGGCACGGGCGAGGCGCGCGGACCCCAGGCGGTGCCGCTTTCCACTCCGCTGCTCAATGCGCTGCGCGCCAATCTGGCCGCTGGCGGACAGAGCGTCGTCTTTCTCAACCGGCGCGGCTTCCACAATTTCCTCCAATGCCATCTCTGCGGGGTGGTCCTGTCCTGCGCGAATTGCAGCGTCAGCATGACCTTCCATCTGCGCGACCGTTCGCTCAGATGCCATTGGTGCGGCGCGCGCCAGCCCGCGCCGGAGAGATGTCCCGAATGCGGCGGCTGGGGCCTCGTTGGCCAGGGCTTTGGCACCGAGCGTCTGGCGGCCGCGCTCAGCGAGGCGCTCGAAGGGGCGCGGATTGAGCGGATGGACAGCGACACCAGCGGGCGGCGCGGGGTGCGGCTGAGCATGGTCGAGCGGCTGCGCCGCGGTGAGATCGACGTGATGGTCGGCACGCAGATGATCACCAAGGGTTTCGACCTGCCCGGAGTGACGCTCGTCGGCGTGGTGCTCGCCGACTTGGGCCTCAATTTGCCCGACTTCCGCTCGGCCGAGCGGACGTTCCAGTTGCTGACCCAGGTGGCAGGGCGGGCCGGGCGCGGCGAGCGACCGGGCCGCGTGCTGATACAGACCTACGCGCCGCATCATTACAGCATCCGCGCCGCGCGCGACCAGGATTACGAGCGCTTCATCCGGCGTGAGCTGCGCCTGCGGCAAGAATTGGGATGGCCGCCGTTTGCGCGGATGGCACTGGTGCGAATCGAGGGGGCGGAGGCGGCAGCGGTGGCCGCGACGGCGCAACGGGCGGCGGCCGCGCTGCGGGCGCAGGTTAAGGACGACGCGATGCGCGTGCTGGGGCCCGCGCCGGCGCCGATCGAACGGCTGCGCGCGCGCTACCGATGGCAGGTCGTGGTGAAATCGCAGGAGCAGGCCGCGATGCGCGCGGCGCTCGGCGCGATGCTTGCGCGGCTGGGCCCACGCGAAGCACGCGCGGGCATCCTCGTCGGCGTCGACATCGACCCGGTCAATATGCTGTAAGGCGCGCCGTGCTCCTCAGGGCACGCGATGCGGCGCCGCGCGCTCTAGAGCTTCTCGATCCGGACCGCTGTGCCGTAGGCGGCGATCTCGCTCATGATGTTGCCGATCTCGTTGCAGTCGAAGCGCATCGCGACCACCGCGTTGGCGCCCTTCTCCAGCGCCGCCAGGCGCAGCCGCTCAATCGCCTGGACCCGGCTGTCCGAAAGCAGCTGGGTATAGGCGCCGACCTCGCCGCCGAAGAGCGTGCGCAATCCGGCGCCGACGTTGGAGAAGACATTGCGCGCCCGGCAGATGAGGCCGAAGACTTCGCCGTAAACGGCGACGATCCTGTAGCCGGGAGCGTCGTTGGTGGTGGTGACCAAGACCGCGTCGTTGTCCATTGAACGAGGGTAATCATGCGCGCTCGGCGCGGCAATGCGGAGGGATGCGCGGGCTGTGGGCCGGCCAATCCAACGTGAAGCCCCGCGCAAAAGCTGCTAAGTTCGGGCGCGATGGTTGCTCAAGAGCGGGCGGCGATTCCGCAGCCGAATACGGTGGTCGATGCCGTGATGGACGACGGCGCGGTAATTCGCCTGCGCCGCTACGGCGTGGCGGAGGGGCCGCGGCTTGCGCTCAGCCACGGCAACGGGCTGGCGATCGACGGCTACTTCCCTTTTTGGCGGCTGCTGCTCGACCGCTACGACCTCATCCTTTACGATTTTCGCAACCACGGCCGGAATCCCGTTCACGACCCGCCCAACCATCACTGGCGCCAATTCATTCGCGACGACGAGCGCGTCTGGGATACGATCCGCGACCGCTTTGGCGCCCGGCCGGTTGCCGGCGTCTTTCACTCGCTGTCGGCGGTCACCGCCGTGATGCATACGCTGGAAATGGGCCGGCGGTGGGATCCGCTGGTGCTCTTCGATCCGCCGATCCATCCACGCGAGGGCCACCCCTTGCAGCCGATTCAGAAGGAGCACGAGGACGATATCGCCGAACGCGCGCGCCGCCGCACCGAACGCTACGGCGATCCCTCCGAGCTCGCGGCCACCTTCGCCCGCCTGCCGCAGTTCCGGCTATGGCGGCCGGAAGCGTACGAGCTGATGGCGCGTGCGACGCTCAGGCGCGACGAGCGCGCGGGTGACTGGACCCTGGCGTGCCCGCGCGAGTTGGAGGCGCACGTCTTCTCGAGTAACCGCGACCCCACGATCTGGCCGCGGATGGCGAATTTGCCCGTGCCGTGCAAGCTCATCTGCGGCGACCCCGAAAGCGATTTCAAGCAACCGCCGGCGCTTATCGGGCGCGCGATTGCCGGCGAGACGCCGTGCGAGTACGAGGCGATCCCCGGCACCACGCACTTTCTGCAAATCGAACGTCCTGAGGAATGCGTGCGCGCGATGGAGTCGTTTTTGCGCAAGCATCGGTTTGTTGACTAGCGCGGCTGCCTCGCCTTCGCGCGCTCGGGATTGGCGCGGCGCGGCTGCCGTACTTTTGGCGCGGCGGCCCCTCTGATAGATTTTTTTCTGGACCCTATGGCGCTGCTCAAGATCCTCAAGTTTCCGGACCCGGCGCTCAAGGAGCCTGCGCGGGCGGTGGAAAACATCGACGGCGGGCTCGCCGGCTTTATCGACAGCATGGTGCAGACCATGTACGCGGCGCCTGGGGTGGGTCTTGCCGCGCCTCAGGTCGGTGACCATCGCCGCTTGATCGTGCTCGACACCGATCACGACAACCCCGGCAAGCATCTGCTCAAACTTATCAACCCGCGAATCGTCGAGGCCGAAGGTTCGATCACCTGGGAAGAGGGATGCCTGTCGGTGATCGATTTCACCGCCGACGTCAAACGCGCGGCGCGCGTGCTGGTGCGCGCATGGACGCCGGAGGAGAAGGAGATCGAAGTCGAAGGCTCCGACCTGCTCGCGGTCGCGCTCCAGCACGAGCTCGACCATCTCGACGGCAAGCTCTTCATCGACCGCATCAGCCGCCTCAAGCGCGAACTGTACCGGCGCAAGCTGGCCAAGCTGATAAAGGAGGGCAAGGCCGATGGCCAGCGGCCCTCCAGCCTCCGGATCTGACATCGGCGCGCCGCTGAGAATCGTTTTCATGGGCACGCCTGCGCTGGCGGCCCATATCCTCAAGCGCCTGGCCGCCGAAGCCGCGCGCGGATTCGAGATCGTCGGCGTCGTTACGCGTCCCGATCAGCCGCGCGGACGGGGACTCAAGCTGGAACCGAGCGAGGTCGGAGCGGCGGCCGAGCATCTCGGTCTGACCATCCTGAAGCCGGCGAAGATCCGTTCGCCGGAATTCCTCGCCGAACTGCGTGGCCTCGATCCAGACCTGCTCGTGGTGGCTGCCTACGGACGCATTCTTCCCGATGCCGTGCTCGAAGCGGCGCGAATCATGCCGATCAACGTGCACGCCTCACTCCTGCCGCGCCATCGCGGCGCCGCGCCGATCGAGGGCGCGATCCTGGCGGGCGATGCGGAGACCGGCGTCACGATCATGCGGATCACTGCGCGCATGGATGCGGGTCCGATACTGCTCAAGCGGGCGATTCCGATAGCGCCCGATGAAACCCAGGGTACGCTCAAGGACAAGCTGGCGGAACTCGGCGCGCAGGCGCTGCTCGAAGCGCTCGAGAAGCTGCGACGCGGCGAGCTGACCGAAACGCCGCAGGACGAGAACCTTGCGACCTATACCGCTCCGGTCACCAAGCAGGACGCGGTGATTGACTGGAACGCCGATGCCGCGCGGATCGAGCGGATGGTGCGGGCGTACGATCCGTGGCCGGTTGCACGCACGCGTCTGGGCGCGGACGAGCTTCTGATCTGGCGCGTCGCCATCGATAGCGTGGACGCCTCAGGCCAAGCGCCTGGCACGATCGTGCGGGTCCGCCCTGATGTCGCAGTACAATGCGGGCGCGGACGAGTGCTGCTGGTCGAGGTGCAGGCGCCGGGTCGCAAGCGGATGAGTGCGGTGGAGTACATGCGCGGGCGACGAGTCGTCGCGGGCCAGCGGCTGGGATGAAGCGGCGGGGGCCTCGCCGAGCGCCCGGGCGCGGCGGCGCGCAGGCGCCGCAGGCGCGAGCGCCGACCCGGAGCGGGCAATCCGGCGCATTGGCGGCCGCAGGCGGCGCGGCCGGCCTTGCGGCCCGCCGCGCTGCCTGCGACATCCTCGTCGCCGTCGAGACCCGCCGCGCCTTCGCTGACGTCCTGCTCGGTCGCCGACTCGGCGCGCTCGCGCCGGTCGACCGGCGGCTGGTGACTCGGCTCGTGCTCGGCACGCTCGCCTGGCGCGGCCGGCTGGATTACGAGTTGGCGCACATTTGCGCCCTGCCGTTGGACCGGCTCGATCCGACACTCCTTGCCGTTCTTCGGCTCGGGCTTTTTCAGATGCGCCAGCTTTCGCGCGTGCCCGCGCATGCCGCGGTGGATACCGCCGTTACGCTTGCGCGCGGGGCGCGCGGACGCGGGGCCGCTGGACTCGTCAACGCGGTGCTGCGACGCGCCGCGCGCGGTGCGCTCGCGATGCCGGAACGGGCGCGTGATGAGGGCGCCTACCTCAGCGTCGCCTGCTCGCATCCGCGATGGCTCGTCGGACGCTTCATCGAATGGTTCGGCGTCGCGCGCGCCGAGGCGCTCATGGCGGCCAACAACGAGGCTGCACCCAATGTCGTGCGCCTCAACCTCGCGCGCGGAACGCGCGAGGAGGTTATCGCGCGGATGGCGGCCGACGGTGTGGAGGTCGTGCCTGGCGGCTGCCTGCCCGAGACAGCGATCCTCGCGGCGACGCCGGATTTTGACGCCGCGTCGTATCGCGAGGGATGGTTCCATCCGCAATCGGAGGCATCACAGATGGTCGCCCGGATGCTGTCGCCCGCGCCGGGGGCGACCGTCATCGATTGCGCTGCCGCGCCCGGCGGCAAGGCGACTCATCTCGCGGAGCTGGTCGGCCCGCACGGGCGCATCGTCGCCTTCGACCTCAATCTGCGCGGGCTTTGCGCGGCGCGCGCCGTAGCCCAAACCCTCGGCCATCGCAACCTCGACTTCGCTCGCGCCGATGTCGCGGCGGCTGCGCCGGTGCGGCCGGAGGCCGCCCAATTCGTTCTTCTCGACGCACCGTGCACGGGAACCGGCACGCTGCGCGAGCATCCAGAGATACGATGGCGCCTGGACCCGGACGACTTCCGGCGGATGGCCCTCGTTCAGCGCCGAATGCTGGAAAGCGCCGCGACGCTCGTCCGCCCGGGCGGGGTTATTGTCTATGCGGTGTGCAGCCTCGCACACGACGAGGGGCCGGGCGCACTGCGCGATTTTCTCCAAGCCCATCCGGAGTTCGCGCTCGAACGTCCGCCGGTAGCAGAGCTCGCGCCCTGGCTTGCCTCGGACGGGACGCTTGCTACCAGCCCCGAGCGCGGCGGGCTTGACGGCTTTTACGCCGCCCGGATGCGCCGTTGTCCCAAGGGGTGACGCTGCAAGTTGGTCCCTCCGTCGGGCCACGGCCGCGCCAGCGGCTTTTGCCGCGCTTCACACAAGGCGGTAGTGTTGAGCCATGGCCTTCGAACACAAGATTGCGCCGTCGATCCTGTCGGCCGATTTCGCGCGGCTGGGCGAGGAGATCCGCCGCGTCGAGGAGGCCGGCGCGGACCTGATCCACTTCGACGTGATGGACGGCCATTTCGTGCCCAACCTGTCGATCGGCGTGCCGGTGCTAAAGTCGGTGCGCAAGATTACCCGGCTCCCGCTCGACGCCCATCTGATGATCTCCGATCCCGCCCGCTACCTCGACGCTTTCGTCGAGGCCGGCGCCAACTTGATCTCGGTGCATGCCGAGGTCTGCGAAGACCTGGGCGAAATCGCCGGCCGGATCCGCGCCCTCGGCGCGCGCGCTTCGGTCGCGATCAATCCCGAGACGCCGCCCGATCGCGTGCTCGCGGCCGCCGCGCATCTGGACATGATTCTCGTGATGAGCGTGCATCCGGGCTTCGGTGGCCAAGGCTTCATCCCCGATAGCCTCGAGAAGCTGCGCACGGTGCGGCGCGAGATTGAGCGCCGCCGGCTCGAGGTGGACATTGAGGTTGACGGCGGGATCAAGGTCGACAATATTGCGGCGGTGGCCCAAGCGGGAGCCAACGTTTTCGTCTCCGGCTCGGGGATTTTCGGCCGCGGCGACTACCGCAGGATAATCGCGGACATGCGCGAGCGCGCGGCGCGCGCCTGAGGCCGGCGGGTATCTCGCAATCGTCCGCGCGGCGATGCTATAAGTGTTGGCCGGTTCGGAACCGTAGCGTACGGGGTGTAGCTCAGCCTGGCTAGAGCACTGCGTTCGGGACGCAGGAGTCGCTGGTTCAAATCCAGTCACCCCGACCAACTTTAGCGCGCGAAAGGCCCACCCTTGCTGAGCGTCGCGCTCGTTCTTCTCGCCGCTTACCTGATCGGATCGATCCCCGTCGGCGTGCTGGTTGGACGGGCGCGCGGCTTCGACCCGCGCACGGTCGGCTCGGGCAATATCGGGATGACCAACGTGGCCCGCGCCGGCGGCAAGGGCGCCGCCGCGCTGACTTTCGCCGGCGACCTGCTCAAGGGGCTGATTCCGGTTGAGGCGGCACGGATTGCAGGGTTCGCTCCCGAAGTCGTCGCGCTCACCGGACTGCTCGCCTTTGTCGGCGCGATCTGCTCGGTTTTCCTTGGGTTTAGGGGCGGCAAGGGGGTCGCGGCGTCGCTCGGAGTTTGGCTTGCGATCGCGCCCGTGCCGGTGCTGATCGCGCTTGGCGTCTTCGTCGCCGTCTTCGCGGCCTGGCGCACCGTCTCGCTCGCCTCGATATGCGCATCGATCGCGCTGCCGCCGGCCGTCGCGGCACTCGGCCTGCCGCGCCCGTACGTTGGGCTGGCGATCGTGATGACGGCGCTTGTCATCCTACGCCATCGGGAGAACATCGCGCGCCTGCTGAGAGGCGAGGAGCCAAGCGCCGCTAAGGCGCAGCTTCGACCTGAATGACCCGCAACGCCAACGCCGCCGGCGATGCTGCCTCAACAGGCAGCGGTACGGACATCGCACGGAGCGCCGGCTTGATTAGCGGCGGGCAAAATCGGCCTTGTTACGGGAGCCATCGGGCACGCGGCATGCTAGCCGACAGTCAGGCGATCGAGACCGCCGGGGGTCCGGCCAAACCCAGGGGCTTGCGCATGGCGACGCTTATCTGGAACAGATAAGCTTAAACCAACGGGGAAAATTCCGTCCGGCGCGCGCGCCGGGAGGAGCCATATGAAGAAGGTCGAGGCGATCATCAAGCCGTTCAAACTCGACGAGGTCAAGGAAGCTCTGTCGAGCATCGGGGTGCAGGGGCTGACGGTCAGCGAAGTGAAGGGCTTCGGTCGCCAGAAGGGCCATACGGAGCTCTACCGCGGGGCGGAATATGTGGTCGATTTTCTGCCCAAAGTGAAGTTGGAAATAATTGTGTCAGACGAATTGACGGCGCAGGTGGTCGAGACGATCGAGCGCGCGGCGCGCACCGGCCGGATCGGCGACGGCAAGATCTTCGTTATGCCGATGGAAGAGGTGGTGCGGATCCGCACCGGAGAGCGCGGCGCGGCGGCGCTGTAGAACTTTGCGACACCCGTCGGGTAGGCGCTTATCGCGCGCCGCGTCCCGCGACCGCCTCAGTTAACGTTCTGGCGCGGTACAAACCCCTTCAGCCCCTTGAACGGACCGTCGATGACCTCGATTTCAGAGCCCTCGTCGTTACTCGATACGATCCGTACGGGCGTGCGGTCATCGACTTCCTTGGCCGCGATGTTCTGACCGATCCCGCCCAACATCCCCATCGCGCCGCCCTCCGCCTTGAGCTTGGCCAGCTTGTCGAAGGTCGCCTGGTCAGGATAGACCTTGACCGTGTGCTCGCCGGCGTTGGCGACCAGCTTATGGCCGCATCCGGCAAGTATCAGCGCCGCCGTGAGCGCAAGTCCCAGCATCTTTAGCCGCGCGCCGCCGTTCGTTTCTGCCGTCCGATTTTTCATAGCGCTCCGAATTCCTCTTCGCCTCGCATCGATCCGCCGCAGCCGAAGCCTATGGGCGCAATATATCCCACTTTCAATCTGATCGTCAGGGTTTGCGATACAGGCCGATCGCCGGCCCCGAACTTGTGCTTACAATTGGGGCAAATTTGCCGATCCCGACAGGGCGTGGTACGTTTCTAGGCTCACGCTGAACGGATTTTACGGCGATACGCCGCCGAGGGTGGCGAGCGCCGGCGCCAGCGACGATGCGAATCGGGCTAATCTCCGACACCCATATTCCCGAGGCATGCGAACATCTGCCCGCCGCGGTGTTTGAAGCATTCAGCGGCGTCGACCTCGTGATGCATGCGGGCGACGTTTACGTCAGCCGCGTCCTCGATGAACTGGCCCGCATCGCGCCGGTCCTTGCGGCACTTGGCAACGGCGACGAGGGCCAGGGCGGCCATCGCTTCCGGCTGGAGCCCGACGAGCGCGTGCGCCTCGCGCACGTGCTCGAAGTCGAGGGCGTGCGGGTGGGGCTTGCGCATGCCTTGCCGACGCCGGACGAGACCTCGCAGTCGGTTTTCGAGCGGGCGATGCGCGAGTATTTCGGCGGCCCGGTGGACGTCCTGGTGATGGGTCACAGCCATATTGAAGGTGTCGTGCGCTTCGGTGCGACCCTGGTGGTCAACCCGGGCAGCGCGACGTTGCCGCACAATCTGGTCGACGTCCCGGGCACCGTCGGCGTGCTCGAGATCGGCCCGGGCGGCGCGCTCTCGGCCAAAATCATCCGGCTCGGCGGGAAGAGCGCATAGCTGTTGCGAGGCGGCCGCCGACGTTTTGGGCCGCGGCGCTTCGCGGGAGGTATTTTCGTTTGTCCGGACAGAATCCACAGCAGGCGCCGGCCGCAAGCGCGGAGCGCGCGGTCACGATGGAGAAGCTGGTTAATCTCTGCAAACGGCGCGGCATCGTCTTCCCCGCCAGCGACATCTACGGCGGGCTCGGCTCGACCTGGGACTACGGCCCGCTCGGCGTCGAGCTCAAGCGCAACGTCAAGGAGGCGTGGTGGCGCGCGATGGTGATCGGGCGCAGCGACATTGTCGGCCTCGACAGCGCCATCCTCCAGCATCCGCGCACCTGGGAAGCGTCGGGCCATCTGCAAAGCTTTACCGACCCGCTGGTCGACTGCAAAAGCTGCAAGCAGCGCTTTCGCGCCGATCACGTGGGCGGCAGTCGCTGTCCCGAATGCGGCGGCGAACTGACCGAGGCGCGGCAGTTCAACCTCATGTTCAAGACCTTCATCGGTCCGGTCGAGGACAGCGCGAGCACGGTGTACCTGCGGCCGGAGACCGCGCAGGGCATCTTTCTCAACTTCGCCAATATCGTCGATACCCAGCGGGTCAAGCTACCCTTCGGCGTCGCCCAGATAGGCAAATCGTTCCGCAACGAAATCACTCCTGGCAACTTCATCTTCCGCACCCGCGAGTTCGAGCAGATGGAGATGGAGTTCTTCTTCAAGCCCGATCCGCAAGAGGAGAAGCGATGGTTCGACTACTGGGTCGAGCAGCGCTTCAACTGGTACACGGAGTACGGTGTGCGCCGCGAGCATCTGCGCCTGCGGCCCCATTCGACCGAAGAACTCTCGCACTACTCGCGCGGAACCACCGACGTCGAGTATCTCTACCCGTTCGGCTGGGGCGAGCTGGAGGGCATTGCCAAGCGCGGCAGCTTCGATCTCGACCAGCACGCGCAGTACAGCGGCAGGGACCTGACCTATTTCGACGAGGAGGCCAGGGCACGCTACCGGCCGTGGGTAATCGAGCCCGCCGCCGGTGTCGACCGCGCGATGCTCGCCTTTCTGCTCGATGCCTATGACGAGGATGTCGTCGAGGGCGAGGAGCGGATCGTGTTGCGGCTGGACCCGCGGCTCGCGCCGATCAAGGTCGCGGTGCTGCCGCTGCTGCGCAAAGGCGGGCAGCCGGAGAAGGCGCAGGAGGTATTGCGGATGCTCCAGCGCCATTTCCCGGCGACGTACGATCAGGCCGGCTCGATTGGCCGGCGCTACCGGCGCCAGGACGAGGTTGGCACGCCCTACGGCGTGACGATCGATCATCAGACGATGGAAGACGACACGGTAACGCTGCGCGATCGCGATTCGACCGGGCAGGTGCGCTTCAAGATCGGCGCGCTCGCGGCCGAGCTGACCGCACGCATCGGCTGGCACCGCTAAGCCCCACGGCTGGCGCGGCGTAAAATGTGATTTTCAGGCCCCGCCATGGGCGGGTAGGGGAGCATCGGTTCCGAGATGGCGCGAGTTCATCCTGAAATCTACTTTTTCGGCGCGGGCGTGGCCGAGGGACGCGCCGGGATGCGCGAGCTGCTGGGCGGCAAGGGTGCCGGCCTGCACGAGATGGCGTCGCTCAAGCTGCCGGTGCCGCCTGGCTTCACCATCTCGACCCGCGTATGCACCTATTTCTACGCGCACGGCCGCAAGTATCCGTCCGGTCTCAAGGAGGGCGTGGCGAGGAGCGTCGCGCGGATCGAAAGGGCGCTCGGCAAGCGCTTCGGCGATCCGCACAATCCGCTGCTGGTCTCGGTCCGCTCGGGCGCGCGGGTCTCGATGCCGGGGATGATGGACACCGTCCTCAACCTCGGGCTGACAGACGAGAGCGTCAAGGGGCTGGAGGCGGCGAGCAAGAATGCGCGCTTCGCGTGGGATTCCTACCGCCGGTTCTGCCAGATGTACGGCGACGTGGTACTCGGGCTCAAGCCCGAGGACAAGAACGCGCGCGATCCGTTCGAGGAGCTGATCGACCGCAAGAAGGCGCTGCGCGGCGTGGTCCAGGACGTCGATCTCACCGCCGACGATTTGAAGGAGCTGGTCGGCGAGTTCCGCGACCTGATTCGCGCGCGCACGGGCCGCGACCTGCCGCAGGATCCGTGGGAACAGCTATGGGCCGCGATCGGCGCGGTGTTCGAGTCGTGGAACAACGAGCGCGCGATCGTGTACCGCCGGATCAACAACATCCCGGGCGACTGGGGCACTGCGGTCAACGTGCAGTCGATGGTCTTCGGCAACCTCGGCCCCGATTGCGCGACCGGCGTCGCCTTTACCCGTAATCCGGCCACCGGCGAGAAGGGCATCTACGGCGAGTTCCTGCCCAACGCTCAGGGCGAGGACGTCGTCGCAGGCATCCGCACTCCGCGCCAGATAAGCCTCGCCGCCGGACGCGTGTGGGCCGCCCGCAATGGCGTCAGCGAGGCGGAGCGCCGCGCGAAGCACGCCACGCTCGAGGAGAGCTTCCCGGCCGTCTATCGCGAGCTGCTGCGGGTCGCCCAGCGCCTGGAGCGCCACTTCCGCGACATGCAGGACCTCGAGTTCACCGTCGAGCGCGGCAAGCTCTACATGCTCCAGACCCGCACCGGCAAACGCACGGCCGAGGCCGCGGTGCGGGTGGCGGTCGAGATGGCCGGCGAGCGGCTGATCGACCGCGCCACCGCGCTCCTCCGCGTTGAGCCGGTCCAGCTCGAGCAGCTGCTCCATCCGCGGCTCGACCCCAACGCGCCCAAGCGCGTGCTCGCGCGCGGACTGCCGGCGTCGCCGGGCGCGGTGGCGGGGGAGGCCGTGTTCTCGGCCGACGAGGCGCTCGCCGTGACCGCCGCCGGACGCAAGGTGATCCTGGTGCGCCAGGAGACTTCGCCGGAGGACATCCACGGGATGCAGGTGGCGGAGGGGATCCTGACCGCGCGGGGCGGGATGACCAGCCATGCGGCGGTCGTTGCGCGCGGGATGGGCAAGTGCTGCGTGGCCGGATGCTCGGAGATCGAAATCGACTACGCCGGCGGCACGCTCAGCGCCAACGGCACGGTGATCCACCGCGGCGAGTACCTGACGCTCGACGGCACCACCGGCGAGGTTATCGAGGGGCGCGTGCCGACGGTCGAGCCGGTGATGTCGCCGTTCTTCAAGAAGTTTCTCGCGTGGGCCGACGCCGAGCGCCGCCTCGGCGTGCGCGCCAATGCCGACACCCCACACGACGCGCAGGTGGCGCGCGAGTTCGGCGCCGAGGGGATCGGGCTCTGCCGTACCGAACACATGTTCTTCGCGCCCGACCGGATCGATGCCATGCGCGAGATGATCCTGGCGAGCAACGCCGAGCAGCGCGCACGCGCGCTGGCCAAGATTGTGCCGATGCAGCGCGCCGACTTCGTCGCCATCCTGCGCGAGATGAAGGGCCTGCCGGTGACGATCCGCCTGCTCGACCCGCCGCTGCATGAGTTCCTGCCGCACCAGGACTCCGAGCTGCGCGAGTTGGCGTCCAAGATGGGCGTCAGCGCCGAGCAGCTGCGCCAGGTGCGCGACAGCCTGTTCGAGTTCAATCCGATGCTCGGCCATCGCGGCTCCCGCCTCGGCATCAGCTACCCCGAGATCTACAAGGCGCAGGCGCAGGCAATCCTGGAAGCCGCCGCCGAGCTGCGCGCGAAGGGCGTGCGTGCGATTCCCGAGATCATGCTGCCGCTCATCGGCGAACGCCGCGAGTTCGAGGTTCTGGCCTCCGAAATCCGCGAGGTGGCGCAGCATCTGGCAAGCACCAACGGAACGCGCCTGACCTTTTCAATCGGCACCATGATCGAGGTACCCCGCGCCTGCATCCAGGCCGACCAGATCGCCGCGGTCGCCGATTTCTTCTCCTTCGGCACCAACGATCTGACGCAGATGACCTACGGGCTGTCGCGTGACGATTCGGCCAAGTTTCTCGGCGACTACCTCGAACGCCACATCTACCCCGTCGATCCCTTCGCCCAGCTCGACCCCGACGGGGTCGGCGGCCTGATGAAGATCGCGATCGAGCGCGGACGCAGGGCGAACCGCAAGCTCAAGCTCGGAATCTGCGGCGAGCACGGCGGCGATCCGGCAAGCGTCAAGCTCTGCCACCGATTGGGCCTGGATTACGTCTCATGCTCACCGTACCGCATTCCGGTCGCGCGCCTCGCCGCGGCCCAGGCTGCGATCGAGGAGCGCCGCAGCAGACGCGATTTCAAGGACGTGTGAGGCGAATCAGGCTAGCCCAGGTAGTCCTCAACCCGGATCGCGGTAACCGGGATCGAGCGGACCTGGTTGTTGCGCAGGATCTTGAGCGTAACGGTTTCGCCCGGACGATGGCGGTTGACGGCTTCGTAGAGGGTGCGGCGGTCGCGGATCTCGCGCTCGTCGGCGGCCAGCACCACGTCGCCCTGCCGCAGCCCGGCCTTGGCGCCCGGGCTGCCCGGCACCACGTCGGCGATCACGACGTGCTCGCGCAGCGTGTAGGAGAGCACCCCCAGCCATAACCGCGACGGCACGCTGACCCGTTTGCCGTGGCGTAACAGCTCGTCGCGGCTGCTGATAAAGCACTCGCCCGGGATCGCCAGGACCGCGCGGTTGAGATCGGCGAAGTTGAGGTACGAGACCCCAACTATCTGTCCGCGCGAGTTGCAGATCGGGCCGCCGTTGAGCCCGATGTTGAGCGCCGAGGCGGTGACGCAGATGCAGCGCTCGAGCACGAACTCCCACGCGGCGTCGAACGGCCCGAGATAGGTGATGTGCCCCACGTCGGCGCATCGCCGCTCTCCGCCCAGGCTCGATACCATGAAGATCTGCTGGCCGAGCGAACACTCGAGCGACGAAACCGCCTGGAGGAAGGGCAGGTCGTGGCCGTCGATCTTGAGCAGCGCCAGGTTGGTCGTGAAGTCCTGCGCCACGATCGCCGCCGGCAGCTCCTGGCCGCTGGTCAGCGTGACCGACACCTGCTGCGCCCCCATCAGCATGTAGTTGACCGTGATGATGAGGCCGTCGGAGCTGACTAGGGTGCCGGTGCCGCGGCGGTCGGTACCCAGCCCGATACCGGCCGACGGATGCGAAGAGGGCACGGCCGAATGGATACCCACCGTCGCGTGCGCAACCTTCTCCAGCAAGAACAGCGTCGCGTTCACAACTCCGCTCCGTCCGACTGCGTCTGATCGTACGCGTTATGCGCGGGACGCGCTCACACCCGGCGCGCCTGAGAGAATTTGAGCATTGTGACGGCCCGATTCAAGCCTCGGCTCCCCCGCCGATTCACATCAAGCGGCGCCCGCTTCGGCCTCTGCTGCGCCACCCGCGCTTGACTTTTGACGTACGGCGGGCCTACCCAACAATCCAGACGGAGCGCGCGCGGAGGTAGCGATGCCCCACGACCTGCTCATCAAAGGCGGCGCCATCGTTGACGGCACCGGCGCGCCGCGTTTCACCGCCGACCTCGCGGTTTCCCGCGGCCGCATCACGGCTATCGGCAGGCTCGAGGGCGCCGCGCGGCGTACGATCGACGCCGACGGGCTGGTCGTCGCGCCCGGCTTTATCGATCCGCATACCCATTACGACGCGCAGATATGCTGGGACCCGCTGGTCACGTGCTCGTCATGGCACGGCGTGACCACGGTGATCATGGGCAACTGCGGCGTGGGGCTCGCTCCGTGCAAGCCCGACGAGCACGAGGTCGCAACCTGGAACCTGGTCCACGTCGAGGCAATCCCGTACGAGGTTCTGAGCCGCGGTCTCACCTGGGATTGGGCGAGTTTTCCCGACTATATGGAGGCGGCGCGGCGGCGCGGATGCGGAATCAATCTGGGATTCCTCGCCGCGCTGAGCCCGTTTCGCCATTTCGTGATGGGCGACGAGGCGATGAGCCGCGCGGCCAGCGAGGAGGAAACGCGCGCGATTCGCGAGTTGCTGCGCGAGGCGATGGCGGCCGGCGCCTTTGGCTTCTCGCTGACCGTGATGCCGCAGCATCTGGGCTACCAGAGCCAGCCGCTGGCCTGCCGGCTTGCCGGCGACGACGAGTTGCGCGCGTATGCCGGAGTGCTCAAAGAGGCCGGCCGCGGCGCGATCGAGATCGCGCTCACTCGCCAGCCGAGCACAGTTTCCGAGCGTGAGGCCGCGCTGCTCGATCTGCTGCTCGACGCGAGCGGCCGCCCGGTGACATGGCTCAATCTGCGCGACCGCAGCGACGATCCCACCGCCTGCATGGAGACGCTGCGCAAGCTGGAGCCGCTGCTTAGGCGCGGCGCCCGTCCGCAGGTCGCGGTGCGCCCGCTCATCGTCGAGTTCCATCTGCGCAACCCTTTCCTGTTCGGCAGCATGCCGTCGGTCAAGCCGATTTTCGGCCAGCCGGTCGAGGCGCAGAAGAAGATGTACGCCGACCCCGCCTTCCGGCGCGCGTTCGCCGCCGAACTGCAACGGCGCACCGTGTTCGCCAACATCTGGGAGCGCGCGCAAATCAAGGAAGCGGTGAGCCCGGCGCTGCAATCACTGATATGGAAGACGGTGGCCGAGGCCGCGCGCGAGCGCGGGCGTGCGCACGCGGCGCTGGAGGTCTTCTTCGACCTCGCGATCGAGGACAATCTCGACATCGTTTACATGATGCCGCTGCTCGATATGGACGAGGAGCGGGTGGCGGCGAAGTTCGCCGACCCGCGCACAATGATCGGGATCTCAGACGGCGGCGCGCACGTGGATATGCTGTGCAACGCTGGCTATCCCACCTACCTGCTCGGGACCTTCGTGCGCGAGAAGCGGGCGCTAACGGTCGAGCACGCGATCAAGCGCATCACCTCGGAACCGGCTGACTTCTTCGGAATCGCCGGCCGCGGCCGGCTCGCGCCGGGGATGGCGGCCGACGTCGTGATCTTCGATCCCGACACCGTCGCGTCCGCCATCCGGCCTGAGATTCGTCGCGACCTGCCCGGCGGCGGCCGCCGTCTCGTCACCCAGGCGGAGGGAATCCATTGCACGATTGTGAACGGCCAGATTCTGTTCGAAGCGGGACAACATAGCGGCGCCTTGCCGGGACGGGTATTGCGCTGCGCTGAGCTCGAACCGCAAGGCTGAGGAGGAAGTTGCCAGCAATGGAAGCGATGAAGGTCGTATCTGCCGACTCGCACATGACTGAACCCGCCGACCTGTGGGTCGAGCGGCTGGATAAAAAGTATCGCGACGACGCGCCGCGCGTGATCAGGAATCCCAGGTCCACCGGCCCGGCCTACCTGTTCGTCGGCCCGGGAATCCATCCGCTCGCCGTCGCCGCGGCGTTCGCCGCTGGCAAGGGCGGCGAGGCGCTGCGCGAGCACATGAAGCACGGCTACGAGGCCGCGCGGCCAAGCGGATGGGATCCGGTGGAGCGGCTGAAGGACCAGGACCTCGACGGCGTGAAGGCCGAAGTCCTGTACTCGACGCTCGGGATTGCGGTCTTCAACATGCCCGACGTCGAGCTTCAACAAGCCTGCCTGCGCGCATACAACGACTGGCTGGCCGAGTTCTGCCGGCACGATCCGCACCGGCTGATCGGCATCGGACTCTACTCGCTCAAGGCGCTGCCCGACGTCTCCGAGATCGAGCGCTGCGCGAAGATGGGGCTCAAGGGGATCCTGATCCTCGCTTCGGACAGCAATGACAAGCCGTACAGCGCGCCGGGGTTCGATCCGCTATGGCGAGCGTGCTCGGAAGCCGGGCTGCCGATTTCGCTGCACAAGCCGCTGGTGTCGGGGATGCCGCTTACGTCGGCGATGCCGACGATGGCGGACTTGCAGATCCACGTGATCCACGTCGTCGAGCAGTGCATCACGCGCCTTGTCTATGGCGGCGTGTTCGAGCGGTTTCCGAAGCTGAAGATCGTGTCGGCGGAGAACGACGTGGGATGGATTCCCAACTGGGTGCATCGCCTCGACCACGTCTTCTCCAAGGTCGCCAACGCGGCGCAGCTGCCGCTTAAGCCCAGCGACTACGTGCGGCGCAACGTGTGGGCGACCTTCCAGGACGATCCGCTGGGGCCGCGGACCTGGGAGTTCTTCGGCGCCAACAATTACATGTGGGCCTCCGACTTCCCCCACGCCGACTCGACTTTCCCCAACTCGCAGCAGGTGATCCGCGAGAACTTCGCCGGCGTGCCCGAGCAGATCACTCACGCGATCGTTTTCGAGAACGCCAACCGGCTGTATAACATGGGGCTGAATTAACCCGGCGGCGGCGCGCAGCCCTCGGCTTTGCGCCGCCGCCGGATCACGCTCCCGAGCGCGGGGTTCGCCGCCTCAGCTCACGTAGCGCTGCTCCAGCTCGCGGATCTTGCCCAGGCCGAGCACGGCGAAGAAGTCGTTGACGAAGTCGTAGGTGCGGTTGCGCACCGCACCGACCATGCCCGATGCCTTCAGCTCCGTCATCGACGATTGCAGCGTGCGGAACATCACTTCGAGGATCGTCGCGTTGACATTGAGCCGGAAGGGATAGCGCGCCAGTTCGGGCACTGGCAGCAACTGGCCGTTGTACAGCAGCGGAAGGTCGCCAAGCCGCCGGGCGTAGGCGTCGAGGTCGTCACGCGTCTTGATCCCGTCAACAAAGAGCAGGTCGGCGCCGGCGGCGCGATAGGCGCGGCATCGCCGCTCCGTCTCGTCCCATCCGGCGACCGCCAGCGCGTCGCAGCGCGCGATGATTACCAGATTGGGATCGCGCCGCGCGTCGCATGCCGCCCGCACCTTGGCGATCATCTCGGCTTGCGGGATCACCTGCTTGCCGGCGAGGAAGCCGCAACGTTTGGGGAAGACCTGGTCCTCGATGTGGAGCGCCGCGGCGCCCGCGTCCTCGTACTCGCGCACGGTGCGCCAGACGTTGAGCGGGTTGCCATAGCCGGTGTCGGCGTCGGAAACCACCGGAACGTCCACCGCCGCCGCGATGTAGCGCAGGTTGGCGACCATCTCGCTCATCGTGATCAGCCCGACGTCGGGATAGCCGCGCGCGGCGGCGGTTCCTGCCCCCGACATGTAAACCAGCGGGAAGCCCGCCGCCTCGGCGATCTTTGCCTGCAAGCCATCGTACAGCAGCGGTCCGACCGCCATCGCGCCGCCGCCCAGCAGCTCGCGCAGCCGCGCTCTCATCTTCGCCCCGTCGCCCATCGCGAATAATCCTCCGGGCGCGACCTGGATCGCGCCGCCATGAAGATTGCACGCCGCGCGCAAAGGTCAAGCGGCGCGGCCGCCCGCAGCCTTGCCCACAGCGCACAACTGGCGATAACGTCCGCATCGTGGACCGGGTCAATCGAAACGCTGCCGCCGGCGCGGCGTGAGGCGACGGGGGACCGACGCGATGGGCGTTGAGCTGCACGCGATCGAGCGCTTCCTTTACCGCGAGGCACGCCTGATGGACAGCCATCGGTACGAAGACTGGCTGGGCTTGTGGGCCGAGGAGGGGCCGATTACCTACTGGGTGCCGTGCAACGACGACGACATCGATCCCAGGGTCAACGTGTCGATCATCTACGATACGCGCACGCCGCTGCGTAACCGGATCATCCGGCTGCGCGAGACCTTGTGGCTGCGCGAGCAGGCGCCGCGCCTGCGCCGACTCATCTCGAATGTCGAGATCGAAAACGAGACGCTGAGCGAGGTCACGGTCAGCTCCAATTTCATCCTCGCCGAGCTGCATCGGCACAACCAGTACCTGTGGGCGGGGACCTCGCTGCACAAGCTGGAGCCGGCAGGCGACGGCTTCAGGATCCGCTCGAAGAAGGTCGTCCTGATCAACAACAATGAACCGCTGCCAAACCTGATGTTTCTGATTTGATGATGACGGACAACACCAATCATGCGGCCGGCGCGGTACTTCGGCTCGCCAGCGAGTTCGCCGCCGTCGACGTGGCGCGCGACGATCGCGGCAACGGCCCGCGCCTGATGATCCGCGACGCCCGCAGCGGGCGCTGCGTATTTCTCGATCCGCTCGAACTGGCGGCGCTTGCATGGGCGCGCCACGAGGAGCTCGCGCCATTCCTCGACCCGTCACGGATGGAACGTCGCGGCTGAGCGCGCGGCCGGTACGGCGATGACGAAGGTTGGCTTCATCGGACTCGGCGAGCAGGGCAAACCGCTCGCAATAAATGTCGCGAAGGGCGGCTTGGATCTGATGGTCTACGACCTGCGGCCCGAGCCGGTCGAAGAACTGAGCCTCGCGCTCGAACTGGGCGGCGAGTTGGAGATGGAGCTGCCGGCGGCGGCGCTCACCCGGCGGATGATCGTTCAGATGCTGGGCGAGCGCGGGGAAAAGGCGAGGGATAGCACGGGATTGCGGATTGATCGGAGTCGCCGTATATGAGGTCATAAGATAACGAGCGGCGGCGAAGATCGGAGAATTTCAGGAGGTCAAGCGGAGAGTATGGCGACGATGCTTTCGACGCGGACCGACTACAGCGAACTCGTCCAGGACGACCGCGTGAGCGGACGCCTGTACTACGATTGTGCGATCTTCGAGGAAGAGCTCGCGAAGATCTGGTATCGGGACTGGATATACGTTGCGCACGAAAGTGAGATTCCGGAGCCCGGCGACTATGTAACACGGCAGATCGGACTCCAGCCCGTAATCGTCTCGCGCGACGAAGACCACCGAATACACCTGCTGCTCAACCGCTGCACCCATCGCGGCAACACCGTATGTCAGGGCGAGCGCGGCAACGCGCACGCCTTCCGTTGCGCCTATCACGGATGGACCTTCAACAATCGCGGCGCGCTGGTCGGGGTGCCATACGCCGCCGGCTACGACGGCTCGTTCCGCCGCGAGGAGTACGCGCTCGCATGCGTGCCCCGGATGGCGACCTATCGCGGGCTCATCTTCGGCAGCATGAGCGCGGCCGGGCCGAGCCTGGAAGAGAAGCTGGGCAACGCCGCCCGCCTTATCGACCAGTTCTGCGACCTTTCGCCCGAGGGCGAGGTCGTGCTTCGCTCGGGCGTGCTCAAGCATTCGTACAAGGGCAACTGGAAGATGGCGCTGGAGAATTCGGTCGACGGCTACCATCCGAATATCCTGCATCACGCCGCGATGACGCTGATCACCAAGGGGCGCAAGGTTGACATGGATGCGGTCTTCGGCGAGCGCACCGACGCGCTCGCGCGCGACCTCGGCGGCGGCAGCGCCCAACTGGATCTCACTACGATCAACCGCAAGCACGGCGGACGCACGGTGCCGCACGGATGGAGCCCCGAGGCATGGCGCGAATACCTTGAAGGGATGGAGCGACGCTACGGCGCAGAACGCGCGCAAGAGGTAATCGCCAACGGGCCCCCGCACTTCTGCATATTCCCGAATATCATTTTCATCCTTAATCAGTTTCGCGTGATCCAGCCGGTGAGCGTCAACGAGACGAACATCTATTACTATCCGACAATGCTCAAGGGCGCGCCGCAGGAGATGAACCAGCGGCGGCTCGCCGAGACCTACCTGATTCACGGACCTGCCGGGCGCGTTGCGCCAGACGATTTCGAAGCCTACGAGCGCAACCAGGTCGGCTTCCAGGCGCGGGTCAACGAATGGTTGGTGCTGCGCCGCGGGCTCCATCGCGAGCATCGCGAGGACGGCGGCACGCGCGCCGGCCATGAGACCGACGAAACCACCCAGCGCGGCATCTGGCGCCACTATCGCGAGATGATGAGCGCGTAGCGCACGGGGTAGGAAGGAGCTGCTCGGCCAGGAAGGTCGCTTCCCTCGATCTCAATTCCGTCCCCAGGCTCACTTCGCTCAGGATGGAATTGGCTTTCGCTGTCATTGTGAGCGAAGCGAAGATGTACGCCAAGCGATTTACCCCTTCTGGCTGAACAGGCAACGCTCCAGGGCGCGTTGCGTCGGAAGAGCGCGATCAGCGCGACGCGCGATGCAGGATTGCAGCGCGTTCGAGTTCGCGCACGCGCTCGCGCGGGTAGCCGAGGTAGCGGCCGAGGACGTCCTCGTTGTGCTCGCCCAAAAGCGGCGCGCCGCCGCCGGCCGGCTCGGGGAAATTCGAGAAGTGCAGCGGAAAGCCGGGCAACTCGAACTCGCCCAGGATCGGATCGTTGACCGTCGTCAGCGTTCCGCGCTCGCGCAGATGCGGCAGCGCCATCGCTTCGTCGGGCGAGAGCACCGGCGCGACCGGCACGCGGTATTCGGCAAGCCGCGCGATCGCCGCTTCGTCGTCCGGCATCTCGGCGATCCACCCCTCGATGATGCGCACCAGCTCGGAGAGGTTCTCGGTCCGCCGTTGATTGTTCGCGAAGCGCTCGTCGCTCTTGAGCTCCGGCCGGCCCATCGCGTCGCACAGCTGGTTCCATTGATGGTCCACGCCGGCGACGATTATCAGGTAGCGGCGATGACCTTTGAACATCCCGCACGGCGCGCCGTAGGAGATGTGATGGCCGGTGCGGCGCGGCTTAATCCTGCCGCCGCTCAAGCTGTACATCTGGATCGCCGTGTGATGGCAGTGGAAGTAGGCGTCGAGCAGCGCGACGTCGAGATGCTGGCCCTCGCCGGTGCGTTCGCGATGGAGCAGCGCGGCGACCACCGCCAGCGCGCCGTGCACGCCGGTGCTGACGTCGCCGAGCGCCGCGGTCGGGAAGTAGGGCGGGCCGTCCTCTTCGCCGATCATGTGGGTGATGCCGGAATAGGCCTGGGCGATGAAGTCGTAGCCAGGCAGATGGGCGAGCGGGCCCTGCTGACCGAAGGTTGACACCGAGCACATCACCGCGCGCGGATTGAGCGCGCGGACGACCTCATAGCCGAGACCCATCCGCGCGATGACTCCCGGCGCGAAATTCTCCACCACCACGTCCACCTTGGGCACCAGCTCCTTTACGATCGCGAGCCCGGCGGAGTTTTTGAGGTCGACGCAGAGGCTCAGCTTGCCGAGGTTCTGCTGGACGAAGTAGCCGCTGCGGCCGTCGCGGACCAGGGGCAGCTCGCGCGTGCGATCGCCGCCGGGAGCGATCTCGACCTTGATCACCTCGGCGCCCATCTGCGCCATCATCCGCGTGACCGTGGGGCCGGCGATAAACTGGGTGAAATCGAGGATTTTGTAGCCGTCGAGAACGTGCGTCGGATGGCTCGTGCCCATGCGATGACCCGGAGCCGATGGGCGCTGCCGCGCGCCGCTGCCAGTCAGCAGTAAGACAAGCGCGTTCGGGTTGTCAAGTTTGGCCGCTTTGATCCACGCTCCCATCGGCGCGTCGCTCCGCGGCGGTGTGCAGTCCGAGGCGGCGCCCGCGCGGGAGAAACGTCATGGCGAATTTCAGGCTCGAAAAGGACGGCCGGGTGGGAAGAACCCGGTCGCGGTGATGGGCGCGAAGGCGACGGTTGACGCGCTGCGCGGCGGCGGCCGTGCGCTCAGGCTCGATTTGCTGCTCGACCGGAGTTGAGCGCGCGGCGCGTCGGCGCCTCACTCAAAAGGTATTTGCCCTCACCCGCGGATAGCCGGACGAGTTGGCGGCGAAGCTGTCGATGAAGCCGGCGTTGATCGCCAGCGTATCCGGCGCCATCGCGTCGTAGTCGCCCATGTAATTGGTGACGAGCAGCACGTCCTGGGCAACCACGGAGGAGAAGTTGCGCGCGGTTATTCGGGTATTGGTCCAGGTTGCACCGCCGTCGGTCGAATTGGCGCAGTAGCGGTCGATCAGGAAGTTGAGCGGATCGTTGCGCCGGTCGTAGAAACAGACCGCGATCCTGCCGCTGCCGACCGCGACCGTCGGTTCGAAGTGGTCCCTGAAGGAAGATGCCGGGTTGGTGTTTACCCGAACCGGGCTGGACCAGGTCCCGCCGCCGTCGTTCGACCTGGAGAACTTGATGTCGGTGAAGCCGTAGCTGCTCGATAAGCCACCGCTGGTCAATGGTGCCAGGGCGTCGGGCACCTGAAAGTCGCCGTCATTCCAGACCATGAACAGTTTGCCCTTGGTGTTCACGGCAAGGCTCGGAAATTCATTGGTCCGAATCATCCCCTGGAGCTGGGAACAGTCGCCCGCGCATCCGACACCGGCAACCTTGACCGGCGCGCCGAACGAAATGCCCCCGTCGCTCGATTTGGCGACATCGATTTCGCGCGTGACGCCGTCAACCGCGATTTTCTCCCAGGCGACGTAAATCGTTCCATCGGGCGCCACCACCACCTGCGAACCTTGCAGCGTCTCATTGCACTGGCCGACCGCCACTTCGACGGGTGTCGCGGTTGCAAAACCGGAAAGGCCGGTGGTGGAAGCGAGCAGTTTGATTGAAACCAGGACGTCGAACGGATTGCTGCATCCCTGGTTCGACTCGGTGACGTCGAAATCCGTATAAGTAACGAAGATGTTGTTGGGATTTTTCGGATCGACTGTCATCCAGTCCTTGTCCACGATATGTTGAGTCATATCCTGGCTGACGGCCTCAACCGGAGTCCCGAAAGAAGCCCCACCATCGCTGGAGGCCCATACGGTGACGCCGTTGGTGGCGGTCAGGCAGAACGCGTCGGCGCAATCCTGGAAGATCGACGAGAGCAGGAAGTCACGCCTGCTGGTGCATTTGACCACCGGATCGCCGATGACCATGCTCAGGGTATCGCTAAGCGGCGGCGGAGTGCCTAAATCGTTGAATGAGGTTCCCGCGTCCGTCGAACGCGAATATCCAACGAGGCTCGCGCCTTCGGAGAGTGTGGTTTCGAGCAGGCTTCCGCTGTCGTTGAACGCGACTACTGCGTTGCTGCCGCACCATGCGGTTGAAGTCTCACTCGTGCTGAAAGTCGAAAAGCGCGTAACTCCGAGATCGGGCGGCGACGAGACCGGGCCGAAGTGGCCGGCCGGCGCCGAGACTGCTGGAGCGGCTATCTCGGCCAGGCTCGGCTTGAGCCCCAGCGCCGTGAGCTGATCGAAGCGGTTGGAGACGCCGATTGCGGTCTGCCATGCGGCCGACAGGTAGCGCACGCGCGGCCCCATCGCGCGCTTGACGCGGGCGCCGACCGCGTTCATCCGCTCCAGCCGCGTAAGCTGCGGCTGCGCATGCCCCGGCCGTGACACCGCCAACCCCAGCGACGCGGTCAGAGCAGCGGCCGCGACGGTCCCCCAGGCGATTGCCCTTGTCCTCATCAGTGTGATTCTCCCTTGGGACGACTAAACTTTGGGAAATCATCCCACACGGCGCGGCTAGCTCAAGCGTGTTTTTTAAAGAGAAGGCTGTGTGAGATGGTGCCGCTTTTGAAATGCATACTTTTTCCAGGTGTCCCATGAAGTTCGGCCTGTTCGGAGTCAACATGCATCCGTGCACGACGCCCGAGGCGATCGCGCGTGCCGCGCATGCGGCGGAGGCGGCCGGCTTCGACAGCTTGTGGGGCGGCGAGCACATCGTGCTCGCCGACCCGCAGGCGCCGCCGTCGCCGATGCCGCCGCGCACGCAGTTCGTCGATCTGTGCGCGGCGATGGCGTACGCCGCCGCCCATACGCGCGCCCTGCGCCTCGCCACCGGCATCATCATCCTGCCTCTGCGCAACCCGGTCGTACTTGCCAAGCAGCTCGCCTCGGTTGACGTCGTTTCGAACGGGCGCCTGATGTTCGGGGTCGGAATCGGCAACCTGCGCTTCGAGTTCGACGCGGTCGGGATGCCTTTCGATCGCAAGGGGCTGCGCGCCGAGGAGGCGCTGGGCGTGATCAAGGCGCTGTGGACGATGGAACGCCCGCGCTATGCGGGCCGTTTCTTCCGCCTCGACGGGGTGCGCGCCGAGCCGCGTCCGCTCCAGCGGCCGCATCCGCCGATTATCTTCGGCGGCAAGACCACGCACGCGTTCAGCCGCACCGCGCGGCTGGGCGACGGGTGGTTCGGCTATGGGCTTGGCCTCGAGGCTGCCGCGCAATGTATCGAGGGGATCCGGCGCGCCTGTGCCGAGCACGGCCGCGAGTTCGAGCGGATCGAGATCAGCGTAACGCCCAGGGACAGACCAGACCGCGAACTCGTGCGGCGCTACGCCGAGCTCGGGGTGAGTCGAATCGTCGTAGCCCCGCGCGTACGCGGCATCGATGAGTTTGTTCGCGCAATCGAGGAGGCGGCGGACGAACTGGTCCGCTGAGCCAAGCCGCTATCCACCGCCGAACAGTGGGCGCGTGCCGATGATCTTATCCGCTTCCAAGCGCGCGATCTCGCCGTCGCCGAGCCCGAGAATCTGCGAGAGCACGTAGCGGTTGTCCTGCCCGAGCATCGGTCCGACCCGTTTGATCGGCGGATACTCGCCGTCGAAACGCGCCGGGTAGGACGGGTACGGATGGCGTCCGGCGACCGGATGGTCCACGTGCTGGAAGAAGCCCGCCGCCTCAAGCTGCGGATCCTTGATCAGGTCAGCCGGGGCGAGCACCGGCGCCGCCGGCACGCCGCGCGCCTGGAGGTCGCGCGCAAGCTCGTGGCGGTCGAAGCGCACGGTCCATTGCGCGAGCAGCGCGTTGAGCGCCTCGCGATTGTGGCGGCGCGCAAGCGCTGTCGCGAAGCGCGCCTCGCGCGTCCACGCCGGAGCGCCCATCGCCGCGCCGAGCGCACGCCATTGTTCGTCCGTCGCGACGCTTATCGTTATCCAGGCGTCGTCGCCGCGCGCCGGAAATGCTCCGTGCGGCGCCATCGCGGGATCGTCGTTGGCGGCGCGCTCGCGCACGCCTCCGGTGAACTCGCACTCGATGAGCGCGTCCGCGATGTACTGCATGCTCGCCTCAAGCTGCGAGACGTCAACGTGCTGTCCCTGCCCGGTCGCGCGCGCGTGATGGACGGCGGCGAGCGTCGCGAAGGCCGCGAGATAGCCCGCGAACGGGTCGGAGACGCCGACGCCGTGGATCAGCGCCCCCTCGCCGTCATAGCCGCTCAGTCCCGAGATGCCCGAGAGCGCCTCGCCGATGGCGGCGAACGAGACGTAGTCGCGCCACGGCCCCTCCTGGCCGAAGCCCGACACCGAGGTCAGCACGATCGCCGGATTAGCCTCGCGCAGACGTTCGTAGGAGAGCCCGAGCTGCGGCATCACGCGCGGCGAGTAATTCTGCACCACTGCGTCGCTGCGCCGCACCAGCGCGAGGAACAGGCGCACCCCCTCGGCGCGCGTCAAGTCGAGGGTCAGCCCGAGCTTGTTGCGGTTGGTTGCGTTGAACGGCGCCGAACGCTCGTAGACCTCGGCCGGGTCGCCGGCCACTGCGACGATCCGGAACTGATCGGGGCGCTGGATCGACTCGACCTTGATAACTTCCGCGCCGAGGTCGGCCATGATCGCGCTCGGTAGCGGCCCCGCCCAGTAGGCGGTGAAGTCGATCACTCGGATTCCCTCAAGCGGCATCGCCAGCGCGTTCATATAACACCCATCGCGGCGAGCGCCGCCACGTCCTCGCCCGAGCATCCGAGCTCGCCGCGCAGGATTTCCGCCGTATGCTCACCAAGTATCGGTGGGCGCCGCACGCGCGGCCACTCGCCGCCGAACTTCGCCGGGCCGCCAGGCATTCGCCGGCGCCCCGCGACCGGATGCTCGACTTGTTCGAAAAAGCCGCGCGCTTTGACCTGCTCCATCTCGGGCACTTCGTCCACGCGGCTGACCTTGCCCATCGGGACGCGGTTCTCCTGGCAGACCTTGAAGACGTGCTCGCGGCTGTGCGCCGCGATCCACTTTCCGACGGCGACGCCGAACTCGTCGATGCGCGACTCGCGGTCCTTGCGCGTGGCGAAGCGCGGATCGCCGGCGACGCCCGCCAGCTCCATCAGCTTTTCGATTTGCGCGTCGGTGGCGGCGGCCGCGGTGACGTCGCCGTCGGCGGCTTTGAACGTGCGATAGGCGGCCCATCCCGTGAAGCGGTCGCCAGCGCGTTTGATCTCGATCCCGGTCGAGGAGAGGAAGGTTTCGTTGAAGCGCGTGGTGAAGAGCAGCGCCTCCTGCGCGGCAACGTCAATCCGCCGGCCGCGCCCGCCTGCGCGCGCGCCGCGCACTGCCGCCAGCGCCGCGATCGCGCCGACCACGCCCGGCACGAACGCGGTCATCGTGCGGCTGTTGCTGACCAGCGGTGTGCGCCGCGGTTCGCCTAGCTGCGCCATCCATCCGCCGAGCGCGGCGAGCTGAAGCTCGCCCGCAAGCCACTTTTCGTAAGGGCCGCCGGGCGTGAAGTTGCGGAAGACGAGATGAACGAGCCGCGGGTTGGCCTTCGCCGGGGACCCGGTGTCGGCAGCAGCGCCGCGGTCGTCGATCAGGACGTCGGCGCGTTCGAGCAGGCGGCCGAGAAGCGTTGCGCCGTCGGGATGCGAGGTGTCGAGCGTCATGCTGCGCTTGCCGGCGGCGGTGAACATGAAGAGCCCGCCGCGCTCGGTGCCCGGTTGGTCGTCGAGAAACGGCGGTTCCCAGCGCACCGCGCTGCCGCCGCGCGGGCGTTCGACCAGCACTACGTCGGCGCCGCATCGCGCGAACAGCCTTCCGCAGAAAGCGGCCGCGCATCCGTCGCTCAGCTCAACCACGCGGATGTCTCTCAGCAGATCGGTCATGGTGTAGCAAACTATACGCGCAAGCGTCCTCGCGTGCGCAACCTTGCCCCTATTCCGGGCGGGGGCCGGGCATCCCGGTCCACGCGGTGGCGCCGCCGTCGGCGACCACGATGCTCCCGGTCATAAACGACGAGTCGTCGCTCGCGAGGAACAGCACCACCCTGGCGATTTCCTCGGGCTTGCCCAGGCGACCGATAGGATGATGCTCCTCGGCGATGCGCCGGGCGCGCTCGGGGTCGGGCGCGGCGGCGAGTGCGCCGAGCACCGGCGGCGTCTCGATTCCGCCCGGGCATACGGCGTTGATCCGGATATTCTTGCGCGCGTACTCGATGGCCGCGGCCCGCGTCAGGTTGACCACGCCGCCTTTGGCTGCGTTGTAGGCGGCCAGACGATAGTCGCCGTAGAGTCCCGAGATCGACGCGGTGTTGACGATCACGCCGCCGCCCTGTGCGATCATCCGCGGGATCGCGAAGCGCATCCCGTAGAATGTGCCCGAAAGCGTGACCGCGAGCGTGGTCAGCCAGCCCTCGATCGAGGTTTCGCCGACCGCGCCCCAGGTCGCGTAGAAGGCGTTGTTGTGCAGGATGTCGAGGCGGCCGAAATGCTCGACCGCGTATTTCACCATCGCATCGACCTCGCGCGGATTGCGCACGTCGGTGCGCAGGAAGGTGGCGGCGGCGCCGATCTCGCCGGCGACGTGGCGCCCGCTGCCCTCGTTGATGTCGGCGATAATCACGCGCGCGCCCTCGGCGGCGAACAGGCGCGCGGTGGCGGCGCCGATCCCCGACGCGGCGCCGGTGATGCACGCGATCTTGCCCTCCAGCTTGCCCATCGATGCGGCTTCTCCTTTAGGCAACGAGCGGGTTTTGCCTGCGGCCGGCGCGGCTCAACAGCGGCCGCAGCGCAACACCATTCCCGGCCGCGCCTCGCTGGGGCGGCCGTCGCGGTAGAGCACCCGCCCGTTGACGATCGTGCAGTACACTCCGTGCGCTTCCATCACCAGCCGCCGTCCGCCGCCCGGCAGGTCGTCGCGCATTGTGCCGCGCAGCGCCGAGCCGACGGTATTGGGGTCGAAGATCGAGACGTCGGCCGCCAGTCCGGGCTTGAGCCGGCCGCGGCCGCGGATGCCGAAGAAGTCGGCGGGTTCGGACGTGATGCGCTGGACCGCGCGCTCGAGCGTCAGCGCCTGGCGCTCGCGGACCCAGGTCCCGAGCAGGTAGGTCGGGTAGCCAGCGTCGATCAGCATGTCAACGTGGGCCCCGCCGTCGGAGAGCCCGATCATCGTGCGCGGGTCGCGCAGCAGTTCTGGAATCCGTGCTTCGTCGGCGTTGAACAGCGGACAAGTGAACTCCGTGCGCAGGCCGTCCGCGATCCCGATATCGAGGAAGGTATCCATCCCGTCGCAGCCGCGTGCGCGCGCGATCTCACCGACCGTGCGGCCTTCAAGCGTGCGCATCGCGGGATCGCCCACGGCCTTGATCTCCAGCCGGTCCCATCGCGCGCAAAAGATCCCCGGGCGCGCAAGGTCGGCGCGGAACGCCGCGCGGAAGTCGCGATTGCGATAGAGCTCAATCTGTACCTCGGGCGGCTGGTTGAAGACCGGATTGGTGCTGCGCAGGTTGGCGAAGATGAACGGCTCGCGCAGGTTGAACTGCACGATCAGCGGGCGGCAGGTCACCTGCGGGACCGCGCCGCGGCGGACCAGCGGCTCGGCGCGATCGAGCGACCTCATACAGGCGTCAGGATCGTCGTCGCGTCCGAGCAGGGCGAGCCATGTCACCGGGCGTCCGCCCGCGCGCAGCAAAAGATCGAGAAATTCGTACTCGTCGTCAGCGAGGATCCCGGGCGCCTTGGTCAGCGCGACCTCTATCGCGCCCGTCTGCAGTTCGCCGAGCACGCCGGCGTAGGTCTTCAGCTCCTCGCGGCTCGCGTTGCGGCATGCGAGCGGCCGCCCCTTGTAGCCGATATGCTGGGGCACGGCGGTGGTTGAAAAGCCCATCGCGCCCGCGCCCACCGCCTCGCGCAGCAGCGCTGCGATTTGCGCGGTTTCCTCTGCGGTCGCCGCCCGTTCCATCGATTCCTCGCCCATCACGAAATGGCGAAACGGCGTGAGCGGGGCGAGGAAGCCCACGTTGATTCCGACGCCGCGCCGTTCGGCCGCATCCATGAACTCGGGAAAACTGACCCAGTCCCAGGTGATTCCGCGGCTGAGCACCGCGAACGGGATCGCCTCCACGTTGACCAGATCCCATGCTGCGATCTCGCGCACCGCGGGCTTGCACGGCGCGATTCCCACCCCGCAGTTGCCCATCACGACCGAGGTCACGCCGTGCCAGGAGGACGACGTGAGGAGCGGGTCCCAGCAGATCTGGGCATCGTAGTGGGTATGCGGATCGACAAAGCCGGGCGCGACGACGAGGCCGCCCGCGTCGATGGTGTCACGTGCGCCGTCGGTGACGCGCCCGACCTCGGCGATCTTCCCAGCCGCGATCGCAACGTCCGCGCGGAACCCCGGCGCACCGGTGCCGTCGACGATCGTGCCGCCCTTGATAACGATGTCGTAAGCCATCGATGGTCTCCCTCGGCCACGGCGATGCGCGCCCTTCCAGCTAATCGCACGGCGCGGCGCATCCCGACAAGAGCCGCGGCGCCGTCGCTTGACAGGCGATGGCATGCGCCGCTACGGTCGGCGGCGAATCATCGCTCGGCTGAAACGGCGCCCGATGGGCGCGGGAGTACCATGGGAGCATGGAACGTTCAGCCCTCAAGCCTCCGCATTTTCCCTGGTACGACTACTCGCGCTACACGTTCTCGCTCGGACTGAACGTCGGCAGACGCACACTGCTCTCGGGACATTCGGCCTCCGAGCACGACCCGGCGACGCGCGCGATGGAGGTGCGCGGCGGAATGCGCGAGCAGGCGCGCACCGCATGGGCCAAGATTGCCGCAATTCTCGAAGCCGGCGGCCGCAGTCTCGCCGACGTCGTCCGCGTGGTCGAGTACGTCACGCCCGCGGGAATCGAGCGCTACGCCGAGGCGGCCGCGGTGCGCGGCGAGTTGTTCGGCGCCAACCGCCCGGCCGTCAACACCGTGGTTGTGAACAGCCTGCTCCGCCCGCAGGCGTTAATCGAAGTCGAAATCGAAGCCGAGCCCGACGCGCCGGGATCGAGCGGCGATCGGGGATGGCCGCCGGCGTGGGCGCCGGCGCGCGCGGTTGACGGCTTCGTCTATCTATCGTCGATTCTGCCGCTCGACGATACGGGCGCTCTGATCGCGCCCGGCGACCCCGTCGCGCAGACCCGCGCGGTCTACGAGCGCGCTGCCCGGGTGCTCGAAGCGTTTGGCCTCGGGCTCCATCGCGTGGTCAAGACGGTCGATTACCTGACGCCCGCCGCGTTGCCCGATTACAGGCACACCGGGCGCGTGCGCCGCGAGATGCTCGGCCCGGTCTTTCCCGCCGCGACCGGGATCATCATGCGCCGTATCGCAGATCCGCGGGCGCTAATCCAGATCGATCTGATCGCCTCGCGGCATCAGCCGCGCCCGGTCAATCCCGGATGGGGCCGCTACGCGGAGCTGACCTACAACCCCGCTGTGGGCGCGGGCGACCTGCTGTTCCTCGCCGGGCAGGCCGCACTTGATCCGGCAAGCGCCAGGGCGGTGTATCCGGGCGACGTCGCCGCCCAGGCTGCACACATTTACGAGAACATCCTGCGCGTGGTCGCGGCAGCGGGCGGCGGGCCGGAGAACCTGGTGAAGACGGTTGAGTACGTTACGCCGGCCGCGCTCGAGCGCTATCGCGAAGTCGCTGGTGTGCGCTCGCGGATGTTCCAGGCGCCGTTTCCGGTTTCCACCGGATGCGTATGCGAGACGCTGCTGCGTCCCGAGTTCATGATCGAAGTCGATTCGCTCGCGATCATCCCTTCGGAGTAAGCCCCATCGCCACGCTTCTGAATGACGAGCTCAGGCATTGGATCGGGCGCGAGTTCCACTACACCGCGCCCGAGGAGATCGGCCGCGCCTCGCTCCGCTACTTCGCGCTTGCGATCGGCGACGACAACCCGCTCTACGTGGACGACGAATACGCGCGGGCGGTCGGCTATCCGTCGGTGATCGCGCCGCCGACCCTGGTGTGCGAAACCAACCAGTATGCGCGTCGCACACCCGACACTGACGGCTATATCGGGCATGCGTGGGAGTTGCCGATAAGCGGATGCCGGATGATCCGCGGTGGCCACGAGTACGAATTCTTCCGGCCGCTCCTGCCTACCGACCGGCTAAGCGTCACTTGGCGGCTCGAGGATATCTCGGAGCACGTCTCGCCGCGCAGCGGGCCGTTACTGGTAGCGATCGCGACCGCGACTTACACCAACCAGCGCGGCGAGCTGCTCGCGCGCAATCGCGAGACGCTCATCTACCAGCCGCTGGAGGAGTCGCGATGAGCTCCGAAAAGCGGTTCGGCGACGCCGCGGCGCGGGTTGGCGACGAAGTCCCGCCGCTCGAGCGCACGCTCGACCAGGTGCGGATGGTTGCCTACGCGGGCGCGACCTGGGATTGGCATCGCCTGCACTACGAACCGGCGTACGCCGCCGCGCGCAACTTCAAGGCGCCGGTGGTTGACGGCCAGATGCTCGGTGCGCTGCTCGCCGAGGCGTTGCTCGACTGGCTCGGCCCGCGTGCATTCATCCGCCGGATGAACTTTCGGCTGCGCGGGATGGTGTTTGCCGGTGACACCGTGCGATGCGAGGGCGAGGTTGTTGCGGTTGTGGCGGAAAGGGATTGTCACGTTATCCGCGTCGCCCAGCGCGTGCGCGTCGGCGAGCTCGTCGTGGTCGAGCCCGCCGGCGCCGAGATTGCGGTGCCGTGCGCCAGCACCGCGCCACCATCCGCTTCCTAAGCCGCGCGGCGGCGTTCCCTAAAGCCTTATCCGAAGCGTGATGCGGCTGAATTGCCGCCGGGCGCAAAACGTTTTGGCTCTGCGGACACACCCGTTCACGATGGAACAGGAGGAGCGCGCCCTGAACATCTTCAACATAGCGCCAGGCGACAAGCTCGAAAGGCCCGCGCCTGCCGAGCGCCGTAGCCATCTGCGGCTGTGGGAGTACGGCGCGCTCGTAATGGCGGGCTTCGTTGGATGGACGTTGTGCTCGCCGATTCTGCCGATTCCGCCGGACAAGCATCTGCGCGCCGTTACGATCGCTCTCATCGAGACCGCGATCGTTGCGGGACTGGGATGCCTGGCGGCGCGCCGGCTCGACTTCGCCCCCACGGCGACGCGGCGGCGATGGGCCGCCGGCGATGCGGAGGCAGGCCTGCGCACGGTCATGTTCGCGGGAATCGCGGCCGGTGTAGTCAGCGTCGGCGGTACCGAGTTGGTGGGAACCATTATCGTCAAGTTGCTGTGGTCGCCGGCGGCCGCCGCTGCCCACGCCAGCGCCAAGCAGGCGGGCAGGGAGGTCGTGGGCCTGCTCAAGACCCATCCGCTGGCCGTCGGCGTCGGCTTTCCGATTATTGAGGAGCTCCACTTCCGACTGCTCGTCGTGACCGCGCTCGCGTGGCTCGCCGCAAAGCTGATGCGTGGGCCGGCGGTCTGGTGGACGGCGATCGTAATCCAGGCGCTGATGTTCGGCGCGATGCACGCGCTATCGGGCGAGAGCCCGCTGTGGTGGGAGCCGCGCTCGGTGCAGGTGATGCTTGATCCGCGGATCGTCGCCGGCGCGGTGCTCGGCTATGCGTACTGGCGCTGGGGCGTCGAAAGTTCGCTAATCGCGCACATCCTGACCAACCTATCCGTTCTGCTGCTTGCGCTCATTCGCGGCCACTGAACGCGAACGTCCGCCGCCCGGCGTCGCTCAGCGGTCACCGCGCATCAGAACCCCCGCCTGCTCGAGTTCGCGGACGCGGGCCTGCGGGTAGCCGAGCCCGGCGAGGATCTCGCCGTTATGCTCGCCGAGAAGCGGCGCTTGCAGGTCGAGGTCCGTCGGAAAATCCGAGAAGCGCAGCGGGACGCCCGGGATGTCGTACTCGCCGAGTATACGGTCGCGGATCTTGCGCACGGTGCGGCGCTCGCGCAGGTGCGGATGGTTGACCGCCTCCTCGATCGAGAGGATCGGCGCACATGGGATCCGATTCTGCTCCAGCTTGCGGATAACCGTGGCGTCGTCGGGCTGCGAATCGACCCACGCCTGAACGACATTGGTGATCTCGGCGAGGTTGGCGGCGCGCGCGACGACCGTCGAAAAGCGCGGGTCCTGCGCGAGCTCCGGCCGCCCCATAGTGCGGCACAGCGCAGCGAACTGGTGGTCCACGGGCGCCATGATGAACAGGTAGCTGTCGGGCGCGCGCCCCTTGAAAATTCCGATGATCGGCACCGAGGTGTGATGTGAGCCGGGGCGCTTGGGTTTAATCTGGCCGCGGCTCATGCTGTAGATCTGCACGTTGAGCTCGTGGCAGTGGAAGTAGCTGTCGAGCAGCGAGATGTCGAGGTGCTGCCCGCGCCCGGACTTGTCGCGGTACAGCAATGCACAGGCGATCGCGGCCAGCGCATGGACGCCGGTCGAGACGTCGCCCACGCCAAGCATCGGAAACGCCGGCGGCCCGTTGGGGTCGCCGATCATGTAGGTCACCGCCGCGTAGCTCATCCCGATATAGTCGTAGCCGGGCAAATGGGCGAGCGGACCGGTCTGGCCGAAACCCGAGACTGAGCACATGATGAGGCGCGGATTGATCTTGCTCACGACGTCCCATCCCAGGCCCATCCGCGCGATCGCACCCGGCGAATAGTTCTCGACCAGCACGTCCGCTTTCGGCAGGAGTTGCTTGAGGATCGCGAGCCCCTCGGGCTTCTTGGGGTCGAGGCAGAGGCTCTTCTTGCCGCGATTCTGCTGCACGAAGTAGGCGCTGCGGCCGTCCTTGAGAAAGGGGAAGGCGCGCGAGAAATCGCCCTTGGGCGGAATTTCGACCTTGATGACCTCGGCGCCGAGCTCCGCCATCAGGCGCGTCACGGTCGGTCCAGCGAGCGCCTGGGTGAAGTCGAGCACCTTGTAGCCGTCGAGCACGTGTTTGGATGCGGGCATCCCGGTATGTCCCCCGTAAGCTGTGCGCCGCCGGCCTCTTGCGTGGCCCGGCGGGCGTCAGATTTGTTTGTTCGCCGAGCGCGGCCGCAGAGAATCCGCTCAGTACGCTTTGGCGAAGAACGCGCGCTCTTTGGCCGCTTGGCCGCACACGATGCATCGGCCGGGCGCGCCGTTCTGGCCCAGCGGTATAGCACGGCAGGTCGCGCGAGTCTCCTCCCGGACACGGATTTCGCATGCCGCGCTTCCGCACCAGTACACGTCTGCCATCCCGCCACCGCCCTCACCTTCCATCTGCGCGCGCAGCCTGGCGTAGTCATCGAACTGCCGCGTATTGGCGCGCATCGCGTCGCGCGCCTGCGCGTAGAGGCTCTTCTGGATCTCGTCGAGCAACTTGCTGACGTGCGTGGCGATCGCGTCGAGCGAGGCCGGCGCCTTGCCCTGCTTGCCCAACTGGTCGCGTCGCGCGAGCATCGCGCTGCCCGCGGCGACGTCGCGCGGCCCGATTTCGATCCTGACCGGCACCCCGCGCATCTCCCAATCGTTGAACTTGAAGCCCGGCGTCAGCCCCTCGCGATCGTCGAGCTTGACCCGCACCGCTGCGCGCTCCAGCACCTCGCGCACCGCGCGCGCCGCGCCGAGCACGGCCTGGCGTTCCTCGTCCTTGCGCCAGATCGGCACGACCGCCGCCTGCCAGGGCGCAACCGCGGGCGGTAGGCGCAGGCCCTGGTCGTCGCCGTGGGTCATGATGATCGCGCCGAGCAGGCGGGTCGAAACGCCCCAGCTCGTTTGATGCGGATGCTGGAGCTGGTTGTGCTCGTCGAGGAAGCGGATCTCGAAGGCGCGCGCGAAGTTCTGCCCCAGGTAATGCGAAGTGCCGCATTGCAGCGCCCGCCCGTCGGCCATCAGCGACTCGATCGCATAGGTCTCCTCGGCGCCCGGGAAGCGCTCGGCTGCGCTCTTGCGCCCGCTCACCAGCGGCACCGCGAGGTAGTCCTCGACGAAGCCGCGGTAAACCTCGAGCATCGTGAGCGCCTCCTCCTCGGCCTCCGTGCGGGTGGCGTGCGCGGTATGGCCCTCCTGCCAGAGGAACTCGGCGGTGCGCAGGAACGGCCGCGTGCGCATCTCCCATCGCACGACGTTGCACCACTGGTTGATCATCAGGGGCAGGTCGCGATGCGAGTGAATCCACTGCGCGAACATGTGGTTGATGATCGTCTCCGAGGTCGGGCGCACGATCAGCGGCTCTTCCAGTTCCTTGCCCCCGCCGTGGGTGACCACCGCGACCTCGGGCGCGAAGCCCTCGACGTGTTGCGCCTCCTTTTGCAGAAAGCTCTGCGGGATGAAGAGCGGGAAGTAGGCGTTGCGCGCGCCGGTGCGCTTGATGCGGCGGTCGAGCTCGTCGCGCAGCGCCTCCCAGATCGCGAAACCGTCGGGACGGAAGACGATACAGCCGCGCACCGGCGAATAGTCGGCAAGTTCGGCGCGCGCGATTACTTCGTTGTACCAGGCGGCGAAGTCCTGGCTGCGCGGAGTGACCTTCTTTTCGTCTTGTTTGTCGGCCATGCTGCTCTATCCAGGCGCCCAGAATACACCGCGCCGCGACCCAAAGCATCGCCGCGCGCCTTGACGGCGGCGGCGCGCTCGACTTCAATTCCCCGCAACGTCCCGTCGCGCGTCGCCGCCGCGCCCGGCGTCGCGCAACCGCGCGGCTGAGGGGAGGCCTGAGGTGCCGAGCAAACTGCTTCCGATTGCGCACCCATACCGGCAGCGAAAGTTCGCCACGCCCGGCCGCCTCGTCGCAGTGCTTGCGGCGGTGCTTCTGACCGCCGCGCCCGCGGGCGCGATTGCCGCCCGGGCGCTGCCGCTGCCGCCACCACCGTCGCCCGCCCCCGTGCCGCTGAACCACTCGCGCACGATCGAGGTCAGTGGCAACGGCGAGGCGCACGTCGCTCCCGACGTCGCTTTTCTGAATCTCGCAATCGAGACCCACGCCGCGACCGCGCAGGAAAGCGCGGGCCAGAACGCGGCACTCGCGCAGAAGGTGGTCGAGGCGCTAACCAAGAAGCTCGAGGGCAAAGGCAAGGTTTGGACCGGCGGCTACTCGCTCTATCCCGAATACAACGAACCCAGACCCAACGAAAAGCCGGTCGTGACCGGCTACCGGGCGGAGAACTCGATCACCGTGCGCACCGGCGAGATCGGGATGCTGGGCGGCCTGATCGACACCGCGATCGGCGCCGGCGCCAATCGGATCAACTATCTCAACTTCACCCTGCGCGACGAGAGCCAGGCGCGCGCCGAAGCGATCGCGCTCGCCGCCAAGGACGCCCAGGCACAGGCCGAGTCACTGGCCAAGGCGCTCGGCGTCAAGCTCGGCCCGATCGTCAAGGCGACCACGGTGGCCGAGGTGCGGCCGATGCCAGTGATGCGGATGGGCGGTGCGATGACGGCGCAGGGCGTGCCGACCCCGGTGCAGCCCAACGAGGTAAGCGTGCCGGCGACCGTGTCGGTCACCTACCAGATCGAGTAGGGTTGCGCGGGGCCGGGCGGCCGTCCGGCACCCTGACAGGCTGCACCACAACCGAATACGCAGCGGCGATTTCAAGCTGCGCGGGCCCACCCTTTTTGCTCAAGATAGCGTGCCTTCGGCCCGCGCTGCGCGCATCATCTCGCCGAGTTCGATAGTTTGCGGCAACGATGGCTATTCCGCTGGTTGAACTGTCCGGCGGCCGAACCGCCGCCGCTTCTCCCGAGCGCGCCGGCGCCCATCCGCAGCGCGAGTCTCGCGACGAACGCAATTCCCAGGCGCCAGCCGCGCTTGCGGCCCCAAGCCTGCTCCGGCTGCCGGCACTGCCCTCTGCGGTCGGGTCGGAGCCTCGAACGGCGGCGTCCGCCGCTGAAACCTTGCCGCTACGCACGCTGGAGGTCGTCGGCAGCGGCGAGGCGCGGGTCCAGCCCGACCACGCGCTGCTCAGCCTTGGGGTCCATACGCGCGCGCTGAGCGCGCGCCAGGGCGCGAGCGAGAACCACGCCCTGGTCCGGCGCGTGATCAACGCCCTCGATGCCGAGCTCGATGGGCGTGGCCGGGTATGGGTCGGCGCCTGCACCCTGCAACCCGAGATCGAGCACGCTCGCGGACGCGAGAAGCCGGTGGTGATCGGCTACCACGCGTCCAACTCGGTCAACGTCGAGACCGGCGCGATCGATCAGCTCGGCCCCCTGATCGACGCCGCGCTCGCCGCCGGCGCCAGCGCCATCAATTCCCTGGACTTCACCTCGGTCGAGGACGCGCAGGCGCGCGGCGCCGCAATCCAGCGCGCTTGCTGCGAGGCACAGGCACAGGCCGACGCGCTCGCGCGTTCGCTCGCGATCCGGCTGGAACGGATCATCAAGGCGACAACCAAGGCCGGCGTGCGCCGCATTCACGCGCCGGCGGACGAAAGCACGGCGAGTTTTGCGGCGACCGGCGGCGCTCCGGTCGTGTACGCCCAGCCCGGCGAGATAACGATCGCCGCGACCGTTTCGATCATCTATCAAATCGAGTAGCCTTTAACCCCGGACTCGTGCGCGCGATGCTCAAGCCCGGGGACAGCGTGCCGCCCTTCGATCTGCCATGCGCGTCTGGCGACCGCGTCGGACGCCTGCGGCTGTCTCAGCTCGAATCCGAACTGGTCGTGCTCTTCTTCTATCCGCGAGATTTTTCCTTCATCTGTCCGACCGAGGTCGTCGGCTTCCATAAGGCGCGTGAGCAGTTCGCCGCCGAACAAGCGGCGATCGTCGGGGTGAGCGTTGACGACGCCGAGACGCATCGCCGATGGGCCCGCGAGCTCGGCGGGATCGGCTATCCGCTGCTTGCCGATACCGGCGGCACGCTCGCGCGCGGCTACGGCGTGTTCGACGAGGCCGAGCAGGTCGCCCTGCGCGCGACCTTCGTCCTCAACGCGCGCCGCGTCGTCGCCTATTGTGTGGCCAGTCCGATCAACGTCGGCCGCAGCGTTAGCGAAACCCTGCGCGTCGTGCGCGCTTTGCGATCGGGGCGGTTGTGTCCGGCGGATTGGGAACCGGGTGCCGACTTCGGTCCCGCAGACCGCAAATATTAACCGCAACCTGAGTCAGCGTGGCGGTCTTCGACCCAGCCGAAAAGCAACGCCTGCTTGAGCGCCTCTCCGGCATCCGCGAGATCGTCTTCGGCATGCAGGACGGGATTTTGACCACTGCGGGCGTACTCGCCGGACTCAGCGGCGCGGTCTCGGGCCATCGCCAGGTCATCCTGGCCGCGCTCGCCTCGACCGCGGCCGGCGCGCTTTCGATGGGCGCCGGAGCCTATCTCGGCACGCGGGCGCAGACCGAAGTCCTCGGCTCGGAGCTCGAGCGCACGCGCAGGGAAGCTGCCGCCCAGCCGTACGTTCTCCAGGAGGGCCTGCTCAACCAGCTTGCGCGCGAGGGGCTCAGCCGCGAGGCCTCCTACCGGGTGGTCAAGCTGCTGAGCTCGGCGCCGCAGGCGCTGCTCTCGACCGCCGAGGTCAAGATCTACGGACTCAGCCGTCAGGCGCTCGGCTCCCCGGTGGTTGACGGGCTGACGATGACGGTGGCGTTCCTCGTCGGGGCGCTCGTTCCGCTGCTGCCCTACATTCTTATTCCGCCCGCCAAACCCGACGATTATCTGGGGCTGGTCGTGGCGATGGTGACGACGGCGCTGGCCCTGTTCGGCGTCGGCTACTTGCAGGGATGGCTGTCGGAGCGCAGGCGGCGTTGGATGTCGGGAATGCGGTTTCTGCTGATCGCGATGGGCGCGGCGGTCGCCGGTTACCTGATCGGGCTTGCGATCGCGCCGCTCGGCGGCGGCGCGACGGTGATGCCGTGAAGCTGGAGACTTATTCCTCGCTGGCCGCGTTCCTCGCCCACTGGCGGACGTTGGCGCGGGCGGGTGCTCTGGAGGCCGGCGAGCGCGCCCGGCTCGCGGCAATGCGGGAACTTGTGGCCACGCTAAGGCCCGAAGAGCAGGCCGCGCTCGCGGCGCCCGCCGCCGATGGCGCCTCCGCACGCCATCGCGAGCGCGCCGAGTTGCGGCTTGCGCGCGAACTGCGCATCCGCGGTTTGCTCGCGCCGTAGGGGCGGCGCGGCGCCGATGGCTGCTGCCGGAAACCTCGCATGATCGCCTACATCGTCCGCCGGATCATTTTCGGCGCGGCAGTCCTCCTCGGCACCTCGATCATCACCTTCACCATCGCCTTTGTGATCCCCGCCGATCCGGCGGTTGCGATGGCGGGCGCCAAGGCTGACCCGCAGACGCTCGCGGCCATCCGCCATCAGCTCGGCCTCGACCAGCCGCTCCACCTCCAGTACATCCGCTACCTCGACCGCGCGCTCCACGGCGACCTCGGCCGCTCGTACATCCGGCGCGAGAGCGTCACCGGGCTTATCCTGAGTCGCTTTCCGGCCACCGCGATTCTGGCCGTTTGCGCGATGGCGCTATCGCTCGCGCTGGGGATCCCGATGGGGATGGTCGCGGCGGCGTGGCGCGCGCGCGCTCCCGACAACGCCTTGTTGATCGTGTCGCTGGCGTTGCTCTCGATACCGGTGTTCTGGCTCGGCACGATGCTGCTGATCGCGGGCGGCCTCTACCTGCGTTCCTTTCCGCTGGGCGGCTTCAGCGGCGCACGCAGCCTGATCCTGCCCACGCTCACGCTCGGGCTGGGCGCCGCCGGCTACTACTCGCGCATCCTGCATACCAATCTGGTCGAGGCGCTGGAGCAGGACTACATCCGCACGGCGCGCGGCAAAGGTCTGTCGGCCGCGCAGGCCCTGGTTCGCCATGCGATGGCCAATGCGATGCTGCCGCTGGTGACGCTGGCCGGGCTCGACCTCGCCGGACTGCTCTCGGGCGTCGTGCTTACAGAGACCGTCTTCAACTGGCCGGGGATCGGACGGCTTGCCTACGAAGCGGTCTTCAACCTCGATATCCCGCTTATCATGGGCACGGTGCTGTTCGCCGCCTTTCTCGTGGTCGCGGCCAATCTGGTGGTCGACCTGCTTTACGCCTGGCTCGACCCCCGGATCCGGCTGGGAGAGCGGCAATGAGCCGGCGGTTCAACGCGATGGAGATGGTGGGCGGCGCGATGGTGTTCGCCCTGGTCGTGACCGCCATTTTCGCGCCCGAGCTTGCGCCCTACGACCCGACGCGCGCGGTCGCCACGACCTACGGCGACCCCGGCGCACCGTCGGCCGCCTTCGTTCTTGGCACCGACGAGCTGGGCCGCGACGTGTTCTCGCGGATCATCTGGGGCGCGCGGATCTCGCTCACGGTCGGGGTGGCGGCGATGGCGATCACGATGACGATCGGCGTTGCGATCGGGCTGTGCTCGGGCTTCTTCGGCGGCGTGGTGGATTTTCTGCTGATGCGGTTTACCGACGTGATGCTGACGTTGCCGGCGCTGCTGCTGGCGATGGCCTTCGTCGCCGTGCTCCATCCGAGCCTGCTCAACGTGCTGCTGGTGATCGGTCTCGTGTCATGGACGCAGGTGGCGCGGGTGGTGCGGGCCGAGACGCTGTCGATGGCCGAGCGGGACTTCGTGATGGCGGCGCGCGCGCTCGGCGGCACGTCGGCGCGGATGATCGCGCGCCACGTGCTGCCCAACGTGATGCCGATTATCATCGTGATGGCGGTGCTGGGGACGTCCAGCACGCTGCTGCTCGACGCGGGGCTGAGTTTTCTGAGCCTCGGGGTGCCGCCGCCCACCCCGAGCTGGGGCAGGATGGTCGAAGAGGCGCTGATCTACTTCCGCACCGCGCCGTGGCTGGTCGCCTTTCCAGGTTTGGCAATCTTCTACGCGGTGCTTGCCTTCAACCTGCTCGGCTACGGCTACCTGCGCGCGCGCGGGGAGAGAGGCGGGGGATGAGGCGGCGCCGCGCCATGCGCCGCTCGCTCGAGGCCGCGGCACACGCGGCCGGCGCGCTTTTGTGGTTTGCCGCGCTAGCCGGCGCCGCCGTCCTCGGCGGCGCCGGATGCCGCGGCGCGGGGCCGCCGGCCAAGGTGCGCTTCGCGCCCGGCGCCCAGGTGCTGCGCCTCGCCGTCCAGGACGACGTCCCTACGCTGGACCCCGCCGCCGGTTACGACACCGCCTCGTGGACCTTCGAGCAGATGATCTTCGACACCTTGGTGCGCTATAGCGACGCCGGCGTCGAGCTCGTGCCGGACGTTGCGACCGGCTGGAGCGCTTCGCCCGACGCGACGACGTTTACGTTTCATCTGCGGCGCAACGCCCGTTTCACCAACGGCCGCGCGGTCACCGCCGCCGACTTCAAGTACGCGATCCAGCGCGTGCTCGATCCGAAGACCCGCTCCAAGGGGATGGAATACTTCCGCGAGATCGTCGGCGCCGCCGACTTTCAGAGCGGGCGTGCACGCGAGGTCGGCGGCATCGAGGTCCCGGATCCGTGGACGATGGTGTTCCATCTCGTCGCGCCGGATCCGATCTTCGTGCAGAAGCTCGCGATGCCGTTCGCCGCGGCGGTGCCGCGCGAGGTCGTCGCGCGATGGGGCGAGGACTTCTCGCGCCACGTCGTCGGCAGCGGCGCTTTCATGCTCAAGCAATGGATCGGCGGCCAGCGCCTGATCCTGGTGCGCAACCCGGACTACTTCGTCAAGGGCGTGCCACGCCTGGACGCGATCGTCGAGCAGATCGGGGTCAACGACGAACTGCAATGGCTCAAGTTCGAGGCCGGCGATATCGACGTCGCCAATATTCCACCGGCGGAGTTTCCCTACGTGATGAAGACGCCGCGCCTTAAGGCGCTGACCACCAACGTCGTGGAGTTGGCGACCGACTATCTCGGGATGAACTGCCGGATGAAGCCGTTCGACGACGTGCGCGTGCGCCGCGCGTTCAACTACGCGATCGACAAGCGCAAGATTATCGCCCTGCTCAACGGGCGTGGCGTGATCGCCCGCGGCGTGCTGCCGCCCGGCCTGCCGGGCTACGATGCGAACGCGGCCGGCTATCCGTACGATCCCGCCCGCGCGCGCCGTTTGCTCGAAGCGGCCGGCGTCGGCAAGAATTTTTCGCCCACGCTCTGGATGCGCGCCGACCGCACCGAGATGATGATCGGGCAGTCGATCCAGCAGGATCTTGCGCTGGTGGGCGTCCACGTGGCGCTCAAGCCGGTGGCCTGGGCGCCGCTGCTCGAGGCGATTCGCCAGCCCGACACCGCCGAGCTGTTCAGCCTCGGATGGGAGGCCGACTTTCCCGACCCGCAGAACTTCCTCGACGTGCTCCTCACACGCAAGCAGTGGGGCGCCAACAACGACACCTTCTACTACAACCCCGAGGTGGACCGGCTGCTGAGCGAGGCGGCGCCACTGAGCGATCGGCGCCAACGATTCGCGCTCTACGATCGCGCGGAGAAGATGGTGATCGCTGACGCTCCCTGGGTCTTTCTCTACCATCCGGTGGTCTACGTGATCCGCCAGCCTTGGGTGCACGACTATGCGCTCAACCCGATCCGCCCCCCGCGCCTGGAGCGCGTCTGGCTCTCTCCGCATCGCGGCGGCCGCTAAACCAGGATGCCGTGTCGCCGGTGCGGGCGGCTCGGCTATAATGCGCGCGCGATGAAGACGGCCCTACCCGTCTGGGCGCGCGCGGCGGTGGCCCATCTGCGTCGCGCCGACCCGGTGCTCGCGCGGGTGATCGATTCGGTCGGCCCGTTTGAGCTCCGCCTGCGGCGCGAGCGTTTCCCGGCGCTCTGCCGCGCGATTATCTTTCAGCAGCTCGCCGGCGCTGCCGCGCGCACGATTTATGACCGCTTCGTCGCGCTCTTCGGCGAGCGCGGCTTTCCCTCGCCGCGCCAGGTGCTCGCCGCCTCTGAGGCGGCGCTGCGCGCGGCCGGGCTTTCGCGCCAGAAGATCCGCTATCTGCGCGACCTCGCGGAGCACGTCGCCGCCGGCAAAATTAACTTCCATCGCTTCCCGCGGATGAGCGACGAAGAGGTGATCGCGGAACTGGTCCGCGTGCACGGGGTAGGGCGATGGACCGCCGAGATGTTCCTGATGTTTAATCTCGGGCGGCCCGACGTCCTGCCGGTGGACGACCTCGGCGTGCGCAACGCGGTGCGCCGGCTGTACCGGATGCGCAAGCTGCCCGACGCACGGCGGCTGCGCGCGTTGGGCGAGCGCTGGCGGCCGTACCGCTCGGTCGCGTCGTGGTATCTGTGGCGCAGCGCCGACATTATTTTGCCCGACAACGGCGCGCCGGCGCGTCAAATCTCCGGTCGTCCCGCCCGCAAAAGACTGACAAAGGGCAAGCAATCCTCAGCGAGTCCGGTCAACTAGCTTTCCTTGGTCTAGTCTGAAATTTGCTCTGCGGCGATCAAGCCCCGCGCCGGGGGCAGCGGTCGCTGCGCTGCGATCGTTTGCATTTCCGCCTTCTCGGCGCGGGCGCACGGTCCCTAGTCTGGCGCGGGCGCTCGCCCGCGCAGGAGGAGCTTATGGCGCGCATGAGCCGGCTTGGGGGTTCGCCACATTCATCACTCGCTATCGTCGGCGCGATAGTCATTATGCTGACGCAGGCCGCGCCGGCGCGGGCAACTAACAATTGCATGCAGAACGAATACGATCTGCGAACCGGCACGACCAAGACCCTGACCTGCACGGCCAATGACGTCCGGATCGCCTTTGCGCGCAATCCCCGGGACCTCAACGGTAATCCGCTGACCTCGTGCAATGCAGGACAGACATTCTCCTTCATCGCCGACTTCGTGGTGGTGACCACCGCAACCGCGCGCGAGAACATCGGTCTGTATTTCGCTATCGCCGGCCAAAAGGCCGCGCTCACCGGCACTTGTGCGGATAACATCATTTCGCCCGTGCATCCGCCCAACTGTTCGACCGCCGCCGGACAGAGTCCGCAATGCCTGGGAACCTCTCAGTATGAAGAGCTCGATCCGTCGTCGGACAATTGCGGCGATATCAGCACCGACGACAACAACCAAGTGGTGACGGTCGAAGTCGATAACGTGCTATGCAAGGCCGCGCCTGACTCGAACCAACTGATCCTGCCCAACTGCACGAGCTGGCAGCAGCCGGGCGGGACGCTGCTGTGCCAAAGCCCGGCGCCCGACTATCCCTACGTCAGCGCAGCGATTCCCGGCTCGCCCTCGAAGTGCAATTGCGATTCGGGATTTACCGTCCCGATCACGGTTCAGAATCCGACTATCGCGGTCAGCAAGACGCCGAATCCGAGCTCGATCACTGACGCAGGCGGCCCGGTGAATTATACAGTCGCAGTGACCAACACCTCGAACTTCGGCGGGGTCACGATTAACCAGATCTGCGATGACAAGTATGGCAATATCGCGACCGCCGCGGGTGCCAAGGCAACCTGTCCGGCGGGCAGCCTCTGCGCTGCTCCCAACAACGTGGCGGGAACCACGTGTGCCACCAATGTCTCGTGCGCGTTGCCCGCGGCGCTGTCCTCGCCCCAGAGCAGCCTGACCTGCACCTTCACGGGCAACTTGCCGGAGATCCCAAGCCTGACCGACACGGTGACCGTCAACGGCGTAGCGCAGGACGGGACCACGCCGATTTCGGGCACTGCGAGCGCCACGGTGACGGTCGGCGAGGCGCCGGCCACGGCAGCCGACGTCGTGACCTCAGCCTCGGCGGCGCCAAGCTATGGGTGCGCCGACGTGAAGTACAACGTCGAGGTCGAAAACACCAGCCGCTCAGCCGGCGACGAATCAGAGACGCTGAGCGCGCTCAACGACAGCTACTACGGCGATATCACCAAGGTTCAGGGCAACGTCCTCGGCACGACCTGTGGCGTGGCCACCAACGCGGCAGGCCTCGGCGTGCTCTCCGGTGCCAGCGGAGCGGGCGTGCTGCCGGCGACGATCGCGGTCGGCGGAAACTACAGCTGCCAGTTCGTCGGCAAATTCTGCGGCAGCGCCGGCGCCCTTCAGAATCCGCCCAACGCGACCAACTGCCCGGCCGGTATCGAGGTTATCGACACGGTATCGGGAACCCTGACCGGCGACGACAGCGAGGCAGTCACACAGCAGGTCGCGACGCTTACAGTTGACGTTTGCTTCGCGGCCACCGAGACGACCAAGTAGGCGCACAGCACCGATTGCTCGGCGGCATAGGGCGGCGTAGGAAATTCTTAAAATCGTCGAGGTGCTGAACAGCGCCGACTTTGACATGTGTTTGAATTCGGGCCGCTACGAGCGGCGCGTTAAGGCCGACGAGAACGCGGGCCAAAAGCTCGGCATTTCAGGCACGCCCAGCTTCGCGATCGGAACTGAGCGACTCTAAAGATCCTTCGCGCGTAAAAGCGAGCAGCCTGATCCGCGGCGCCCAACCCTGCGCTGAGTTCAAGCGGACAATCGATAGCTTACCGGCGAAGGATAACTGCGGCGATGGGGTTTTCCGGGCAATGGGTCTGCAAGCAGTAACCCCTGGCGAAGCAGCGGGTGCAAGGTTGCCGCCGCATCGCGGGCGTATCGGCGGCGATCAAAGCCGCAAACAGACAGAAGGAGCCCGGGTCGGGGTCCTCCCTCGGCGCTCATCCTTTCATCCTGTCTCGTGCACCACCCCAATAAATCAGCGCGGCGCCAGCGCTTCGAGCGCGCGAAGGTCGGGTCGATGGCCGCCGGTGGAGCCGATCGCATTGACGATGACGTGGTTGGCGCCAGCCGCCAGATGGTCGTCGAGGCATCGGCGCAGCTTCGCTGTGTCGCCCCACACCACCAGCGCATCGACCAGCCGATCGCTGCCGTCGCCACCAAGGTCGTTGTCAGTAAAACCAAGCGCGCGGAGATGGGTATGGTAGGTCGGTGAGCCGAGATAGAAGTGGAGGAACTTGCGCGCGGCGGCGCGCGCCAGCGCCGCGTCGGATTCGAGCATCACCACTTGCTGCGCGCAGATCCGCGTGTCGGGGCCGAGCGCGGCGCGCACCCGCGCGATCGCCTCGGGCGGCATCAGCGCGGTGATTGTGCCGGTGGTTTCGCGCGCCGCCAGTTCCAACATCTTCGGCCTCAGTGCCGCAAGCATCAGTGGCGGCTCTTCGCCGGGCCGCGGCCCGTAGTAGGGCGCCGCGCGCATCGCGGCTAGGTACTCGCGCATCGCGCTCAGCGGACGGCCATAGTCGAGCCCGTGGCGTTTCATGAACGGCCCTCCGCTGACGCCCATCCCGAGCACGAAGCGGTCCGGGAACATTTCAGCGATCGTGTGCGCCGCGCCCGCCATCGCCGCGGCCGCGCGTTTCCAGATGATCGCCACCGCGGCGCCCGCGACGAGCTGCTCCGTGGCGCCGAGCACATGCGCCGCGCATACGAAGGGGTCGCGCCCGAAGGTCTCGGGGAACCACAGCGCGCCGTAGCCCATGCGCTCGAGCGCGCGGGCGAACTCGGCCGCTTGCGCCGCGTCGAGCGTGTCGAGATAAGAAAAGACGCCGAGCTTTCCAAGTTCCATTCGCGCGCTCTCTCCTCTATGAAGCCGGGTGACTCGGCGGAAACTACCGCGAAACGGCGGCTGCTTCAAAACGCAGTCGCTGCGGGCGGGCGTCGCGCGCGCCGCGATTCTCATCGCGCGCCGCATTGTGCGATGATGCTTCGGCAATGGACTATTTCTCGGAACGGCTGCTCGAAGCGCAGCGCCGCAAGCGCAGTATCGCGATGCTCGGGGTTGACCCGCAGCTCGATACCGCCAGCGCGCCGGGGGTGCCCCCGGGCCAGACACTCGCACGGTTCTGCTGCGCAATCGTCGAGGCGTGCGCCGCTTCAGTCGTCGCGATAAAGCCGCAGCTTGCGTTTTTCGAGGCGCGCGGGTTGGAGGGGATGCGCGCGCTTGTTGAAGTGGTGCGAACCGCGCGCCGGCTCGGGCTGCTGACGGTGGCCGACGCCAAGCGCGGCGATATCGGCTCGACCTCGGCCGCCTATGCCGAGGCGTTCCTGGGCGACGGCGATTTCGGATGCGACGCAGTGACCGTCAATCCCTACCTCGGGAGCGACGCGCTGGCGCCGTTCGTCGCCCGGGTGCGCGCCGGGCGCGGCGTCTTTGTGCTGGTGAAGACTTCCAATCCGTCCTCGGGCGAATTCCAGGACCGAACGGCTGAGGGCGCGCCGCTATGGGAGTGGGTGGCGCGGCGGGTCGAGGGATGGGGCAGCGATTTCGTTGGGCCGAGCGGATTGAGCCCGGTGGGCGCGGTGGTTGGCGCGACATATCCCGAGCATGCGGTCCGCGCACGCGAACTGATGCCCCATGCGACGATGCTTGTGCCCGGCTACGGTGTGCAGGGGGCGAACGCCACCGACGCGGTGCGCGCGGCACGTCAGGACGGTAGCGGTGTGGTCGTCAACGCGAGTCGCAGCCTGATGTACGCCTGGCGCAAGCGTCCGGGAACGACGCCTGCGGAGGCGGCAGCCGCGGCGGCCGAGGCGATGCGAACGGAACTGAACGCGGCGCTGCAGGCGCGGCGTTGACGGGCCGGCCCAATATGCGCAAGGGCCGGTCGTAAACTTGGAAGGTGTGGGGGAAGGATGCGGCCGGATCAGGTGCGCATCAGTTCCGCTTCGTCGGCGGCCAGCGTCGCGTAAACCTCGCGCTCGATAGCGCGGTAGCGTTCGAGCGCCTCGTCCGCCTTAGCCTCGCCGCCGTCCTCGCGCGCCATCTCGCGCATCTTCTTCTCGATCCACGAAAGGTGCCAGGATTCGTCCTCGGTGACGGCCTTAAGCACCTCGCGGGTGGCCTCATCGACGTTGGGCAGCGCGGCATGGGCCATGTAGCGGCTTTGTGCGCGCTCCTCGACGACCACGGTCAGCGCGAGCAGCTCGACTACCGTCTTGGGCACGCCGGTGCGCAGGCCGAGTCGGCGCTGGTAGCCGTCGGAGAGCACCAGCGGGGTGCCGCCGAGGTCGGCGATCCGCCGCGTCCAGAGCCATGCATGGCGTGTCTCGTCGGCTAGATGCTTGGCCATCTTGAGCTGCGCGTCGCCGTCCTTGAGATGGCCGAGCAGGTTAAACAGCAGGCGTGCGCCGCGTAACTCGGCGTCGCGGTACACACTGAAGATAAGAACCTGCTTGTCGACAGCCGACATCCGGCTTGAATCCATCTACCTCTTACTCCTCCGCCCACCCATGGCCGGGCCACAATCTATTCGCCGGCGAACCGTTGGACAAACGGATGGCGCAATGGGCATCAGACGAAGCGGTTCGCTTTTAACTATTTGATCGAGCGTGCTCGGTCAAGATAACGGACGCGCGGTTGGTCACCACCTCGAGCCTCTACTATACCTATACGAAGGGCGCCGACCGCGGTTTCACGCCCGTTAATGCCGCTGTTTCACGGCTCGGTCTGCGCGTCGCGACCTTTCGCATGCCCACCATCGACGCCTACTGGCTCGCCTTGCGCCGGGTCCATGGCGCAGGCCCGCGCACCTGTCGCCTGCTGCTCGAGCGCTTTGGCTCCGCAGAGCAGGTCTTCAAGGCTGCGCAGGCCGAGATCACCGAGGCGGGCGTGCCACGCTCGCTCGCGCGGGCCATTGCGAGCTTCGCCGACTTCGCGCCGATCGAGAAAGAGCTTTGCGAGCTGCCCCGGATAGGCGCGCGACTGGTGCGATGGACCGACGCCGATTATCCGCCCAACCTCAAGCATATAGCGGATCCGCCTCCCTATCTTTTTGTTCGCGGTGCCGTAACGCCCGAGGACCGGGCGGCGGTCGCAGTGGTTGGCGCGCGGGCCGCGAGTGAGGTTGGGCTCAGGATGGCCGAACGGTTGGGCTTCGAGCTCGCCACCCATGGCGTTATCGTGGTCAGCGGGCTGGCCCGCGGAATCGACGCAGCGGCCCATCGCGGGGCGCTTGAGGCTGGCGGGCGGACGATAGCCGTGCTCGGATGCGGGGTCGATGTAATCTACCCGCCCGAGCATCGCGAGCTCGCCGAAAAAATACTCGGGCACCGCGGGGCGCTGATGAGCGAGCTGCCATTGGGTACTGCGCCGATTCCGGAGAATTTCCCCAGCCGCAACCGCATCCTGTCCGGTCTGTCCTTGGGCGTGGTCATTGTCGAAGCGGCCGAAAAGAGTGGCTCTCTGATAACCGCCCGGCTGGCACTGGAACAGGATCGCCAGGTCTTCGCCGTTCCCGGCAGTCCCCTGACCGGCAAGACTCGGGGCAGCAATCGCTTGATAAAGGAGGGCGCCAGGCTGGTCGAGTGCGTCGAGGACGTTATGGAGGACCTTGCGCCGCAGATGGCCGGGATTGCATTGCGAAGCGGCAACGGCGCAGCGCTGCTACATGAGGCGGCAGGCGCGGAACATGGGTTCAGCGAATCGACAGTGTCAACCTCGAGCGCCGTCAAGGCGAGCTTGGCAAACACCGCAACGTCGGCGGCCTCGCCTGCGGGCATGCGGGTTGCTCCACTGGTCGAGCCACGAAGAGTCGGGCCCCGAACCGAAGTCGCAGCAGGGGACGGCCAGGAATCAGAGCAGGTCCAGGCAATTTTGAATTGTCTATTAGATGCTAAGAGACTTCATATTGACGCAGTCATTGAAAGCTGTCAGCTCAGTCCGCAAACTGTGCTTAAATTATTGTTGGAGCTTGAGCTGCGGGGGCTGGTCGTTCAGCATCCAGGCAAGCTCTTTTCACTTCCCTAGGTCCGGCCTTTGCGCCCGAACCGGCCGGACGGCTCTGGGGCCGAATTACCGGAGGCTGGAGGAAGGGTGGCAAAGAACCTCGTAATAGTCGAATCGCCCGCCAAGGCTAAAACCATCAAGCGCTATCTTGGGCCCGATTTTCAGGTGACCCCCTCGGTGGGTCATGTGATGGACCTTCCAAAGAGCACGCTCGGAGTCGAGATCGACAACGACTTCAAGCCCGAGTACCACGTGATCGCCGGCAAGGCGAAGGTGCTCAAGGAAATCGAGGCGCTGGCAAAGAAGGCTGACAACGTTTACCTCGCGACCGACCCCGACCGCGAGGGCGAGGCGATCGCTTGGCATATCGCGGGCAAGCTCGGCAAGGTCAAGGGCGGCGTTCATCGGATACTGCTCCACGAAATAACCCCAGGTGCTGTGCGCGAGGCGGTGGCTCATCCGGCCGAGCTCGACCACCATCTGTTCGACGCCCAGCAGGCGCGCCGCGTGCTCGACCGGCTGGTCGGCTATCAGGTAAGCCCGCTCCTGTGGGACAAGGTCAAGCGCGGTATCAGCGCCGGGCGCGTGCAGTCGGTGGCGCTGCGGATAATCGTTGAGCGCGAGAAGGAACGCGAGGCGTTCCGCCCCGAGGAGTACTGGACGCTCGACGCGCGACTGGAGGCGAGCAGCCCGCCACCTTTTAAGGCGCGGCTGTACAGTTATCGCGACCAGCGCATCGACAACAAGTCCTACAAGCTGCCTGAGGCCGAGGCGCGCGCGATCATCGCGGCATGCGAGCACGCACCCTTCGTCGTTCGCAAGGTCGAACGCAAGGAGGTGCGGCGCACTCCCACGCCGCCCTTCATCACCTCGCGCCTGCAACAGGAGGCCTCGCGCAAGCTGTATTTCTCGCCCTCGCGCACGATGAAGATCGCGCAGCGCCTGTACGAGGGCGTCGAGCTCGGCGACCAGGGCGCGGTCGGCCTCATCACTTATATGCGCACCGACTCGCCCCGGGTCTCCGAGCAGGCGCTGGCCGCGGTGCGCGAATATATCGGCAAGCGCTATGGTGCCGATTACGTGCCCGAGAAGCCCAACTTCTACCGCTCGGGCAAGTCCGCCCAGGAGGCGCATGAAGCGATTCGCCCGACCGCCGTCGAGCGCGACCCCGAATCGATCGCGCGCTATCTCGACAAAGACGAGCTCGCGCTCTACACGCTGATTTTCAACCGTTTCGTCTCCAGCCAGATGACGCCCGCGGTCTATGACCGCACTACGGTCGATATCGAGGCCCGCGAGGCGGTCTTCCGCGCCACCGGCCAGGTCGTCAAGTTCGACGGCTTCATGCGCGTCTATACCGAGGGCCAGGACGAAGCGGCGAGCGACGACGAGGAGGCGGCGACGCTGCCCGCGATGAACGAAGGCGAGCCGCTCAAGCTCTTGGGCTTCGACCCCGAGCAGCATTTCACCCAGCCGCCGCCCCGCTTCACCCAGGCCACGCTCATCAAAGAGCTCGAAGACAAAGGCATCGGCCGCCCCTCGACCTATGCCGCGATCATGACTTCGATCCTCAACCGCGAGTACGTTGAGGAGGATCAAAGCAAGCGACTGCGCCCGACCTCACTCGGCCGTATCGTCGCCGAGCTTCTGGTCCAGGCATTCCCGGACATCCTCGAGGTCGGCTTCACCGCACAGCTCGAGGAAGAGCTTGACGAGATAGAGGCGGGGCGCGAGAACTGGGTCAAGACGCTGCGCCGCTTCTACGGGCCATTCCAGAAGCGACTCGGCGAAGCCAAGAAGAAGATGCCGGTGGTCAAGCGCAAGGGGCTGCCCACCGGGATCAAGTGCGAGCTCGACGGCGGCGAGATGGTGATCAAGTGGGGTCGCAGCGGCGAGTTCCTGGCCTGCTCCAACTACCCCAAGTGCACCAATACCAAGGAGTTCAGCCGCGACGAGCAGGGCAACATCGTGCCCCAAGAGCGCGCGCCGGCCGCCGAGCCGACCGACGAAGTATGTGAGAAGTGTGGTAAGCCGATGGTGCGTCGGCGCTCGCGCTTCGGCGAGTTTCTGGGATGCTCGGGCTACCCCGAGTGCGACGGCATCAAACGCTTGCGCTCGGAGCCGGTGCGCACGGGCGTCGCCTGTCCGGAGTGCAAGGAGGGCGAGATCCTAGAGCGGCGCAGCCGGCGCGGCAAGCTGTTCTTCGGCTGCGGGCGCTACCCCAAGTGCAAGTTCGCGAGCTGGGACCGCGTCGTCGCGCAGCCGTGTCCGCAGTGCGGCGCGCCCTACCTGATCGAGAAGGTGACCAAGCGCGAGGGTGCGCGATGGCAGTGCTCGAACAAGGATTGCGGTTACCGCGCCCCGGCGCCGGCCGCCCCAGTCGCCGAGAGCAACGCCGCCGCCCCCGCCAGTGCCTGACGAGCTGCTGCGTGGGCCGCGGTTCGAATCGTCGGGCGATCGCAAAAGACGGCCAACCAACTCTTTCCGCCGCCTTTTGTCAGACGGGAAGGTCAGGACGGAGTTCGGAGCGGAATCGCCGATGCGGCTTGCCCTCGGACTCGTGGCCAAGCTACGCTTCGTTACACGTCCCCGGTGAGTCTTCCAGTCGTAAACGTAATCGGTGCGGGGCTGGCCGGCAGCGAGGCGGCCTTCGCGCTGGCGCGCCGCGGCGTGCGCGTGCGGCTGCACGAGATGCGTCCGCTGCGCATGACCGAGGCCCATCGCACCGCGCTCTTCGCCGAACTGGTGTGCTCGAACTCGCTGCGCAGCGCTTCGATGGAGACCGCGGTCGGCGTGCTCAAGGAGGAGATGCGCCGGCTCGGCTCGCTCGTCATCGCGGCGGCGGAGCGCAGCCGCGTCCCCGCAGGCGCCGCGCTCGCGGTTGACCGCGACGAGTTCGCGCACACGATAACCGACGCGCTGAGCGCCGACCCGCTGATCGAAGTCGTCCGCGCGGAGGTCGCCGCGTTGCCCGCAGGCGTGACCATTCTCGCCACCGGCCCGCTTACCAGCCCCGCGCTGGAGGCCGAGCTCAACCGCTTAGTCGGCGCGCGCCATCTCTATTTCTACGACGCGATCGCGCCGGTCGTGACCGCCGAGTCGATCGACATGAACCTCGCCTTCCGCGCCTCGCGATGGGGCCACGGCGGCGAGGACTATATCAACTGTCCGATGAGCGAGGCGGAGTACGACGCTTTCGTTGCCGCGCTGCTCGCCGCTGAGAAGGTCGCGGCGCATCCGTTCGAGCGCCCGGTCTATTTCGAGGGTTGCATGCCGATCGAGGAGATGGCGCGGCGGGGGCCGCGCACGCTCGCCTTCGGCCCGATGCGCCCGGTGGGGCTGCGCGATCCACGAACGGAGCGGCGCCCCTTCGCCGTGGTCCAGCTCCGCCAGGACGACCGCGCCGGCCGGCTTTACAACATGGTGGGCTTCCAGACCAAGATGACGCACCCCGAGCAGCGCCGCGTGCTGCGGATGATTCCCGGGCTCCAGCGCGCCGAGTTCGTCCGCCTCGGCTCGCTCCATCGCAACACGTTTATCGACTCGCCGCGTCTGCTGCGTCCCACGCTCCAGCTTCGCGGACGCGATGACCTTTTTCTCGCCGGCCAGATAATTGGGGTCGAGGGCTACGTCGAGTCGGCGGCGATGGGTTTGCTCGCCGCGCTCAACGCGGCAAGCCTCGTGCGCGGGCGCGAGCCGATGGTCCCGCCGGCGGAGACGGCGCTCGGCTCGCTCGTCGCTTACGTCAGCGATCCGAACCGGCGCGACTTTCAACCGATGAACGCGAACTACGGGCTGATGCCCGAACCGGAGTCGCGGATGCGCGGGCGCGAGAAGAAGCTTGCGATGGCGAAGCGCGCGCTGGACGCGCTGGACGATTTCATCGCGCGCAATGCGCTGGCGCCGGCGGAGGAGCCGCCCGCGGCGCGCGCCGCGGGCGCGGGGAGCTGAGCATGCGGCTGGCCGCGCTCGACGTAGGAACCAACACGGTCCTGATGCTGGTCGCAGAGTCGCAGGCCGACGGCAGCGTGCGCCGCGTCCTCGACCTCCAGCGCATCACGCGGCTCGGCCAGGGCGTTGACAGCAACCATCGCCTCGATCCGCAGGCGGCGCTGCGCACCCTCGACGCGATCGCAGAGTTCGCCGAGCAGGCGCGCGCCGCGGGCGCGGAGAGGATCCTCGCCGCCGGCACCGCGACCCTGCGCGACGCCGCCGACGGCGAGAGCTTTATCCGCCGCGTGCGCGAGCGCGCGAGCGTCGAACTGGAGATCATCTCGGGCGAGGCCGAGGCGTGGCTGTCGTATCTGGCGGTGACGCACGGATTGCGGCTCGATCCCGCCAGGCGGGTGCTGATCATCGATATCGGCGGCGGCTCCACCGAGTTCATCCGCGCCGAGCCCGGCGCCAAGCTCCAGACGGCGAGCCTCCAGATCGGATCGGTGCGCCTCACCGAGCGGATCATGCGCAGCGACCCACCGACTACGCACGAGGCCGCCGATTTGCGGCTCGCGATCGACGCCGAGCTGCAGGGGCTTGGCTGGGAGCTCAAGCCCGAGGAACTGGTCGGAATTGCGGGTACGGTGACCACCGTATGCGCGGTCGCGCTCGAGATGGAACCTTACGATGCCGACCGCGTGCACGGCTATCGGCTGTCGCGCGCGGAGGTCGAGCGCGTGCTCAAACTGTTCGGCTCGATGCCGCTGGCCGAGCGGCGCAAGCTCAAGGGCCTCGAACCCGCGCGCGCCGACGTCATCTTCGCAGGCGCCGCGATCCTCGAGCGGGTGATGAGCAAATGCGGCGTGGACCACGTGGTGGTCAGCGACCAGGGTGTGCGATGGGGTCTAATCTGGCGCGAGCTGGCCGTGCAGGGCTCAGCGGGGTCGAACGCGCCCTGAGCGCGTGCGCGGCTGGCGATTCGCTCTTGCGCGCTCCCGCGCTATAACAGGCGGCGCGGGAGGCTGACAGGCGATGACCAAGGCCGAGCTTATCGAGACCGTCGCACGCTCGACGCATTTGGAGAAGAAGACCGTCGCGCGCACTATCGAGCTGACCTTCGACCAGATCGCGCGTGCAATCCGCAAGGACAAGCGCTTCTGGGTGCCCGGCTTCGGCACCTTCTCGGTCCGCCGCCGCCGCTCGCGGCCGGGCTTCAATCCGCGCACGCATACCGCGATGACGATTCCGGCCGCGCGCACCGTCGGCTTTCGTCCCGCGCCCAAGCTCAAGAAGGGCCTCTAGACGCGCTCTTGCGCCGCTGCGCTTTGAACCGCTGCGATTTCGGATGCGCCTGGCAGCGACAGCCAAGGCCGTCTTGCCAATGACGATTGCGCAACCGGCGGACGCCTGCGCGCGCGCCGCACCCGCGGCGCGCGCCGCGACCTCTGCGTCGGGACGGCTTGTGACCGCCGGGCTGCTCCTGGCCGCGCTCGCGCTCGGCGCCTCGCTGCGCTTCTCCGGACTCGGCGCGCGCGAAATGTCGGCCGACGAAGGCGCGACCTGGGCCGCTGCCGCGGCGCCGAGCGTCGCCGCGGTCGTACGCAGGCAGGCGATCCTGAATCCGGGCAAGCTCGCGCTCCAGGAAGTCGCGCTGCACGGTTGGATGAAAATTTTCGGCAACGGGCTTGCCGCGATGCGCGCGCTCTCGGCGGCGCTTGACACCTTCGCGATTCTTGTCGTGTTCCTTGTCGCCCGCGAGCTGTTCGACGAGCCGGGCTTCGCGCGCGCGGCCGACATGGTTGCGGCTCTCGCGGCGATGCTTTTCGCCGGCAACCTGGTGACGATCAAGTACGCGCAGGAGCTGAGGATGTACGCGCTCGCGCTGCTCCTGGTCACGGTGCAGGTGTGGTTCTTCCTGCGCGCGGCGCGTCGCGGCGGACGGTTCAATTTGGTCGCGCTGGCGACGCTGACCGCGCTCGCGATCGGCGCGCATTTCACTGCCGCCTTCATGGTCGCGGCGGAGGGGCTTTGTATGCCCTTCCTGCCCGAGACGCGCTTGCGGGTGGGCGCCGCACGCTCGCGCACAGCGGCGGATCGCTGTCGGTTGGGCGTCCCGCTTGCGCTTGCCGCCTCATTGGGCGCGGGCATCGCTATCTTTTTGGTGGTCGCCGCGCCCGCACTGCGCATCGGCGCCGGCGCCTTCGCGCACGGCGCAACGAGCTGGATCGAGCGGCCCCGATGGTGGGCGCCGCTCGCGTTGTTCAACAAAGGCACGGGCACGTTCGCCTTTCCGGTGATGGGCGCGCTGGCGGGATGGGGCGCGTGGCGCAGATGGCGCCGTGCGCGCGGTGCGGTCGCGTTCGCCCTTGCCTGGATGTGGCTGCCGCCGATGTTGCTTCTCGCCGCTTCATGGGCGTTCTCGCCAATGTTCGTCGAGCGTTACGCGCTGTGGTGCTTCGTGCCATTTTTCATCCTCACCGCGCTTGGCATCCAGGAATTGCCGGCGCCGCCGGCGCGGGCAAGTGCGCTTGCTTTCGCCCTCGCGCTCGCGCTCGGCCATCTGTACAGCTATCGCCATCGCCCGCACGGCGCCCAGTGGCGTGAGGCCGCGCACACGGCGGCCGACGGTCTGACGCTCGGCGCCAAGATCGCAATCGCTCCGCCCTACGCGGTCAATGTGATCCGTTACTACTTGCGCAACAGCGCGGCGGCAGACGCCGCGGTCCCCGCCGACGGTGCGAAGGCCGAAGTGTTGGTCATCGACGAGCACTGGATTGCGCAGGGCAAAGCTGCAAAGCTGCTCGCGGATTACCCGCGGCCGGTCGCACGCCTGCGCGGCGTCCGCGTGCAGCGTCGCGCCCTGCGCCGCGATTGAGCAAGACCGCGAAAGGAACCACGATGAGCGAGCAGCGCCCTTCCAGGGAACAGATCAAGCAGCAGCAGCGCGCCGACTGGGATTCCGCCGCCGCCGGATGGCGGCGATGGTGGAGCAGCTTCGAGCGCTCGGCGCAGCACGTCAGCGACCGTCTGATCGAGCTCGCCGCTGTGCGTCCGGGCGCGACCGTGATTGACCTGGCCACCGGTATCGGCGAGCCCGCGGTCACCGCGGCGCGCCGGGTGGGCCCGTCGGGCCGGGTGGTCGCGCTCGATCAGTCCCCCGGAATGCTTGCGATGGCGCGCGAGCGCGCCAGAGAGCTTGGCCTTGGCAACGTCGATTTCCGCGAGGGCGACCTTGAAGCCTTCGCCGTCGGCGAGCGCAGCTTCGACGCCGCGCTCTGCCGATGGGGTCTGATGTTTGTGCCCGACCTCGACGCGGCCGTGCGCGCGGTCCGTCGCACACTCAAGCCCGGCGCGCGCTTCGCCACCGCGGTATGGGCCGCGCCCGAGCGCGTGGCGATGATCGCGCTGGGTGCTGACGCGATGCGCAGGCTGGCGGGGCTGCCGCCGCGCCAGCCTGACGCGCTCGATCCGTTCCGGCTCGCCGACATTTCGATCCTCACTCGCGCGCTGGAGGGCGCAGGTTTCAGCGAAGTCCGCAGCGAGCCGCTGGAAGTCGTTTTCGAATTTGCCTCGGTCGATCAGTTCATGCAATTCCGCTACGACGTCTCGGCACCGCTGCGCGCCACGCTCTCGCGCTGCACGCCCGAGGTGCGCGCGCAGATCGAGCGCGCCACCGCGGAGGCGGCCGCGGCCTACTGTCGGGCCGACGGCTCGCTCAGCCTGCCCAACGAGGCGATCTGCGTGGGCGCGCGCGCCTAGCGCGGCGACGCAATGCGGCGCGGCCGCGAATCTGCTAGCCTCCGGAAGGGGAGGCGTTCGCGATGGAACCGATTGCCTACGTGACGCGACTCAACGAGCACTACCGCAGCCAGGGCTTTCCGCCCTACAAGTGGTCGGTGTACGAAAACGCGCCGCTGACCGCTCTGAGCAAGCCGCTTGCGCAATGTCGCGTCGCGCTGCTGACCTCGGGCGGCGTGTCGTATCGCGACGCCCAGCCGTTCAACCCGCAGGCGCGCAACGACCTGCGCGTGGACGCGATCGCGTCGGGCACACGGCCGGCGATGCTGGTGATTAACGACGACTACTACAGCCATCGCGACGCTGACCGCGACGTCAACTGCATCTTCCCCATCGACCCTCTGCGCGAGCTGGTGGCCGAGGGCGTGGTCGGCGCGGTCGCCGACAATCACTACAGCGGGTTCATGGGGCGCATCTACACGCGCGACGCCGTGATCAACCGGGCCGCGCCCGCGCTGGCGCATCGCCTGCGCGCGGAGCTGGTTGACGCCGCCGTCCTGGTGCCTGCCTGACCGCTCGACCACCAGACCGTCGGTCTGGTCGCGCGCGTGCTCGAAGAAGCCGGAATTCCCACCGTGGTCGTTTCCACCGCCCGCGACATAAGCGCACAGGTAAAACCGCCGCGCACCGTGTTCGTCAATGCCCCAATGGGCAACACGTTTGGCAAGCCGTTCGACCGCGCGCGCCAACGGGCGATCCTGCTCGACGCGATGCGCGCGCTCGAAAGGGTAACGGTCGGCGGGACGCTTATCGACCTGCCCTACGAATGGGACGCGGAGTTCGATCTCGACTTGGGCGGCGCTCGGGCCAGCCAGGCCGCCGCCACCTGACGTTGACGGGTGCGGCGGCCGCCGCTCGGCGAGCCTGGTGATGGGGTTCGGGGGGAAGGAGGCGCTTTCGACGGCCGCGGCCGCCGCCGGCCACGCGATGGCGGAGCCCTGTGCTGCGGCCGCGCCGCCGGTGCACGCGCGGCTTTTGCGCTATTCGCCGGCGATGGTCCTGCTCGCCGCGCTCATCGCCGACTCCAACCGCCATACCGATCCCGACCTGTGGGGTCATCTCCGCTTCGGCCGCGATTTTATCGCCGCGCATGGGCTGCTCCGCCACGACAGCTACTCGTACAGCGCGGCGGGCCATCTCTGGCGCGACCATGAATGGCTGGCCGAGGTGGTAATGGCGCTGGTGTACGACGCCGCCGGCCTGGTCGGGCTCAAGCTGTGGAAGTTCGCCTGCAGCGCGCTGACGATCGTGCTCATGGCCGAGAGCGAGGCCGAAACCGGCGCCGGCGTCCGGCTCCAGTTCTTCGTGACGCTGATCGCGGCGCTCGGCCTCATCCTCCAGTCGCAGTTCCGGCCGCAGATGTTCAGCTTCGTGATGCTGGCCGGCCTGCTCACGCTGCTCGCGCGCGAGAACTACCGGCGCGACGCGCCGCTGTGGTTTGTGATCCCGCTCTTTGCGCTGTGGGCGAACTTGCACGGCGGGTTTTTCATCGGCGTCGCGGCGCTTGCGCTTTATACTGTCGTCGCCGCGATAAGCGATCTTGCCGCGGGTGCCGGAGCGCGGCGCGGCCTGCGGCTCGGCTCGTTCACCGCCGCGGCCGCCGCCGCCACGCTGCTCAATCCGTACGGCGTCGGGATGTGGGAGACGGTCGCGCACGCGCTGCGCAATCCATATACACGCGCGGTCGTCACCGACTGGCAGCCTTCATTCCACGCGATGATCTCGCAGTGGCATTCGGCGCATTCGGGGGTGCTGCTTTACCTCGTAGTCTTCGGGATGGTGGTCGGGCTGGGTGTGGCGTTCGTGGCGCAGCCACGGGGAGATGACCTGCCGCTAGTGGCGGTAGCCGCGATGATGGCCGCGGCGGCGCTGGTATCGGTTCGCAACCTGGCGCTGGCCGTGATCGCCCTCAGCGGCCCGCTCGCACGCCATCTGACCCTGGTACTCGAGCGCCGGCGAGGCGGCTTCGAATCGCAGCGGCACCCTCGAGTAAATCACTGGGTAGTGCTTGCGCTATGTGCTGGACTTGCTATTCAGGGCGGGCTTTTCTCGACGCGCCTCGCGTCCGACCAGCCATATCCGGCCGGCGCGCTCGCCTTCATGGGCGCGCATGATCTGAGCGGTAACGTGCTCGCCGATTTCGGATGGGGCGAGTACGTAATCTGGCACGCGGTCCCACCCGATCGCGTCTTCATCGACGGCCGCTATGACACGCTGTATCCCCTGCACGTCATCCGCGACTATCTCGAATTCTACTTCGATCGGCCTGGCGCGCATGCGACGCTCAATTCGTATCCCCACGACTTTGTGCTAATCGGGCCGCATACGCCCGCAGCGAAGCTGATGGCCCGCCGCGGCGACTGGACGCTCCTTTATCGTGATTCCGCCGCGCTGCTTTACGCCCGCGCTAACTCGCCCGCGGCGCGCATCCCGGGACTGCCGGTAAACGGCGTCGCACTCGCAGCGCAATTCCCCTGAATGCGGGCCAAAGCCCGCGAGCGGCCGCATCATGTCTGAGGCCTCGAATGAGATGTTCGGCGCGGCTTCCGCGCCGGCGCCGCGTCCGCTTTCGCTGTTGCGTTGCTCGCCCGCGTTCTTCGCCTTTCTCGTGGTGGCCGCGGACGCCGGCCGCTGGGCCGATCCGGATCTATGGGGCCATATCGCCTTTGGCCGCCTCTTTCTGCATCTTGGCCGTCTGCCGCCGCGCGATATCTATTCCTACAGCGCATTCGGACATCCCTGGCACGACCACGAATGGCTATCCGAAGTGATCCTCGCGCTCGCCTACGACGCGGGCGGCGTGCTGGGGCTCAAATTGTTGAAGCTGGCCTGCACGGCGACGACGATGACGCTCCTAGCTATTGCAGCGGCGGAAACCGGCGCGGCAATCGGTCTTCAACAGCTCGTACTGGCGACGGCTGCGGTAGGGCTGGGGCCGATGATGCAGTTTCGGCCCCAGCTCTTCGACTTCATCGGGCTGAGCGCGCTGCTTCTGATCCTCGCGCGGCAGAGCTATCGGCGGAGCGGGCCGCTGTGGCCCGCGGTCCCGCTACTTGGGCTGTGGGCGAATCTGCATGGCGGGTTCTTCATCGGACTGGCGGCACTTGCCGTATATACCGCGGCTACGGCGGTCGAAGATTGGTTCAGCGGCGATGGATATCGTCGCGCCGGGCGACTGAGTATAGCGTTTGCAGTGTGCCTTCTGGCTACGCTGGTTAATCCATATGGAATCATGAACTGGGCGACGGTGTTTCACACGCTCCACCATCCGATAACACGTGCGATCGTGAGCGAATGGCAGCCGCTTACGTTCAGGATCGCTGAGGACTGGCGCAAGTCGCCGCTCACCGCAATTAATTTCGCGCTCGCGCTCGCGCCGCTGATCGCGCTGGCAGGGTGTTTCGTCGCGCGGCCGCGCGGCGGCGACCTGCCGCTGGTCGCGGTCGCCGCACTGATGGGCGCCGGCGCGTGGGTTGCCGTGCGCAACCTCGCTCTGGCCGTGATCGCCTCGACGGTGCCGTTATGCCGTCACGCCGAGCTCGTAGGGGAGCGTCGGGGCTGGCGGCGCGCAGCCGCAGGGGAGCGTACGGATCCGTTGCCGCATGCGGCCAACCAGTGGCTGATCGGCGCGATCGCGGCGGGTCTCGCCGCATGGACCGGGCTGTTCTCGCACGCGCTGCGCCCAGGCTTCGCCGTTCCGCAGGGCGCAGTCGCCTTCATGCGCGCGCACCGGCTCAAAGGCAACGTGCTATGTGATTTTGCCTGGGGTGAATATGTAATCTTCCACCTGGCGCCGGCCGCGAAGGTCTTCATCGATGCCCGCTACGACATGGTCTATCCGCGCCGTGTGATCGAGGATTATCTCAACTTCTTCCTCGACCGATCGCACGGGGCGCAAGTGCTTGCTGGCTATCCGCACGACTTCGTCCTGATCCGGCCGGACGCGCCGGCGCGGGCGCTGATTGAGCGCGGCGCCGGGTGGGAGCTGATCTACAGCGACTCCGCGGCCATGCTTTTTGCGCGCGCCGGCGCGCGCGCCGCGCAAATCGACGGCGTGCCTATCCGCGGGAAATCGCGGCCTGCGTTCTTTCCGTAGCGCTGCGGCCGGAGGGCTCACGCGGCCGCCGCGCGCTGGGCCAGTGGCAGGGCCGATTGCACGCATGGCATACTGGCCTTTCCGCGCGGAGAGGTGGCCGAGCCCGGTTTAAGGCGCACGCCTGGAGAGCGTGTAAACTCGAAAGGGTTTCGGGGGTTCAAATCCCCCCCTCTCCGCCAGCCAGTCAAATCGCCACGCCAAGGCCCACGGCCACCGGGTGAATCGCCCGATTGCTTCGGCGAACCTCGTTGTTTGCGCTCGCGGCCGCGACGGCGATAAGTTTCAAACCGACATCGCGGCTTCGGGACGCTCGTCCGAGGAGGCAGACCATGAGCGCAGAAGATAACAAGAAGGTCGTACTCGGGTTCTTCGAGAACATGAACGTGGGTAACGGCGCGGCCGTACTCGGCGCATTGGCCGACTCCGCCACCTGGTGGGTGGCGGGAAATTTCGCGTTGTCGGGCACCAAGACCAAGGCGCAATTCGCTCAGCTCATCGGTGAGCTCGGCGCGAGGATCGACGGCGCGCTCAGGGTCACTCCGGTCGGAGTGACGGCCGAAGGCGACCGGGTCGCGGTCGAGGCGGAGTCGTACGCGCGGATGAAGAACGGCAAGACCTATCAGAACAAGTACCATTTCCTGTTCGTGGTGCGCGACGGCAAGATCCAGCAGGTCAAGGAATACCTCGATACCATGCACGCGAACGAAGTGCTGTGCAGTTGATCTTGCCGAGCGCGGTTGTGAGCGATGAGCACCGACGAAGCTCGGCTTGAACCCAGGCGTCGCATCCGGTTTGCTTTCAGCGACGAGCAGGAGCAGTTTCGCTCGGCGTTGCGGCGATTTCTGAAGGATCGATCTCCGACGACCGAAATCCGGCGGCTGATGGCCACGGCCGAAGGGTACGATCCCGCGGTATGGCGGCAGATGAGCCAGGACCTGGCGTTGCCCGGCATCCATGTACCCCAGCCCTACGGCGGTGCGGGGTTCGGGATGGTGGAGCTTTGCATCGTCACCGAGGAGATGGGCCGCGCGCTGCTCTGCGCGCCCTACTTCTCGACCGCCGTGCTCGCCGCCAACGCGATCATGAATGCCGGCAGCGAAGCGCAGAAATCAAAGCTGCTGCCCGCGGTCGCCAACGGCACGCGGCTGGCGACGCTGGCGATAACCGAGCCCGACGGGAATTGGGACCCGGATTCCATCAGGACCGTCGCGACTCGGGAGGCTGGCGGTTACCGTATCGACGGAGCCAAAAGCTACGTCGTGGACGGCCACCTGGCGGACCTGCTGGTCGTTGCCGCTCGCCTGGCGGGGAGCTCGGGCAGTGAGGGGCTGGCGCTGTTTACGCTCGCGGCCGACGCCGGCGGCGTGGAGCGGCGGCTCCTGGAATCAATGGATCCCACGCGCAAGATTGCGCGCGTCGAGTTTCGCGGCGCGCGCGCGGGCCTTTTGGGCGGACTCGGTGAAGGCGCGGCGTCGATCGTGCGCACGCTCGATCAGGCCGCTATCGCGCTCGCCAACGAGATGATGGGCGGCGCCCAGACGATGCTCGACTCGGCGGTAAGTTATGCGAAGCTGCGGGTGCAGTTCGGCCGCACTATTGGCTCCTTCCAGGCGATCAAGCACAAGCTCGCCGATATGCTGCTCGACGTGGAACTCGGCAAGTCCGCAGCCTATTACGCCGCCCAGGCCGCCGCGCTCGATGATCCCGAATGGCCCGCGCTCGCCAGCCTGGCCAAGGCCGCGGCCTCGGAAACCTACCTGCACACCGCGGCCGAATGCATCCAGATTCACGGCGGCATCGGTTTCACCTGGGACAACGATACGCATCTGTGGTTCAAGCGCGCCAAGAGCTCCGAGGTCTTTCTCGGCCAGCCGAGCTACCATCGCGAGCTTCTGATGCGCCGCTGGGGGGTCTGAGCGATGAGCGAGATCAGCGAGGCCGAGGTACGCGCCGATGTGCGCCGCTGGCTGGCGGCGAACTGGGACCCGGACCTGTCGCTGCTGGAATGGCGCAGCAGGCTCGCCGATTCCGGGTGGGGCATGTCGCAGTGGCCGAGAGAATGGTATGGGCGCGGCCTGTCGCACGCGCTCGCACGCGTGGTGGAGGAGGAGTTCGCCAGTGTCGGGGCGGTCGGAGTTGCGAAATCGGGAGTGCGGCTGCTCGCGGCCGCCACCTTGCTCGAGCACGGGACCGATGAGCAAAGGCGCAAGTTCCTGCGCCGGATTCTCACTGGCGAGGATACCTGGTGCCAGTTCTTCAGCGAGCCGGGCAGCGGCTCCGACCTCGCTGGCGCGACCACCCGCGCCGAGCTCAAGGGTGATTTCTGGATCATCAACGGGCAGAAGGTGTGGACGACGAGCGCACATCATGCCGACTACGGCATGCTGCTCGCCCGCACCGATTGGGACGCGCCCAAGCACGAGGGGCTCTCGTATTTCGTCATCGAGGTCAAACAACCCGGCGTCGAGGTGCGGCCGCTTAAGCAGATGAACGGCCATGCGTCCTTCAACCAGGTGTTCTTCACCGACGCTCGGGTTCCCAAGGAAAACCTCGTCGGGCGGGTCGGCGAAGGATGGAAGGTCGCGATGACGACGCTCGCGCACGAGCGGCGCGGCGCCGACGGGCTGGCGCCGCCACACAAGCGCGCGGTACGGCTCGGCCGCGTCCACGCCGAAGAGCGGGCCGAGACCGAGAAGGCCAATCAGCCCTACCGATGGTATCCGCAACGCGCCGGCCGCGTGGACCTTGTCCTCGAGCGCGCGAAGGAGACCGGCGCCAACGCGGATCCCTACGTGCGCCAGCAGATCGCGCGGCTCATGATCCTGGCGAAGTCGGCCGAGTGGACCGCCCGCCGTGCACGGGCCGCGCAGCAGCAGGGGCGCCCGCAAGGGCCGGAAGGCTCGCTGGGCAAGCTCGCCGCCAGCCACGTCGCGCGCGCCTGCTCCCGCGTCCATACCCTGATCACCGGCACGGCCGCGATGTTGACCGGGCCCGAAAGCCCGCGCGAGGGAGTGATCGCCGAGATCCTGGTCTCGGTGCCCGCGGTCTCCATCGCCGGAGGCACCGACGAGATTCAGCGCAACATCATTGCGGAGCGCGTGCTCGGTCTGCCCAAGGAGCCGCGGTTCGACACCGGACCGTTCCGCAACGTGCGAAGGAATTAAGCGGGGCGGAGCGCCTTGACGAATTCCGCGACACGCGCGATGGCCGTGCCGAGATTCGCGGCTGCGCTGCGGCCCGAGCGTGGGCGCGGCTTGAACGAATGATCGCCATCCTCGAGCCATTCGATCTGGATCGCGACCGATAGTTTGTATTTGCCGACTTCCTCGGGCCGTCCGAACGGATCGCGGGTTCCCTGGATGAGCAGCGCAGGCGTGCGCAGTTGGCCGAGGTGGCGCACGCGCAGCCGCTCGGACTTGCCCGGCGGATGGAAGGGGTAGCCGAGACACACCAGTCCGCGCGCTTCCGCTTCATCGGCAATCATGCTTGCGATTCGGCCGCCCAGAGATTTGCCGCCGATCACGAGAGCCCTGCCGCCGCCGAGTTGCGCGATCGCGTCGCGCCATGACTGCATCAGCACCGGCTCGGAATCGGGCGCGCTGCGGGAGCCGGTTTCCCGTCGCCGCCGCATGTAAGGAAACTCGAATCGCGCGACGCGGATTCCGGAACCCGCGAGTCCGCCCGCGATTGTCTCCATGAACGGCGAGTCCATCGGGCCGCCCGCGCCGTGCGCGAGGACCAGCGTGAGCGGCGCGGCGTCCGGCCCGTTGAAAAGAAACTCAGTCATTGCATTCGATAATCGAGCGCAGGACTCATCCGCGCAAGCCGTCTGCCTTCCCGCCAGATCCAGCTCGTTTGCGCGCAGATCGGGCAAGCGCTAATAGTCGCAAATTGGCAACTGGCGGCTTCTTTACGGCCGGCGAGACCGCCGCCGGGGTGTGCCGCCGAAGTCAGTCGCGACGCTTGCGCGCGCGAACCAATGCGGAGGGCCGCCAATGTTGGACTATCGCCTGATTTCAGCCGATTCGCACTTCGTCGAGCCGCCCGCGATGTGGGGCGAGCGTATCGACCGGCGCTTTCGCGATCGCGCGCCGCGCACGGTCAGGAACCTCAACGGTCGCCAGGGCGAATTCTTCGTCTGCGAGAACATCACGCCGATGCCCGTCGCTGGCTTCTTCGGTGCCGGCGTGCCGTCGGCCGAGTTGCCCGAGCATAACAAACGAGGCTTCGAGGCGGCGCCCCAGAGCGTGTGGGACCCATCCTATCGAATCAAGGATCAGGATCGCGACGGAGTCGCCGCCGAAGTCATCTACACCTCGATGGGGATGCCGCTGTTCGGGCTGGACGACGCCGAACTGCGCGCCGCCTGCTTCCGCGCGTTCAACGATTGGGCGGCCGAGTATTGCTCCTACGACCTCAAGCGGCTGGTTCCGCTCGGCCTCATAACCCTGGAGGATATCCCGGGCGCGGTCGCGGAACTTCAGCGAATCGCCAAGCTTGGGATGCGTGGCGCCATGATCTGGGCGGAGGCGCCGCGAGAACGCCCCTACGACCATCCCGACTACGAGCCCTTCTGGGCCGCCGCGCAGGACCTCGAGATGCCGCTGTCGCTGCACATCCTGACCGCGCGTCAGGGCACCGGCGCAAGTCCCGGTGCCGGGCGCGGTTTCCTGCTCGCGCTCGCCAATCTCCATCATCAGATTGAGCGCTCGATCTCGGTGCTGGTCTATGGCGGAGTGCTCGAAAAATTCCCGCGTCTGCGGATCGTTTCGGCCGAGAACGACGTCGGCTGGATGGCTTATTTCATGTACCGGCTCGACACGGTGCAAAACCGCCTCGGCGCGGTGGGCGGGATGAAGCTGCCGTTGCGCGCCAGTGAGTACATCAAGCGCCAGGTTTACGCGACCTTTATCGCGGATCCGGTGTTCGTCGATTCGCTCGGTCGCTATGGCGCGGACAACGTGATGTGGTCGTCGGACTATCCGCATACTGCGGCGACCTTTCCGCGCTCGCAGGAGATCGTGACCAAGCGCTTCGGCGCTCTGCCCGAGGAGCAGCGCCGCAAGATCGTCCACGACACCGCGGCCCGCATCTATCGCCTGAACTGAGCGGCTGCGCGATGCTGGTCGGTTCTCGCAACGGGTTGCCCCCTTGCGCCGCGGCCACCTGGTAGGTGTTTTTGCTATTTGCCAGCATCAGACGCCGCGAGCGCCATGGCACTCGCGCTACGCACGCCGGCCGGATTACAATGGCGCGCAGTTAACGCGGCGGTCCCCGATAAGGAGAGTATCCTGATGCCGGCAACCGTGATCTATGACGAGGCACCCCGTGACGCGCGTAGCGCGTCCGCGGACGGCGCCAATCTCTGGCTCTCGCTCGACGACTTAAGAGCGACGACTGGATGGGAGCTTAAACCGCAGGGGTTGTGCCGCGGCGAACGCTGCGTGCCAATCCCGCCGCCTCGCGAGGCAGAATTTCTCGCGGCCGACCGGCGGTTCAATCTCGCCGCCTTCGCGCGCCATCTCGCCCAACCGGTCGTGCACGACGACGCCAATGGCGTGTGGCTGTTCGGCGAGGCGGCAACCGTGCGGCGCGACGCGCTGATGTCGCTGGAAGCGCCGGACTTCACGCTGCCCGACCTCGACGGCCGGATGCATTCGCTTTCGCAGTATCGCGGCCGCAAAGTGCTCCTGCTTTCGTGGGCGTCGTGGTGAGGATGCCGCTTCGACCTGCCGGTCTGGCAGGCAATCTACGACGAGCTTCGCGACCGCAACTTCGTCATCGTCTCGGTAGCATTCGACACCGGCGGCGTCGCGGCTGTGCGCAGCTGGATCAAGCCCGCCGCACCGATCGAAATCCCGCCTCCGTTGCAGGACATCATGGGCTGGAGCGCCGAGGAGTGCCGGCGCGCCGCGCCTCCAACGTATCCGTGCTTGCTCGACGAGAAGCACGTCGTCGCCGAACTCTACAACATGACGAACGTGCCGATGGGAGTCTGGATCGACGAGCGCGCGCGGATCGTGCGGCCGGCCGAGCCGGCAGGCGCGAGCGACGGCTTCCGCTCGATGGATCGGAGCACGTTCCAGATGCCGCCCGAGGTTGCCGAAAAGGGAAGGGCGGCGCGCAAGCGCTACGTCGATGCGCTGCGCGACTGGGTCGCAAAGGGCGGCGCCAGCGAGTACGCGCTCGCGCCCGACGAGATACGTCGACGGGTCGCCGGAATGTCGGAAACCGACGCGCTCGCCGCGGCCAATTTCCGCCTCGGCCAGTATCTCCGCGAGCACGGTCATCCGGCGGATGCGCGCCGCTACTTTGAAGAGGCCCGGCGGCTTTGCCCCAAGCGATGGCATTACGTCCGCCAGGCCCTTGAGCTGGATGAGCCCGGCAAGGCGTCGGGCCCGGAGTTTTTCGCCGCCGTCGATGCGCTCGGCGAGCGGCCTTACTATCCGCCGGTCGTTTACAAGTGAGGGGCCGGTTTGGCTAGAGTGGAAGCATGGCTTGGAGCGGGATCGAAAACCCGTCGTAGTACGAGCGCACTCAAGGAGGCGTAACGTGAGCTACACGATAATTGACGCTGACACCCATGTGACCGAAAGCCCCGACCTGTGGACCAGCCGCGCGCCGGCTTCGATTCGCGATCGCGTGCCGCAGATTAAGACCTTTCCCGACGGCTCCCAGCGCTGGGTGCTGGGGAACCGTACCCTGGCGAGCGCCGGCATGACCGCCACCGCAGGCGTCGGCAGCTTCAAGCATCCGCCCAAGACCTACGACCAGATGCATCCGGGCGCCTATGACGCCAAGGCGCGACTGAAGTACATGGACGAGATGGGCATCTGGGCGATGGTGATGTATCCGAATGTCGGCGGGTTCGGCGCCCAGCAGTTCCTCAAACTGGGCGAGCCCGAACTGATGCTCACCTGCGTGCAGATCTACAACGACTGGCAGACCGAATGGGCATCAGCCGATTCGCGCCGCCTGCTGCCGATTACCTCCACGCCGTTCTGGGACGTCCCCGCCGCGGTGAAGGAGATTCGCCGCTGCGCCGCGATGGGCCACAAGGGGATTCTGTTCACCGGCGAACCGCAGTATTATGGCCAGCCGCTGCTCGGCGACCCGCATTGGAACCCGCTGTGGGAAGTCGCATGCGAGCTCGATCTGCCGATCAGCTTCCACATCGGCTCGGGCGACATGGCCGAAGGTTTGCTCAAGCCGCGAGTCGCGACGTACGGCAAGATGGCGGCGTTCACCGAATTGGCGGTCGATATCTTTCTGCGCAACGGCCTCCAGCTCAACGACCTTCTGATGTCAGGCGTGCTGGTGCGCTATCCGAAGATCAAATTCGTCTCCGTCGAAAGCGGCATCGGATGGATCCCGTTTGTGCTCGAGGCGATGGACTACCAATTCCGCGGCAACAGCGTGACGGAGGAGCACCCGGAATTCGAGATGCTTCCCTCGGAATACTTCGCGCGAAACGTCTATGCCTGCTACTGGTTCGAACAGGTCGCGCCGCGCCGACTGATCGACAAGATCGGCACCGATAATATCCTGTTCGAGACCGACTTCCCGCATCCGACTTCGCTCTACGGCGAAGAGGTCCACGCGCGGATCAAGGGTGGCCTTTCAGACTGCGACGAAACCGTGCGCCGCAAGATCTTGTGGGAGAACGCGCGCAAGCTCTACAAGGTTGCCGGACCGACCGCCGCCGACGAGGCGAGGCAGGCCGCCGCGGCCAGCGCCTGAGCGGGCGCGCAATCGACAGGTTCTGCGGCTAGTCGGAGGCGAACGGCATGGGCGAGCGGATAATCCTGTGCGACGTGGCGCCGCGCGATGGTATCCAGAACGAAAAGGTGATGCTGTCGACGGCGCAGAAGCTCGAATTGATCCGCCGACTCGCCGCCGCCGGCATGCCTTGGATCGAGGTCGCCTCCTTCGCGAGTCCGAAGTGGGTGCCGCAGATGGCCGACGCCGAAGAGGTGTTCGGCGCGGCGTCGCGGATTCCAGGCATCCGTCCGATCGTACTGGTGCTCAACGACCGCGGCTACGAGCGCGCCGTGCGCGCGGGCGCACGCTACCTCCGGCTCGTCGTTGCCTCGACCGATACGATGAACCAGAAAAACGCCAACGCCTTGCCCGACGCGACGATGGCGGCGTATCGGCCGATTTTCGAGCGCGCGCGCGGCGACGGCGTCGAGCTGACCGGTACGATCGCGACGGCCTTCGGATGCCCGTTCGAAGGCGCGGTGGACCCGGACAGGGTGCTCAGGCTGGCGGCGCAATTCCTCGCGGCGGGCGCGGCCGAGGTCGACTTCGCCGATACCGTGGGTATGGCGGTGCCGCCGCAAATCGAGCGAATGCTGGCGCGCGCGCGAAAGGAATTTCCAGGCGCGAGAATCGGTATCCATCTCCACAACACGCGCAACGTCGGGCTCGCCAATGCCTATGCCGCGGTGTGCGGCGGCGCCGATGTGCTCGACGCGTCTACCGGCGGAGCGGGCGGCTGTCCATTCGCGCCGCGGGCGACCGGCAATATACCGATGGATGACCTTGTCTTCATGCTCGAAGGAATGGGAGTCCACACCGGGATCGACCTGGGCAAGCTGATCGAGACGTCGCGCTGGCTCGAGGAAGTGCTGCAACATGCGCTTCCTGCGATGCTGCCCAAGGCCGGTCCGTGCTGGGATTCACCTCCGCCGCTTGCGTGAGTGCAACGCAAGTCCGTCCCCGGTATCCCGCGCCAGCCGGTCGCTCCAATCTGAAAACGTAACACTGCAAAACATTCCGTCTGACCGTTTCGTCCTTTTCCACGGATTGCTGTCGACTAGGGCGATAATCCATGCGCGCCGTGCATGATTTCGGCGGGCATGACGCCTGCTCCGTCAAAACGATGTCCACACGGAGCTACTCAATTCGCTCGGCCTCATGAACCATTCGCCGAGAAGTGTGCCAACCGACCAGGTGTTGAAAAGGGCACGCGAGGACGACCGAAAGAGCAAGCCTCCCTCTACTCAGGCGAGAGAGTTCGTCCGCGAAGAAATCGAGCACGTGCGCGAAGGCAGGCTCGACGCCAGTCAACAAAGCAGGCGATCGCAATCGGCCTTTCGAAAGCGCGCCGGCTAGCACGCGCGTAATTTCCGCAACGCCCTCAGGGTACGAATGCGTAAAGCCGCCCGTCGCCTGCGATGAACAGGCGTCCATCCGCGGCGAGGATCGTGCTGAAGCGTGCGACTCCCTGGACGCGATCGGCGGCCCGATCGCCGGCGAAGATTGGCGTGCCATTATCGCCGCGAAAGCCGTGCAGGCGGTTGTCGCCCTCCGCGCCCGCTATCCAGACGATCGGATTTGAACTACCATCGGTTGTGGTGACGATTGGAGCTGCCCGACCTTCGAACGTGCCGCACCATGCGATCGAGATCGACGGTGACGGACGCGCCGCAATCCGGAGCGCAAGCACGTCTGGGTTTGCCACCGGCCGCGGACATCCGACGGCGCGCGCCTGCACGGCGACGAATACTGCATTACCGGCCGGGAAGCTCGCCGGAGCGGTGCGGATCGGGGCCCTCGCGATCTGTTTGACCGCAAGCGCTCCGCCGATACCACCCAGGTCCTTGCGGTTCAGCAGATACGCGTTACCGTCCTTGCCGAGCGCGAGCACGAACTGGGTTTTGCCGTTGGCGCTCGGTACGTCGAGCGGCAGCGGATTCGTGGCGCCGAGGTCCTGATCTGCGCGGTCCATGAACTTCCAGTTGGCGGGCGCGAAGAAGTCGCGCGAACTGGTCGGCGGAGCGAGGTCCGTGTGCAGGCGGAAGACCGCTTCTCCGTCGGACCACTGCTGGGCGCCCATCGTGTTGCCGGTCGCGACGAACATCGACCGGCCGTCGTAGCTGATTCCACCGGGCGCCCAGATTCCGCCGCCTTCGGCGCGCGTCGCCCATGCGCTCACCTTGGCGGGACTCGCCAAGTCGATTCCAACCACCCATCCGTGATACGGCCCGCAATCGCCGTAGTGCCCACCGTAAGGGATGAATAGCTTGTCGTTAACGATCAGAAGCGCGCCGCGCTGATTCTGGATCGCCGAGATGAAGCGCATCCCGAGCGCCTTGAGCGCGCGCGGAATATCGACCGGGAATCCGGGAAGGATGGAGCCGTCGCCGAGCGACAGGCCGAATATCATGTGGCGTGGCTTGTCTTCTCCCGCAACCATCGCGTCGAAGTAAACCGCGCGGCGACCTTCGTCGATAACCGGCGTTCCGGTGATCCCGAGCGGATCGATATTGCCGCACGGCAGCGCCGAGCGCGGAACCGGACGTCCGACCGATCTGCGCCAGACCGTCTTTCCCGTCTTTGCATCGAACGCATAAATGACATTCTCTTCGGTGGCTACGACCAGAAGGCCGGTTGGTCCAGAGCGCCACAAGAGCGGCTGCGCGTAAACTTGTCCTTCGAAGCGTCCGTCGAAGGTCGGGTCGCGATGCAGTCCGGGCGCACGCTCCCACGTAAGGCCGGGCATTACGTAGTTGCCGCTTCTGTCCGGCGATCGGTGGTAGGTCGGCACCGACTGCGCCCGCGCCGGGTCCCAGACCAGCAGCGCCGCGCCCAGAGCGACGCACGACAGGACGACGAGCAGGCGGTTGCGCATCGTAAGTATTGACGAGGCTGCCCGTTTGCGCTGACGCGGCCTGGCACCAACCTCACCGGGTAACGTCGATGAGATGAACGCTCTCGAAGACTCGCCTGTGTATATCCCCATTGCAAATCCCGACGCTCCTCGATCCGCAATGGGAGGTGCCGAGGCAGGCGTCATGCTCCGGGCCGGTGCGTGACGGTGATGGCGGCGCTCTATCTGAACCGCGGCATCACTTCCTTCGCAAACAGTTCCATCGAGCGGCGCGCCTTACGCGCTGGCATCCCGGGCATTTGCATCCACATCACTAGGTGACTGACACGCGTCTCCTTCTGGTAACGCTCGATTTCGCTGGCGACGTCGTCAGGAGTTCCGATCGCCAGCGGCGCCTGGAAAAAGCTGAGACCGGGTGTCTTGCGCATTTCGCCCGGGGGAGGCACCTCCGGGCGCGAGAATACCGCCTTGCTCCACGGCAGGTCGTTGGCCTGCTTAAAACGACGATCATACGCGGTCATCATATAGTACAGATGATGTTCGGCGTCGTCCCATGCTCGCTCTCGAGTCTCCGCGACGTAGACCGCGCGTAACTGGGCGACGTAGTAATTGGCCGGATCGTGGCCGAAGCGTCGCAAGGCCGAGTCGTACATCTGTTGAAGATCGGCGCCACCGCTGCCCGCAAGATGGTAGCCCAGCCGCGCGACCCGCGTTACAGACTTCTCCGCCATGGCAGCAATCCAGATCGGCGGATGCGGCTTTTGGACGGGCTTTGGCGTCAGATTCACATGTTCGAGTTGGAAGTGCCTTCCCGCAAATGAGAAATTTTCCTCGACGAAGCAGCGGCGGATCAGATCTACCCCCTCCTCGAGTCTGCTGCCGCGCTCGTTGCGGGGAATTTTGAAGCTTTCGAATTCGCTGACAACGTATCCTTGACCGACGCCCAGGTCCAGCCTTCCTTTCGACAGAATATCGACCGTTGCTGCGTCTTCCGCGACCCGCGCCGGATGATGAAACGGAAGAATTATAATGAAGGTGCCCAGGCGGATGCGGCTGGTTCGCTGCGCGATCGCGGCAAGTATGGGCAACAATGAAGGAGACCAGGCGTCGTCGTAAAAGTGATGCTCGGTGGTCCACACATGATCGTAGCCGAGCTCCTCAGCCAAGACGGCTTCCGCGATATGTTCGTCATAAAGTGTGGTTATCGGAGCGGCCCACTGAGCTGGATTTCGAAAAGGAAGAAGAATGCCGAAGTCCATGGGCCTGGCCTCCTCCGCATAGCGCTGAGAAGAAATCGACGGTCCACAGATCGCCTGACTCGCGGCGGCTTTCTTCGCTCGCTGGCGTCAGCGGCCGGCGGCGGCGAGTCCTTCGACTCGCGCCTCTCGGCGGCGCCGCGCGCGCTCGCGCGCGGTCGCTTCCTGGTCCACCGTCTTTGATACCGGGTCGATTACCACTCCGTATAGCTCGTGAGCCTGGATGACGCTTACATAGTCGTCGAGGAAATCCTCCAGCACGCGCGCCGGTTCGCGCAGCAGCGGGTCGCCCCATCCACCGCCGCCGGTGGTAAGGACTTCGAAACGGTCGCCCGCTTCGAGCCGCTTGCCGCGCAGCGGATTGTGCCACTGGCCGTCGGGCGAGATGCCGCCGATTACGTCGAGGCTGCCGTCGGCGGCGACCCGAGCGACTCTTTGCGCAACGCTCTCGCGGCCCCCGTTGACCCCTGGGCTGCCGGTCCGCGTGCGTGCGGTTTCGATCGACACCTCCGCTTGACCGAGCATCGTGATCGCCAGGCGCGAGCCGAGCCCACCGCGATGGCGGCCGGCGCCCGCCGAGTCGGCCCGCAGGTCGAAGGCTTCATAGCGGATCGGGAAGAGCAACTCGGCGACCTCGGCTGATAGATTGGCGCAATTGCCGAGCGGATCCTGTGTGACGCTCATGCCGTCATGGCGCGGCGTACCGCCCCATCCGCCCGCGGGCAGATCAGAAAATACGAAATTCTCGCCGTTGAGCGGGTCCTTGACCGAGCATACGAACCAGTTGCATTCGGCGAAGGTCGGTGCGACAGCGCGCTCGGGAATCGCGTCGGAGAGCGCTTTCCAGATCGCCGCGGTTATCTTGGAGGACGTGAGGGTGGTGCAGCCGATCGTTGGCGACGGCCACTTGGCATTGAGCCAGCTCCGTTCGGGCAGCCGAATCTCGATCGGACGGAAGCTGCCCGAGTTCGCCGGCGCGTCGGGCGAGAGGAAAAATTTCAGCGAGTAGTAAACTGCCGAATAGGTATTCGCCATCGGCGAGTTTATTCCGCCGGCGACCGGCGGGTCGCTGCCCTCGAAGTCGACTATAATGCGGTCGTCGTCCACGCTGAGCGCGACTTCGATCCGCACCGGATCGTCGGAGATTCCGTCGGTGTCAGCGTAATCGACGGCCCGATAGGTGCCGTCGGGAATCTCGCGAATCGCCCTGCGGGTCAACCGCTCGGTGTAGTCGAGCACTTCGCGCATCCCCTCTCGCACGGTTTCCAGCCCGTAGCGCGCGGCGATTCGCTGGAGCTCCGTTTCGGCCACGCGCAGGGCGGCGAAGTGCGCCTGGAGGTCGCCTTTGATATATTGCGGGGTGCGAGTGTTGTTGACGATGATACGCAGCAAATCCTCGTTGACGCGGTAGTTCTCGTACATCCTCAGCGGCGGCAGCCTGAGACCCTCGCCTGCGATATGGGTTCCGAAGGCCTGCCCACCCGCGGCGCCGCCGCCGACGTCGGTCCAGTGCCCGCGGGAAACTGCAAAGCCGAGGATATCGCCGTCATGGAAGACCGGCATCGTGAAGGTCATGTCGTTGAGATGCGTGCCGCCGCTGTAGGGATCGTTGAGCACGAAGATGTCGCCCGGGCGGAGGCTCTCGAAGCCGAAGTGCGCCACTGAAGCCTGCGCGGAGAAGTGCATCGCGGCAATATGCACTGGACAGTTAGCGGTCTGGCCGAGCAACTCAAGGCGTTCGTTGTATATCGCGTTGGAAAAATCGACCATGTCGTAGATGATCGGGGAGAAGCTGGCCTTCTGGAGCACCGTACTCATTCGGCCGCAGATGTATTCGAAAGAGCTGCGCAGGACTTCGAACGTCACCGGGTCCAGTCGCTTGTGGGTTTCCTTCGCGTTGCTCATCGGCGCCTCCCCTTGTTCACCGTAATAGAGATTCGGCTACACGCTGATTAACAGATTGCCCTGGTCGTCTACTTCGGCCGCGCTACCCGGCGGAAGCACGGTACAGGAGTGCTCGTGCTCGATGATCGCCGGGCCCGTGATACGGTCGGCCGGGCGCAGCGCCGCCGCGTCGTAAAGCGGCGTCGACACCGCCTTGCCCTCGAATACAACTTCGCGCTCGCCCTTGATTGTTTTGCCCGCGCCCTTGGCCTTTGCGTCGGAGGTTGCGGCCGACTTCGCGCCGTCCGCCGAGCGCCCGGAGACCAGGCCGATGGCGGTTACGCCGAGACTCACGAAGGCCGGTTCGAAGTCGTCGGAGGCGACGCCGTATTCACGCAGATGTGCGGAGTGAAAATTCGCCCGCACTTCATCGAGCCGCGGCCCGATTCGGTCGGGAATGGGCGTCAGCACTTCGTAGCTCTGACCGACGTAGCGCATCTGCGCGGTGCGCCGCAGCCGGATCGCCGAAAGCGCGAGGCCTTCGCGCGAGAGCAGCGCGCGTGCCTCGTCCTCCAGCGCGCGGTAGCGCTGCTCGATTTGCTCGGGATCGGCGCCGGCCAGCGGCGCGTAAAAAAAGCGCTCGAGGTCGTAGCGCAGATCCATCCGGGTCGCCCCATAGGCCGAGGCGACGCCGGCGTAGGCGGGCACGATCACGGTGGGAATGCCGAGCGAGCGCGCGATCCAGCAGGCATGCATCGCGCCCGCGCCACCCGCGCTTACCAGCGCGAAGTCGCGCGGGTCGCGTCCGCGCTCGGCCAGCGCGAGGCGGATCGCCTGCGCCATATTCTCTGTGCAGATCGAGACGATACCCTCGGCGGCCGCGACCGGGTCAAGCCCGACCCGCCTGCCGATCTCGGCGAGCGTGCGACGCGCCGCATCGCGATCAAGCAGCATCTTCCCGCCCAGCGTCGGCTCGAGCCGGCCAAGCAGCAAATTGGCGTCGGTGACGGTGGCCTGTTCACCGCCCCGCGCATAGCACGCCGGCCCGGGATCCGAGCCCGCACTGCGCGGCCCTACGCGCAAGGAGCCACCGTCGTCGATCCACGCGATCGATCCACCGCCGGCGCCGATGCTGCGGATGTCGAGCATAGGAGTGATTATTGGCATCTCCCAGCGCAGCTCATAGGAGCTGGTGACCAGCCCTTCGCCGTCCTCGACGATCGCGACGTCGAACGACGTGCCGCCCATGTCGGTATGAATTACCCTGGGCCGGCCGCGTGTCGTGCGCGAGAGGGCGCCGGCGTACGCCACGCCGCCGGCCGGTCCCGATTCGATGAGCTCTTCGGGCCGTTCGATAGCTGCGCGCACGCCCATCACGCCGCCGTTGGACTTGATGATGAGCAGCGAGCCCTTAAAGCCCCACCTCGTCAGTTCCCGCTCGAGGTCGCTCAGGTAGCCGGCCATCACCGGTAACAGCACGGCGCGCACGACCGTGGTCATGAAACGGCCGAGCTCGCGGAACTGCGGCCGCGTCTCGCTCGAGAGCGCGACCGCGACCTGCGGCGCCATCTCGCGTATCAACTCGCGCACCCGCCGCTCGTGGCGCCCGTCAACGTATGCGTTGATGAAGCATACGGCGATGCTCTTTGCGCCGGCCGCGAGCGCCTTCGCTATAACCGCGCGCGCCTCGCCCTCGTCCAGCGCGCGCACGGTTTCGCCGCTGGCCGACAGCCGCTCGCTGAGCGTGAAGCGCAAGCGGCGCGGGATCAGCGGCCGCTCCTTTACCTGGTAAGGGTCGTACAGCCGCTCGCGACGCTGGCGGCCGATCTCGATCGTGTCTCGAAAGCCTTCGGTGGTGATCAGAGCAGCGGTGGGGAAGGTGCGTTCGATAAGAGCATTGGTGGCGGTCGTGCTACCGTGGATTATCTCGGCGACGGAGGCCGGCTCAACTCCGGTGCGCGCGAGCGCCGCCAGCACGCTCTCGACCAGGCGATGGCGGGTTCCCAGGACCTTGGCGGTGCGCGTTTCGCCGCTGTCGTCGTTGACCGCGAAAAGGTCAGTAAAGGTTCCCCCGACGTCGATTCCGATACGCCAGCTCACGGCGCGATCCTAGTCGGCAACCCTCCGGGAGAAAAGCCTAACTCGCCCCCGTGGCTCACGATGCCCGGGCCGCACTCCCGACCGAGGGGCCCGCGCCGGTGTTAGCCGGCAAGCGGGCCGACCGTCACTTCGATCCCGTGCACGCTGGTGCTCTCGCCCATGTCGGCCTTGCGCCCGGGGTTGAGGACGTTGACGTTGCGCCGCCCTTTTTCCTGCTTGGGCCAGCGCCCCTTATGCGAGAGCGCCACGCCGCGCGGCACCGCGTCGGTCAACGCGACCCGCAGCACCAGGCGTCCTGCTTCGTTAGCGACCAGCGCCTCGCCGCCCTCGACCAGGCCGCGCTCGGCGGCGTCGTCCGGATGAAGCGCGATAGTTGCCGGACCGACGTGCGCGGCAATCTTGGCCACGTTGGAGAAACTGTCGTTCAGGCTCCATGACGAGGACGGTGAGAGCAGACGCAGGCGGCCGCCGGCCGGGCGCTGGTCGGCGAGCGGCTGGGGAACACGCGGATGGCCGTCGGCGGCGGCGCGCGCGGAGGCGATTTCGATTCTCCCGCTGGGCGTGGCGAAGGTCAGATTGCGAAACTGGATAACGGGCTCGGGCGGGACATGAACCGGAGCCTTCGCGGCGAATTCGTCGAAGCTCTCGGCCAGGCGCGCGCGCTTAAGCAGCGCCGTCAGGATCTCGCTGTCGCTTTCGTAGAGCTCGGGCTCGGTGTAGCCCATCGCACGCGCCAGCCGGCGGAAGATTTCCTGGTTGGGCAGCGACTCGCCCATCGGTTCAGCAGCCCCGACCTGCGCACCCAGCGTCAGATGAAAGTAACTTGCCACGAGGTCGTCGAACTCTAGGAAGCTCGCCGCTGGCAGCACGAAATCGGCAAAGTCGGTGGTGTCGGTCGGAAAGAGGTCGAGCACGACCGTCAACAGGTCCTCGCGCGCGAGCGCTTGGCGCAGCCGTTCCTGGCGCGGGCTCGAGGCAGCGATATTGATGTTCCAGCACAGCAGCGCGCGCGAGCGCGCGCTGTCTTCGAGGCATCCCGCCAAATCCATCTGGCTGATGCCGCTGGGGGTGCCGGCACACAGATGCGGTGCCATGAGGTATTCGGCGTCGATGCCGCGCTGCGCGAGGTCGAAGTTCAGGTATACGAAGCCCGCGCCCGGCTTGCCCAGGTTGCCGGTGACCGCCGGGAGCAGCGAGCACGCGCGCATCACGTTGCCGCCGGTGGGCTGGCGCTGCAGCGCTTGCCCCATCCACAGCAGCGAAGGCCCGCGCCCGTACAGGCGCGCGGCCTGTTCGATTAGCCGCCCGGGTACCCCGGTCTTCGCCTCGCCCCACGCCGGAGTGCATCCTGCGAGCAGCGGCTCGACTTCGTCCCACCCCACCGTGTGTCGTTCGATGAAGCCGCGATCGACAAGCCCTTCGCGGCGCATCACGTGCATCATCGCGAACGCCAGCGCGGCGTCGCTGCCCGGGAACGGCTGAAGATGAAGATCGGCGGTCGCGGCGGTCGCCGTTCGGACCGGGTCGATCACAATGACCTTGCCCGGCAGCGTCGCCAGCCAATGCTCGTGGACGTGCGGACCGGAGGCTGAAGGATTCGCTCCCCAGACTATGATGCAGGCGGCGTCGGTGCCGGTGCGCGGATCGAAGCCGTTGACCGAGGTCCCGTAAACATAGCCGAGCGCGACGTGCCCGGCCATGTTGCAGATCGTGTCGGGAATGACCTCGGTGGCGCCCAGGCGGTTGAAGAAGCGCGTGGGGAAGAGGTAGGCGAGGAGCGAGATCGTGCCGCTGTAGTGCGCATTGAGAATCGCTTGCGGGCCCTTCGATGCGACAATCTCCTTGAGCTTGCGCGCGATCTCGGTCAATGCGGCGTCCCATGACACCTGCTCGAAGCGGCCATCTCCCTTGGGTCCGACGCGGCGCAGCGGCCGAGTCAGGCGCACGCGCGGGTCCAGCCATTCGCGGTTGTAACCGATCGAGCACTTGACGCAGAGCTGGCCGCGGCTTACGAAGTGCGCGGGGTCGCCGCGGACGTGACGGATCGCCCCGTTGCGCCGGACCACGGCGACTCCGCAGGTGTCGTAACAGTCGCGCGGACAGGTCGTTCGAATGACTTCGTCGGCGTTCACAGTCGCGCCTCCTGTGAGACCCGAGTGTTATCGTTCGGCGCGCACGAGGGAAGGGCAGCCAGATACTCGACGAGTGCGCGGAATGGCTCTAGACTCGGACTCCACCGATGAGCGAAACCACAAAGGCGCCGCGCTCCGCGCTGCTCGGCAAGCACATGGGTTATCCGTTTGCCGACGGCAACTATAGCCTCGCCCTCGGCCTGGTGCCGATGAGCGAGGAGACCTGGCTGGATATCGATGACGACTACGCGACCGAGATGCGCGAAAAGGCGCGCCGCCTGCGTGAAGAATACGCCGACGTGTTCATCGCGCTGCCCGGCAGTGAACGCGGCCAGGCCGAGACGCTGGAGATTCTGCTGGAGCACTTGATCGCCTACTATCCGAATTTCTTTCGCATCTCCGGGCGAAAGAGCGCCTCGGGTACCGATAATGGCCTCGATCCCTCAGGGAGGGTCGAGAATCTCATCAACGGCGAGACCTGGCGCGTCGACGACTTCGCTCATGCTCCTTTGGATCTGGCGGCGCGGCTGGTCCAGGAAGACCTCTGTTTGATGAGCCCCGACGGCACCGGCACCTATGTGCTGACTGCCGGTTCCGTTTGCTTTCCGCTCCGATGGGAACTGCGCGACAAGATCGGGCTGCCGATGGCAGCCATCCACCATCCGGTCCCCGGTTACGACGCCAAGCTTGCCGCGCCTGCCGACCGCTACATGGCCGGGCTCAAGCCACACAAGCCGTCGTGGCGATGCAACTGGAGCATCGTTGACGCTCCCGACCTCTATCTCAAGCAGCGGCGCCACAAGCAGGGGCTCGACACCAGCATCACCGCCGACAACGCGGGCGCCAAACTATGGATCAGGTCCGAGCGCCAGACCCTGCGCAAGCTGCCGCGCTCGGGCGACGTCCTGTTTACGATTCGCACCTACATCAGGCCGCTGTCGGTACTCGAAGGCCTGCCCACGGTCGCCGCAGGGCTGGCGCAGGCGCTGGACAAGCTGCCATCCGAGATGCGGAGCTACAAGAACCAGCTGCCCATCCGCGACGCCTTGCTCGGCTACCTCAGCCGCATTGCCGGCTGACGCCTTCCGCCGGCGATCCGGGGAAATCCACTATCTATTGCGGGGTTAGCCGCTTCGGCATGATCTTTTGGCCGCCGCTTCTCCGGTTTCCCTACCAAGGGGTTCCTCCGGCCAAGGGGAACTCAGCGTCGTCCTGCGCCGGAATCGACGCCGGTGCGGTTTACTTTTGGTCGTTTTTGACCAAAAATATGACGGCTGGGGGGAGTATGACCTACTATCAGTGGTTCCGCCTCAAGGGCCCGCCGTTCCAGCCCGCCTCACCCGACGCCGCCGTGTACTTCAGCCCGACCCATCTCGCGGGTCTGACGACCCTCGAAGCGGGACTGTCCGGGGAACTGACCGGCCTGACCATGCTGACCGGCGAAGCGGGAACCGGCAAAACGACCCTCATCTACGCACTGCTCCAGCGCGACTACAAGCGGGTCCGGATCGCGCACATCGATGATCCCTCGTTGTCGTTCCTTGAGATCATGCGGCTGATCCTGACCCAGCTGAATCTCTACTCCATCGGCTCGACCAAGCTGGATTACCTCGAGGCCCTCGACAAGTTCCTGAGAGCCCACGGCCAAGAGGAGCGGATCGCGGTCGTGGTCGACGAGGCCCAGATGTTAAGCGACGAGGTCCTGGAGGAACTCCGGCTTCTGTCGGGCCACAACCAGCGTCACAATCGCAACCTCCAGCTCATCCTGGTCGGCCAGCCGGAGTTGGCCGAGCGGCTTAAGAAGCCCGAACTGCGCGCCCTCAATCAGCGAATCTCCACCCGCGGAGTGCTCAAGCAGCTCAACCTCGACCAGGGTGTCAAGTACGTTGAGTGCAAACTGAGCGCTCAAGGCGGCAAGTGCGCGACGGTCTTCGAGAATGGCGCGCTCAAGCGTCTGCTCAAGCGTAGCGACGGAATTCCCCGCAAGATCAATATGTTGTGCCACACCGCGATGCAGGCGGCGTTTGAGGCGGGGGAAAAGAAGGTCAGCGTCAAGACTGCAAAGAAAATCGCCGAGGCGTATCACGAGTCAGTCGCCACTCCAAAGAGCGGCCTGCGCGCGCGGCTCATCCAAGCACTGCCGCCGCTCGTCGTGGGCGCGTCGCTGGTACTGCTAATCGGCCTCATTTTCCCGAACTTCTGGTCGAGCCTGACTCGTTCGGGATCGTCAGGCCCGTCCGTCGAGCGGTCGGCGCAGCAGACGCGAGTGAGCAAACAAACCAAGGTCGCCGAGGCATCAAAGGCAGTCGAGCAGTCCAGGCCGGTCCGGCAGGCGAGCATTGAGAGTGTTGCTGCGAAGCCCAAAGCCGACCCGTCCTCCGCTTTCACGCAGCCAGCGGCGTCAGCCGCCCGCGCGGCCGCGGAGCCTGCGGCGGCCGGCAGCAAGGCGGTGAAGTCACCGGCGACCAGTGATATGGGGCTGATCCCGAGCGCACATGCGGAGGCCAATCTCGGCGCCGCGACCCAGAAGCCCGCCGTGACGCCGGCTGCTGCATCGCAGCGCAGCCAGGTTACCGTCCAATATGGCGACACGCTGGAGAAAATCGCGATTCGCTACCTGGGATCCAGCTCGGGAATCAATGCGCTCGTCAAGGCCAATCCGCAAGTGACCGACATAAATCAGCTCAATGTCGGTGAGGTCATTTACCTTCCGCCCGGCGTCGCTGCCAAGGCCAAGCACGATTAGACGGCACGGTCGGCGGCGAGCGCCGACGACTTCTGCAGCGACCGATAGCGCGCGCGAATCGGGCACCGCATCCTGTTTCTTTCCCGGCCTCCTTGAACGGAGCCGGCTGAGCGAGCTCGTGAGCGCGGCGCGTTGACACTAGCGCTCGATTCCTGCGAAAGAAAACTTGGAACGGCGTCCGGACGGCCCGGGCATCCGCTGACGAGCCCGAGGAGGACGATCTTGGCAGAGTACATCGAAGAAACCCTTATCACTCCCGACGGCGAACTGGTCGTGGTGCGCGGCGGCGCAGGCAAGCCGCTGCTTATCCTGCACGACGAGCTCGGCTATCCGGGGTGGATGACGTGGAACGAGCGGCTCGCGCAGGAGCGCACGCTTTTGATTCCACTTCAGCCCGGCTTCGGCAAGACTTCCCGCATCGAGTGGATTCGCAGCTACCGTGACCTGGCGGGGTTCTATTCGCAGGTTATGCGCGAGCAGCGGTTGCAACCGATCGACGTGATCGCGTTTTCGGCTGGCGGCTTTATCGCGGCCGAGATGGCGGCCGCCGATCCGGCGATATTCTCGCGTATGGTGCTGGTCGCCCCAATGGGAATAAAGCCGGCCGAAGGCGAGATCATGGACTTCTTCGCGCTGACCGTGATCCAGCATCTGCTGGCCACTGTCGAGGACCCCGGCACCCCCGAGTACGGCAAGATTTATGGTGGCCAGATGACGGCCGAGCGATTCGAGGCCTTCGAGGACGCGCGCAGCGAGACGGCGCGGCTCGGATGGGAGCCGTTCATGCACAACCCGAGCCTCCCGTACCTGTTGCGCGGCGTCAAAATTCCGACCTTGCTCGTCTGGGGGACACGCGACCGGGTGGTCCCGCGCGGATGTATTGAGGCTTATCGCGCCGCGATCGCGGGCGCGCAAGTGCTCGAAATCGAGGGAGTCGGCCATCGGCCGGAGATCGAGAACTTCGGCGAGTTCGAGCGCGCGGTCAGAAAATTCCTCGCCGCCTAAGGCCGAAAAATCCAGAGGTATCGGAAATGCAGGTAGGTTATTTCACCGAACGTCCTTATCGATGGTTACCGGAGGAAGAGGTTCTGCGGAATCGCGCCTTCTTCGCGGTCTCCAATCGCTACTACGACCGCGAAAAGGCATCCGACGATTACCACTACTATCTCGACGAATATTGCTACGCTGAGGAACTCGGCTTCGATTTGCTCGCTCTCAACGAGCATCACGGCAACCCCATCTGCATGGGCTCGGTGATGAACGTCGAGGCGGCGATTCTCGCCTGGCGCACGCGACGCGCGCGGCTGGTGCTGATCGGCAACCCCCTGCCGGTCATCAAACATCCGTTGCGGATGGCCGAGGAGCTGGCCGAGATCGACCTGATCTCGCGCGGGCGGCTGGTCACCGGATGGGTGCGCGGCGCCGGTTCCGAGCAGTACTTCAACAACGCCAACCCGGCGTACAACCGTGAGCTGTTCAACGAGGCTCACGACTTCATCGTGCAGGCCTGGACGCGCCCCGGCCCGTGGCGCTACGAGGGCAAGCACTTCCATTATCGCCACGTCAATCCGTGGGCGCTGCCCTATCAAAAGCCGCATCCGCCAATGTGGATTCCGGGTGTCCTCAGCCCGGAGACCGTGCAGTGGTGCGCCGCGCATCGCTATCCATACATCGCGCTCGGCACCCAGCTCGGTCCGACCTGCGACCTGTGGGACTACTACGCTGACGAGGCGGCGAAGCACGGCTATCAGGCGGGCCCGGAAAACTTCGGCTATCTGATCGCGACCGTGGTTGCCGAGACCGAAGCCAAGGCGCAGGAGCTGGCGGAGGGATTCGTGTGGGGAGGCGGGCAGAATGCGTTCTCGGCTCCGCAATACACGGTGCCACCCGGATATAATTCCAAGAACGCGATCCGATTGATGGCGAAGCAACAGACCAGCGCGTGGCTCGGCGTCAGCGGAGCGAAACTGCGCGAACAGATGAAGACCGAAGACGGCGAAATCGACTACGCTGAGATCCGGCGCAAACTGCACGGGGCGCTCTTGCGCGGGCAACAGAGCCTGCAAGTGCTCGCCGGCACGCCAGGTTCGCTGATCCCGAAAATCAAGACCATCCTGAGTGTGCTGCGCCCTGGCATCTTCATCATACTTAGTATTCAGGGGCCGGTCGGCAATGACGATCGCCGTGCCAGCATGCGCCTGTTCGCCGAGGAGATAATTCCCGCGATCAAGGAGCACGCGCAGGCGATCGACCTGCGTGACCCCTTCGAGCGCACGCCCGGCTCGGTCAAACTGACGGCGGGAACCTCGCGAATACCGGTCGCCGATCGCGGCCCCATCGCAGCGCTCGGGCTGCGCTAGTCTTCCGAGCCCTCTTCCACGGATGACGCATGCGAGGGCTCGGGGGCCTTGCGAGAGACGCTTCGCGCAACCACACGCACGCGCCTCGTCGGCTGCTCGCGCGCGCCGCTCACTACTTGTAGCGCGTCAGCAGGTGTTTGCCGAAAGTTTCGATCTGCCTCCTGACGACGTCGGTGGGCAGCAATCCCTGGTCGCCCTGCCAGACGAACCACTCGGGATGGACGTTCTCCACCATCGCGTCGAGCTTGCGCCGCACGTCGTCCACCGTGCCCATGTAAGCGAAGTCCGCCCTCTCCATCCGCGCCGTGGTCGCCTCCTCGACCGGCAGCATATTCTTGCCATAGCGCGCCTCGTCCTCCGCCTCACGCCAGGCCTCGAAGAAGCCGAAGTGGTAGAAGAACCTGCGGAAGGCGAGTCCGCATACGCCGTCCTCGGCTAGCTTCTGGGCCTGCGCATGGCTGTCAGCGAGATACACCGCGCGCAGGACGCCCACGCTTTCGCCCAGATTCAGTTGGCGGCCAGCCTTGGCCGCCTCGTCGCGGTAGGCCTCGACCAGCTTGCGCAGCAGTGGCGGCTGCGAGATCAGGATGGTCGGCGTGATTCCCTCGCGTGCGCACCAGCGCACGGTTTCCTCGCTGATCGAGAAGGCCTGGAACAGCGGCGGATGCGGGCGCTGATAAGGCTTGGGCACGACGTTGATCTTCTGGATTCGCCCGAGCTCGTCGACTTCGCCCGGGAAGCCGAACTCGCGCGTCCATTGGTGCGGCGGCCACTGAATCCCTTCCTGGGGCGAGGGATACTCGTAGTACTTGCCCTTGAAGCGGAAGGGCTCATCGCCCCACGCGAGCTTTAGGAAGCGAAAGACCTCCTCGAAAGCCTCGCGGTTGATGCGGTCGGTTTCGCTCTTGTCGCTGGCAGTGGCGGTGACATGGATCTTCTGCGCCATCTGGTTAAGCCAGCGCGCCTGGTAGCCGCGCGCGAAGCCGACGAAGGTTCGTCCCTTGGTGAGCTGGTCAAGCCACGCGATTTCCAGCGCCAATCTGAGCGGATTCCATCCGGGCAGCACGTAGCCGATGGGGCCGACTTTGATTCGCTTGGTGTTGTGAATCACGTGCTGGGTGAGCACCGGCAGGCTACCCATCTCCAACCCCTCGCTGTGGAGATGGTGTTCGGGGAAGCACACCGCGTCAAAACCGACGTCCTCGGCGAGCTGCGAGATCTCGACCACCTCGTCGATCATCCGCTGCCAGCGCTCGGTGCGGCCGGCGATCGGACGCAGTGCACGCCGCTCCTCGATAGTGGCGGGAATGGTGGGCAGAAAGAAGAACATGAACTTCATCGCAGCTTGCCTCCGGTTAAAGGTCTCGCGGCCGGGCTGAGAATACCGCCTTTGCCCCGAAATGCCACCCCCCGCGGCGCTTTAGTTGCGCCGGGCGACGAGTATGATGCACCGGATGGGGCGCTCCATCGACGAACCGCAGCCGACCGGTACGCGGCACGTTCATCAGACGCTGCTGCCTGCACTCGAAGCGGCCGACGCGATCGTTTACGCCCTGGTCGGCGTGGTGTTTCTGCTCGCCGCGCTGGGGATGCTCGGCTACAGCCTGCTCGCCTTTCCGGCGAGCCTGCGCGCGAGCGGGTTTGCCCTGGCGGTGGTGACGCTGGTCAACGATCTGCTGCTGGTGATGATCATCATGGAGGTGCTGCGGACGGTGCTCTCCTACCTCCAGGAGCGCGCCTCATCGCTCCAGCCGTTCCTCTTCATCGCAGCGATCTCCGCGACCCGGCGCATCCTGGCGATCGGCGCGCAGATGAGCGTGACCGGGGAAAATCTCTCGCCCGACAAATTCCGCGAGATCATGATTGATCTCGGCGCCAATGCCGGAGCGATTCTGGCGATCGCCGTCGCGCTTTACCTGCTCAACCGCCGTCCCGCCGAGCCCTGAGCGGGCCGCGGCGCGCCGCTTTCGCGACGGATCTTCGCGCCACGAACTGCTCTGGCCCTCCCGCGAAATCTCTTTGACGCAGGCGCGCCGCCGCTGTATGGAAAAGCGGCTTGGTCCCCGACGACGACATTGCGCAGCGCTTCGCGGCCGCCGTCAAGCTCGCGCTCGATCACCTGCCCGCGTGCGCCGCGGCGGCGGCTGCGATTCCAGTCGGCCTTGTCGCCGAGATAGCCGCGGTCGCGGCGAGCCTTTCGAAGGCGCGCGCAGCGCAACGTGCGGTGATGGTGGCGGCGCCTGACCACCGCGCGTTCTGGGTCTTTCAGGATTCGGGCGTAATTCATCATTCGAGCGACCGCAGAATTTGGGTTTGTCAGCCGAGTGGGACCGAGCACGATCTCCTGGCCGGTGCCGCGTTGTCGAGTCGGGTATGCTGGGCGGTGGGACGCGCGGGGACGATCTTACTTACCATCGACGGTATCTCCTGGGCTCAGGTCGCATCGCCGACCGAGACGGATCTTATCGGCGTAGTCGCCTCCGGCGCGGATATGGTGACGGTTGTCGCCAGGGACGGCCGGCGCTACACCACCTGCAATGGCGGTCGTAGCTGGCGGATGTGCGCGGGCGCCAGCGGCGGATGGCAGCAGTTGGGAAATGGTCGGCGCGCAATCCTTATCGGCGGCCGCCTCGTCAAAGAGGACAGCGGCGGTTGAATGTCACGCCTGGGCCGGCCCCGGGTCTGAAGTGATTGTAACCGCCGACCGCCAAATTCGTCTTTGTCCAGCCGAGGGCCGATGATTCGCCGAAGGGCCGAGCCTTTGCAGGGAGATATCGAATGATGAAAACCGCGATCACATTCGCAGCGGCCATTCTTTCGTTCGCATTCCTCGCATCTGCAGCAATCGCACAGGACGCGGGCGCGGGCCTCGCCGGCCGCCGTGCGGGCTGGCGCGCGATGCGGCAGGAGAGGATCGCCGTCTGCGCAAACAAGTCGGCCGGGACGCCGTGCTCGTTCGAGCGCCGGGGCAAAAAGGAGAGCGGCGTCTGCCAGACGACGCGACGCGGAGAGCTGATCTGCCACAGCGCGACGGGTCGCCGCCGACGAATGCGCGGCATGGGCGGGCCAAGTCCGGCGCCTTCGGTCGCTGGCCCGGCGGCGCCGGGCGTATCCCGACCATGACACTCGCACCGTCGCCGACGCCATCTTAGAACTCCTCGCCACCAGATGACCAAGGCGAGACGCGACGAAACCCCAGGCGCGATCCGACTCGCCGGCATCGCGCGCGCTTTCACGATCCTATAGAACACGCTACGCATCCGTTGGCGGCAGGCGACAGGGCGGAGACCGACACCATTGGCGTCGTCAGCCCGGCCGCAGACGCTTTCAGAATCTCCCGCTCCTGACGCAATTAGCCCCGCGCCGGCAGCGCGGCGCTCCAAAGGCGCTTCTTTTATCTGCTCGTCAACGAGATCGGGCAGGCGCTCGACGATGCCATAGGCGTGGCCATGCAATGGGCAGCTCCGCGGATAATCCTGACCAAGGGTACGCCGGCAGCTCCCTGAGCGTGCGGCTGCTAATTCCGCAGCTATCGTGGACCGCCGCGGCGGCCGCTGGCGCGCAGTTCTGTCGTTTCGCTGTTCCTAATAACTGGCGCGCGCCGTCCACGCGATATCATTGCCGACTCAATGCTCGTTCCTAGTTATGCATCGCGCCGTCTCCATAGTCTGTGCTTAAGCCCATGGATATCGTTGATGGCGAAGCGAAGATGAACAGGACGGCATATACCGGCCTCTGGATATGTTTCGACGCATCGGCGGCGACGACAGATGTTTAACCAAGTGATGATTGCTGGATGGACGGCGGAGCGGCGGGTGGCAGCCGGAATTCTGAACCCGAGCAAGTGTGCATGGGATCTTCGGACAACCCTGTGCATCGCCATCACCGCTTTGGTCGCCGGTTGCAGCGCGTCTGCCGCCCGGGGCGATCTCGCAGGAATAAACCGCCCGCAGTTGTCGGCACAGCAATGTGCGGCACAAGCCGACATCGAGAACGCCGCTCTCAACGCGGCAGCCGCCGACAGTGCCTACATCATCCAGCCGGGTGACGACCTCGTGATCAGTTTCTATCTCAATTCCGAGTTCAATGACTCCGTGGTGGTGCGGCCAGACGGGCAGATCAACCTCCAGCTCGTGGGTGATGTGCGGGCGGCCGGACTCACTCCGCAGGCCCTCGCGGCGCGCCTTAATGAAGCCTATTCCAGCGAGCTGCGCTCACCTGACGCCTCAGTCCACGTGAAGAACATGCCGAGCCGCCAAGTGTATGTCGAGGGCGAGGTATCGAAGCCCAAGGCGATCGTACTCGAGCCGGGAATGACGCTGCTTCAGGCGATTGCAGATGCCGGCGGCCTTACCGACAACGCCAGCAGCGACGCAGTAGTGATCCGACGCGACGCGTGCGGCACGCCACAGGGATCAGTAGTCAACTTGAGCCAGGCGATGGAACAGCCGTCGAGCGGCGAGGACGTGGCGCTGCTGCCGCGCGATATCGTCGTGGTCCCGCGCAGCACGATCGCCAATATCAACCTGTTCATCAAACACTACATCCGCAACAACCTGCCGATCCAGCCGTACGCGAGTTTTCCGCTGTGATGGCGCCGCGACGGCGGAGGAGAATGCATTGATGGATTCCGGCAAGTTGCAGACCTGGATCGAGATAATCATCCGGCGGCAAAAGACGGCGCTGTGGGTGGCCTGCGCCGTCTTCGCGACGGTGCTGGTCGTCACAATTCTGTGGCCGCCGATCTACCAGTCGAGCGCCGAGATCCTCGTCCAGGACAATCGGGCTCAGTTGCTGGTATCGCCGGACCTGCGCGGAAGCGCCGATCCCAGAGCCGTGGTTGCGAATCCGGTCAACGAAGAGGACATGAATTCGGAGCTCGAGATTTTGACCAGCCAGCATCTGATACTGAAGGCGCTGGATGGTTTGCAACCAACTCAGCAATACGCGGGGTTCGGCGCGGCTTTGATAAGTGCGGTCGGCACCGTCGCTAAACTGCCGGGCACCGGTTATCGCGCCCTGCATCAGATGCCAGAACTTACCACGAGGGAGCAGTGGGCCCTTCAAGTGGCTGGCGCGCTTAGCGCAAACGTCGTCAATCGTTCCGACATAATTGAAATCGATTTTCGAGCAAACGATGCGCAGTGGTCAAAGGACTTCCTGTCCCGATTGCTTAATCAGTACCTCGAATATCACGCCCACATATCTCACGACCCGGTGGCGCGGAAGGTGTTCGCGGCACAGGCACGGCTGCTCAAGTCCCGGCTTCATCATTCCGAGGATCAACTCAAGGCGTTCGAAGTCGCGACAGGGATCGGAAGTCTGCCCGATCAGAAGACCGAGCTCGTCAAGCAGTTGTCGCAGATGTCGATTCAGTATGCCACCGGAGCCGCACAGCTCGCCTCGGCCGAACAGCAGGTGAGCGCTCTCCAGGCGCTGCGCAGGCAAACGCCGGAGCGGATTGGCAAGGAGACGCGCTCGGTGCAGAACGCCGCACTGCAGCAGCTCAAGCCGCAGGTCATGCAACTGCGCGCCGAGCGCGCCGAGCTGTTGAGCCGCTACAAGCCGAACTCCAAGCGGATCAAGGAAATCGACGCCAAGCTCGAAGCGGCGCAACAAATCCTCGACCGCGAAAACAAACTCGAAGTTGAGGAAGTCAGCACGGATCTGAATCCACTGTGGGTGTCGCTGGGCTCGAGCCTCTCCGAGAGCGAGGCCAACGCCGCCGCACTGCGCGCCGGACAGCAGGCGCTGCAACAACAGATCGCGCAGGCGCAGGAGAGCCTCAGGCTGCTGGTTACCAACGGCGTGCAGGTCGATCGGCTCCAGCGCCAGGTAGAGGCCGACAAGGAAGCCTACATGTCCTACCTGCGCAAGGCCGAAGAGGCGCGCGTCGCGCAGGCGCTCAACCAGAGCAAACTGCTCAGCGTCAGCGTCGTGCGGCCGCCGGCGATGCCGCTCAAGCCGGCATTCCCGATTCTCTGGCTCAACCTGCTGGCCGGGCTTGTGATGGGCACTGGTGCGGGTCTTGCCGCCGTGCTCTGGGACGAGCAGAACGATCCGAAAATCTACTCGGCGGCATCGATCGCGGCGGTCGGCGGTATCAGGACAATCGCCGTAGTTCAGACCGAGCAGTAAGCGGGCGATGTACGCTAAGCACTTCAGATTGCACGGGATGCCGTTTGAGTTCACACCGTCGCCCGCGGCGTTCTTCGCCGGCGCCTCTCATCGAGAGGCCCTCGCCGCGCTCGAGTGGGGCCTGCTGCACGAGCCGAGCGGATTCACCCTGCTGGTCGGCCGGACCGGGATGGGCAAGAGCACCCTCATCGCCGCCCTTCTCGAACGCCATCGCAACCACCTCCGCATCGTACACCTGAGCAACCCGCAGATCGGCGCCGGACAGATGCTTCCATTCATCGCGCAGCAGCTCGGCATCAAAACCGCCGGCGGAGCCTCGCGGCGCGAATTGCTTGACGCCCTGCAAAAGTTTCTGGGCGCGCTCAAGCCGGGCGAACGGGTCGCGGTGCTCATCGACGAGGCGCAGGCGCTCAGCGAGGAATCGCTCGAAGAACTTCGCCTGCTCTCGAATTGCGGTCGCGTCGAAGAGCAGCAGCTCTGCTTCATCTTGGTGGGGCAGCCGGAGCTGCTGCGGCGGTTGGCGGAGGAACCGATGCGGTCCCTGAACGAGCGCATCGGTGCACGAGCGATACTCACTCCGCTGGGCGACGCAGAAGCTCGTGATTATGTCGCGTATCGGCTCGCTGTCCAAGGCGGACGTGTCGAAGCGATATTCGCCAGGCGTGCACTCAGGCATCTGATTACTCAAAGCCTCGGAGTGCCTCGACTGATAAATGTGCTTTGCCATAACGCGATGCTGTTCGCATATTCGCGCGATGCCAAAAGGATCACGTTGGGCATGGCGCGCAGGTCGGTCAGGGAGCGTGAGGAGTCCTTCGTCGCCGCCGCAGCGGCGGGGCGCGCGCCAGCTGGCCGCGCGGCGGCGAAGGTCATGCGCCCGGCGGCCGCACTTGCGGCGCTGTGCCTGGCGGGCGGGCTGGTCGTCTACGGATGGCCGCCCGCCCGCCAACCGGCCGGGGCCGTAGTCGGCGATGCGCCGCAGGCGCGCCCGGCCCACGCGATCGGATATCTCGAGCCGCCGGCGGTCGCCACTGAGACCTCGGTAGCTGTCGCCCCGGCTGCGACGCAGGCGCAAACGATCGTACCTGGCGCAGACGATCCGCGCCGCGATAACTTCCCGGTCGCTTTGACTGAGCGGCTCGAGGAGCCACGACTTGCAACGACGTCAAACGCCGCGGCTAAGCCTGGTGACGCGGGCGTGCCGCATGAAACAGGCGCGTTCCATGGGACAGCAAGCGATATTCAGCCGGCGGAGGCTACAGCGAAGCGCCGCCAGGATTCAACCCGGCGCGTAAGGGTAGTAGCGGGAGACACACTGGGAAAGATCGCACAACACTATCTGGGCTCGGAAGACGAACTCCCGCGTCTCGTCAGTGCTAATCCGCAATTTCCGGATATCAACCTAATCTATCCGGGCGACATTGTAGTGCTGCCGCTCGGCGCCGGTTCGGCGAGGAGCCAAGGTAGCTCGTGGGCAAATACTACGAAGCGTTGAGCCGCGGCGTCGAGCAGCGCAGCGGCGACAGTATGGAGGCAGGCGGCACTCCCGCGGGAAAGCTGCTTCAAGCGCCGAAGTCCGCCGCGCCGCTGGTGGTGCTGCCCGCGTTTCGCGAAGTGCCGGCCGCGATCGCGCGAGGAGAGCAGATTCGACGCCTAGCAGAAACGCTCGCGCCGGCGGCGGCCAGGAGCCCTATGCGGCTGCTGGTGAGCGGATGTCGGCCCGGCGACGGAGCGTCGACAATCGCAACCGCGCTCGCAATCGATCTAAGCCAGCGGCTGGCCTTGCGCACGCTGCTGCTTGACGCGCACCTGTCGAGGCCTGGTCTCGAACGCCTGTTGCCGGCTCCGGGGCCAGTTCCACTGAGCGCGCCGTCCAGCAGCCCGATCCGCTCCCGGCCAACAGGATGGCCGCGCCTCGAGCTCGGAGTGTGCGCGGCCATTGACGAGCCTTCATCTGAATTCTTCGAATCCCTTGACGACAATCTGACTGAGTATCAGGCGGTGATAATCGATCTCGGGGTGGTCAGGCTTGATCCGAGGATGTTGCCGGTTGCGCGGCCGAGCGACCCGATCGTACTGGTCGTGCGCTACGGACACACTGAACGTAAGGAACTGGCCACCACCGTCGCCGCTCTCAGGTCGGCCGAGCGCGCTCCCGCAGGAGCAATTCTCAGCGGAGTCAACCTTCCTCCCCCGGGCAGGCTGCGGAGATTGATGCATATATGAGTCAACTTCTGAAAGCGGAAATCCATCAGACAAACGGCCATCATTTCAACGGATCGAATGGCCATCCGGCGAAAACGCCGCAGCGGGCGCGAGTCGCCGGAATCGGGGTCGTCGGACTCGGGTATTGGGGGCCCAACTGGATACGCAATCTGCATCAGTTGCGCTGCACGGGCAAGATCGTCGCCTGCGATTTGGATGCCGCGCGCCGCGACTATGTATCGGGACTATATAGCGGGCTCCAAACCAGCTCCAGTTTCGAGAATCTTTTGGACGATCCGGAGATCGAGGGAGTGGTAATCGCCACACCGGTCAGCTCGCATTACCGGATGGCGCGCAGGGCGCTTGAGTGCAACAAGGCGGTGCTGGTCGAAAAGCCGCTGGCGACCTCGGTGCGGGAAGCCGCCGGTTTGATCGAGATCGCGCGCGAGCGCGGACGCACTCTGATGGTGGGGCACACGTTCGAGTACAGCGCGCCGGTGCTGAAGGCGAAGGAGATTATCTCCGCCGGCGAGGTCGGCGAGGTGCTCTATCTCAGTTCCGTGCGCGCTAACCTCGGGCTATTTCAGCACGACGTGAACGTGGTGTGGGACCTGGCGACGCATGACGTATCGATCATGCTCAAGCTGATGGAGCGTCAGCCGGAGTCGATCAGCTGCCAGGGGCAGAGCCACTATGGAAACCGGGTCGAAGACGTCGCTCTGCTGACGCTGCGCTTTGCACACAACGTTATAGCTTTCATCCACGTCAGTTGGCTGGATCCGAACAAGATACGGCGAACCACGATCGTGGGCTCGCGCAAAATGCTGGTGTACGACGATACCGCGGCGCAGGAAAAGATCAGGATCTATGACAAAGGCGTCAGCGTAAGCCGCTACTACGATACCTTCGGCGAATTCCAGTTTTCGTACCGTTACGGCGATATCCAGATTCCACGCATCGAGGAATACGAACCGCTGCGAGCGGAGTGCGAACACTTCGTCGACTGCATCGCGACTGGCCGGATCCCGGAGACCGACGGCGTCAACGGCCTGCGGGTGGTCGGAATTTTGGAGGCCGCCAACCGCTCGCTCCGCGAAGGCGGGCGCGCGGTGGCTATCGAAGAAGTAAGCGGGGGAAGCCATGCAATGCCGTGATGTCTCGGAACTCGCGTCCATCGCGCCGGATGTGAGTCTGGCTCCCGGCGTGCGGGTGAGCGCGTTCGTCAATCTCTACGGCTGCGAGATCGGCCAGGACTCGCGCATCGGCGCTTTCGTGGAAGTCCAGCGCGGCGCCTCGATCGGCAGCCGCTGTAAAATCTCCAGCCACAGCTTCGTTTGTACCGGAGTCGTGATCGAAGACGAAGTCTTCATCGGGCACGGCGTGGTGTTTATCAACGACCGCCATCCACGCGCCACCCGGCCCGACGGCGCCGCGCAAGAGGAAGGCGACTGGCAGCTCGAACGCACTTGGGTCAGGCGCGGCGCTACGGTGGGCAGCGGCGCGATCATCATGTGCGGCGTCGAGATCGGCGCCGGAGCGATGGTGGGCGCGGGCGCGCTGGTCACCCACGACGTGCCGCCGGGCGCGGTCGTGGCCGGCCATCCGGCCAGAGTCCGACGCATTGAATATGTAGCCCGGGAGGGAAGTGTCGCACGTGATTAAATTCGTCGATTTGCCGTCACAGAACCGCGAAATCCGCGAGCGTGTCGAGCGCGAGCTCGGTGAAATCCACCGCAGCGCCGCCTACATCGGGGGCCCGGCCGTCGACGCGCTGGAGCAGGAATTCGCCGCCTACCTTGGCGTGCGCCAGGTGGTCGGGGTCGGCAGCGGCACCGACGCGCTGCGGCTTGCGCTGATGGCGGCCGGCGTCAGCCCGGGAGATGAGGTGATTACGTCGCCGATGACCTTCGTTGCAACCGCCGAGGCTATCTGCCAGAGCGGGGCGCTGCCGGTCTTTGTCGACGTCGATCGGGCAACCGCGAATCTGGATCCCGAGGCGCTGCGCAAATATCTCGCCGCGGGCCGCTGGCGCTCGGTCAACGGCCCGCGAGCCATCGTGCCGGTGCATCTGTATGGCTTGCCGGCGCCGATGGATGAGGTGCGGAAAGTCGCCGAGGAGTACAACCTCGTGGTCATCGAGGACGCCTGCCAGGCCCACGGCGCCCGACTACGTGGCGCGGCGGGCTGGGCGAAAGCGGGAAGCTTCGGCGCGGCCGGCTGCTTCAGCTTCTATCCGGGCAAGAACCTCGGCGCGTGGGGCGAGGCGGGCGCCGTAGCGACCAACAACGAGTCGCTCGCAGCGCGGATCCGAACGCTGCGCGATCACGGCCGCATATCGCATTATGCGCATCAGGAGTACGGCTACAACGCGCGGCTCGACGCAGTGCAGGCGGTGGTGCTGCGTGCGAAGCTCGCACGCCTGGAGGCGTGGAATGCGCGTCGGCGGCGGGTGGCCGAGCTCTATCGTCAATTGCTCGCGGGCTGTGAAGTCACGCTGCCCACCGAGCCCGAGGGTACGCAGTCGAGCTGGCACCTTTTCGTGATTCGGCATCCCAGGAGAGACGCAATTCGGCGCGCGCTCCTGATGAGCGAGATAGAATGTGCAATCCACTACCCTGTCCCATTGCATTTGCAGCCAGCCTGCAAGGCGCTCGGTTATCAACCCGGCGACTTCCCGGCCAGCGAGTCGATCGCGGACACTGTTCTTTCGCTTCCCATGCACCCTCATCTGAGCGATGACGATGTGGCGCGGGTAGCGGAAGCTGTACGCAGAGCGATCGATAGTGAAAAGCCTGTTCGCCGGCGGACCCTTGCAAAACACTATCACGTTTCCCCCCCTACGTGGTGAGTGCGATGTTCGCCGGCGAACTACAACGTCAGAGCACGGTATTCGCGGCCGCCGACACGGCGGCGATTGCCGGCGGCTTTGCGGCCGCGTTTGCCTTGTCAGAGCCAGAAGCCGGCGTTGGCGCGGTCGGGCCGGCGCCGATGCCGCTCGCCGCCGCGGCGATCGCGCTGGTAGCGCTGTGGATGACGACCTTCCGGTTCGTCGAGGACCGGCGCGAGAGCGCAAGCGGCATCAAGCAAATCATGTCAGTTGCGGTGGGCTGCCTCGTCGCCATCGCCATCGCATTCACCGCCGCGGCTCTGTGCGGCGTGCGGATCCCCAACAGAGTACTGGCGCTTGCGCTCGCAGGAAGCATAGCGTGCGCGCCGCCGGCTCGGCGCGCAGCGCTCTGGTGTCTGAAAACAGCCTATGCAGCGCCGCAAATCCGCACCCCGCTCGTCGTTTTCGGATTCACGCCCGCCGCCCAATCCCTGGTCAATGGAATATTGACGCAGCCGACTGCGTATTCGCCGATCGCCTTCATCGACGATGGGCCGGGTGGCCGACAGTATCGAGGGCTGCCGGTGCTGCCGGAAACGGCGTTCGCCTCTCTGGCAGCCGCGTGTTCGGGCCTCGAGGCCGCGATTGCGGTTGCCGACGAGAGCCGCGCGCTTACCGAGCGGATCCTCGACATGTGCCGGACGCGTCGCGTGCGCTGGTGGTTGGTGCCATGGATGCCCGGCTCGTCTGCCAGGGCGCTGGAGGTACAGCGGATCGGCGAGCTTGCGCTGGTTTCGGTGCCGGGCCGCCGGCTCGAAGGCCTCAACCTGGCGGTCAAGCGGATGTTTGATCTCGCTGTGGCGACGTTGTTCCTTGGGTTGGCGGCGCCGGTGATGGCAATCGCGGCGGCGGCGATTTGGCTGTGCGACGGCTCACCGGTGCTCTTCCGCCAGACGCGGGTCGGCATCCATGGCAAGCGGTTTGAGATTCTGAAGCTGCGCACGATGAGCCGCGGGACCGCGGACGAGCCGCATCGCGAATACGTCGAGCACTGGATTTTGCGTAACGGCAGCGCGCCGGTGGCGAACGGCAAAGGGCATCATGCGCCGGTTTTCAAGCTCGCAGACGACGAGCGTGTGACCTCCGTCGGCCGTATCCTGCGCCGGTTCAGCGCAGATGAGCTGCCGCAGCTGATCAACGTCCTGCGTGGGGAGATGAGCCTGATCGGGCCCCGTCCGGCGCTGCCCTACGAACTCGAACTTTATCGCGACTGGCACTGGCAGCGGCTCGATGCGCCTCCAGGGATCACCGGCCTCTGGCAGGTGAGCGGACGCAACCGGCTGCCTTTCGATGAGATGGTGCGCCTCGATCTCCACTATATCCGCGACTGGTCGCTCGCCGGCGATCTCAAGATCCTCCTGAGAACAGTGCCGGTCCTGCTCCAGGGAGACGGCATGTGAGCGCGGCCTGTTCACCACCGCGGCCCACGGAGCCGTACCGTGGCTTGTGGACTGCATTCGCGCGCAGCGTGCGCGACAACGTGATGGGCGAATTCGCGGTCCAGGTGATCCGCATCGGCGGAATCGTGATACTCGCCCGCCGTCTGCATCCCGAGGACTTCGGCCTGCTCAAAGTGCTGCTGGTCGTCAGCGTCTTTGCGACTCTATTCTGCGAGGCCGGGATTCCCGAGGCGCTGGTCCAGCGCAAAGAACTCAGGGACGATCACGAGTCCACCGCGTGGTGGATGAGCCTTGGGCTTGGAATGCTCAGCGCCGCGTGCCTGTACGTCGCAGCGCCGCCACTGGCGGCTGCGATGGAGATGCCGCGGCTGGAATTCGGCGCGCGCCTGATGTGCGTGCCGGTCCTGCTCGACGGACTGGCGGCGACGGCCAACGCGCGGCTGCGCAGGCAGCTGCGCTTCGGCGCGCTGGCGGTGGCTGAGACCTTGGGTGAGGCGGCCTTCGTGGCGGTTGCGCTCCTCGTTCTGCGCGCGGGAATGCCTGAATGGAGCCTGGCCGGCGCGCTCGCCGCGCGCATCGGCGTGCGTGCGCTGGCGACCTGCGCCGCTGGCCGCCATCTGCCGGTCGGCTTGCCGCGGATCGCGGCCGCGCGCGACCTCGGCCGCTTCGCGCTGAGCGTAACCGGGGCCGAGGCGACGATCGCGGTGTCGGCCAACGCCGATTATTTGCTGGTGGGCCGGCTGCTCGGCGATCGCGCCCTCGGCCTGTACTCGGTTGCGTGGGACCTCCTGCGCTTCGTTCCCTACAGGCTGCATCGCGTGGCCGTGCGAGTGACGTTGCCCGCGTTCTGCCGTCTGCAGGACGACGATCGCGAGCTCGCGCGCGCCTACCGCGGCCTGTTCAACTATCTCGCCCGTATCGTGCTGCCGATCATCGCCTGCGTCGCCGTCGCCGCCCCCGAACTGCTGCATACGCTTTACGGGGCGCAGTGGGCGGCGGCGGCGACGCCGCTGCGCCTGATGGCCGCGGGGCTCGCGGTGGCCGGACTGCGCGAAGGGATTGGTTCGATCTACTACGCCAAGGACCATCCGGCGTTCGACATTTATCTCAACGCCCTGCGCTTCATCCTGATCGTAGCCGCGGTCCTTTCGCTCGCCGGCGGAGGGCTGTTCGCAATCAGCGCCGGCATGAGCGTCGTGGAAGGCCTGACGAGTGTGATCGGCGTCCGTCTCGCCTGCGAATTGCTCAATCTGAACCTGCGCGGGCTCATCGCCGCCGCAGTTCCGGGTCTGCGCCTGGCGGTCGCGTGCGCCATCGTGAGCGCACTGGGCAAGGCCGGCGCGCGCGCCGCCAACCTCGACACTCCGGCAGTCGCGGCGATCGCCGCGTTCCTCCCGGCGATCGTCTTTTGCTGGGTTGAGTCGGCGGCGATGAGCGAGATCTTGGCGCGCGCGTTCGGCCGCACCCGCCTGGCAACGCTCCAGGGAGCGACGCGATGAGCGGCGGATCGCAACGCGCTGTGAGCGCGGCGCCCGACAGCAACGGGGGCCTCCACTTCGACTTGCGCCCATTTGCCGAGAACCGGGCGGCTTGGCGCCGGTTTGCTGAGAGCCACCCCGATGCCGTCCTGTACCATCGCGACGAATGGATCGAGCTCCTGCGCCGCGCCTACGGATTCGACATCCAGCTTGCGACGCTGGCGGAAAAAGGCGAAATCCGCGCAGCCTGCCCGTTGGCCCGCTCCAAGCGGCCCTTCTCGCGCAGGCTTATCGCGTTGCCGTTTTCCGACTTCTGTCCGCCCCTCGCTGCCGATCCCGCCGCCGGCGCGCACTTGCTGGCTCATCTGGCGGAGCATCCGCAAGCCGCGGGCGGCGTTGAAGTCCGCGGCAGTGCGGCCGTATCGCCTTGGCAGCTCTCCACGTGTTTCGAAAACTGGACGCTCGACCTACGCCGTCCGCTCAGCGCGGTCGAGCGCGAGCTGGGTGGTGTGCTGCGGCGCAAGCTGAATCGCAACCTGCGTCACGCGATGGTCTCGGGCATTAGCATTGCACGGGGTTCGGCCGCGACCGATGCGCAGCATTTTTGTGAACTTCAATTCGACGCGCGCCGCCGGCTCGGTTTGCCGTCCCAGCCCGCCTCCTTCTTCCGCCTGGCGCATTCGATTTTCGCTCCCAGCGGCGCGTTCGAGGTGTGGCTGGCGCGGATGTCCGGGCGTGTCGTAGGCGGCCTGGTGCTCCTGCGCGCGGGTGGCCAACTCTATGAGAAATGGAGCGCGCGCGCGGCCGACGCTCCTTTCGGTGCGGCCCACCTGCTGCTGTGGAGCGTGATCGAGGAATTCGCGGGCAAAGCTGAAATGCTCGACCTCGGCCGCGCCGATGTTCGCAACCAGGGCCTGGGCCAATTCAAAAAAGCGATAGGCGCGGTTGCCGCACCTCTTCCCTATTCATTTTTCCCGCGGTCGCCGCGCACCGTCAGTTCCGAAGCGCCGGGCGCGATGCAACGCGTGTTGTCAACGCTGTGGCGCCGGATTCCATCACCGGCCAGCCGTCTGCTCGGCTCGGCGATCTACGGGTACCTCGCATGAGTAACTATCTCTCAATCACTCCGGTCCGCGATGAAGAGCGCTTTCTGCCCGGGCTGATCGCCTCGATGGTGTCGCAGACCCGCAGGCCCGAGCGCTGGCTGTTGATCGACGACGGCTCGGCTGACGCCACGCCCGCGATCATTGAGGAGGCGGCGCGCGTGCATCGATGGATTGAGCCGCGCCATCTTCCCCGCGAGCGCGTGCGCCGGCCCGGCGGTGAATCGGTGATTATGCAGTTCCTGCCGCCCGAAGCGTGGCGCGATGTAGACTTCATCGCGCGCTTCGACGCCGATCTCACCTTCGATTCCGACTACATAGAGCGGTTGCTGGCGGAGTTCGCTCGCCAGCCGCGGCTGGGTATCGCCAGCGGCACGTTGCTCGAACCCGGTTCCGATGGCGCGTGGCGCGAAGTTGTCACTCCCACATTCCACACCCGTGGCCCGAGTAAGCTGTACTCGCGGCCCTGCTTCGCGGCCATCGGCGGGCTGGAGCCCGGCCTTGGATGGGACACGATCGACGAAATCCGCGCCATCATGCACGGCTTCGTCACTCGCAGCTTCCGCCACATTCATGCCTGGCATCATCGGCCCACCGGCAGCGCTCGCGGGATGAGCCGCGGACGGTTCAACGCCGGCCGTGCCGCCTACCAGGCCGGTTATTCGCCCGTCTTCATGGGCGCGCGTGTGCTGCGCCATCTGGTCATCGGGCGGCCGCTGCAGGGCGTGGCGATGCTGGCGGGGTTTGCCGATGGTTATCTGCGTCGCGCCAAACGGGCCGCTTCGCCTGACGTGGTCAGGTTCGTGCGCACCCAGCAGATGCGCAGGCTGTTCGCGATGGAGAGCCGCTGGCGATGATACACCAATCGCAATCGCCGCCGCCGCCTCCGGCGGCGGCGGCGCTGGGCCGCTGGCGCGCGCGCAACGACGCTTTCACGTTCTGGAAGCTGTCCGAGAACTGGCGCGAGCCGCTGCGTGCCGGTATCGGGGCCTCCGAGCCGTTGATTGAGCACTACCTGTGGGAGAACTACCTACCGCTCAAGCGCCGCCGCCCACCCGCCGCGATGCGCGCTTACTATGCGGTCAAGCAACTGATTCCGGAACGCCTGCGGCATCGCCTCAACGGGATGATAGTGCGTAGCCGCAGGCGTGCGGAATTTCCCGCCTGGCCGTGCGAAAGCGTCCTGCTCGAATTCTGGCGCGAATGGCTCCGGCAGAGCCTTGCGACTCTCGGGGTCAGCGACGGCTGGCATATCAGCTTCTGGCCGGGCGGACACGACTGCTGTGTTGTCCTTACGCACGATGTCGAGGGCCCGGCGGGACAGCGCCGGATGGAAGCGATGGCCGATTTGGAAGAGCGCTACGGCTTCCGTTCGGCGTGGAACCTGCCGCTCGCGCAATATCCGATCGACTGGAACCTTGTCGAACGTCTGCGCGCGCGCGGATTCGAATTCGGCGCGCACGGGCTCAGCCACGACGGCAAGCTGTTCCGCAGCCACGACGATTTCGTTCGCCTTGCTCCTGAACTCGAGCGGCGAGCGCGCGAGCACGGCTTGCGCGGCTTCCGCGCGCCCTCGACGTTGCGCCGGCCGGAGTGGATTGCCTCGATGTCGTTCGATTTCGATTCGAGCTTCGCTGACACCGATCCTTGGGAGCCTCAGGCCGGCGGCACCTGCGCGGTTTTTCCCTTCCATCTGGAACATCTGGTCGAGCTCCCCTACACGCTGCCGCAGGACCACACAATGCTGCATCTGCTGCGGCGCAGCCCGTTGGAGGTCTGGATCACAAAGCTCGAGTGGATCGCCGCGGTAGGCGGGATGATCCTCGCGCTGGTTCATCCCGATTACTGCGGCGCGGGATGGCAGCTCGCCGAGTACGAGGAATTGCTCAAGCGGCTGAGCGCGCTCGAGTCGAGCTGGCGGGCGCTGCCCTCGGAAGCCGCCGATTGGTGGCGGCGGCGAGCCGCTTTCAAGTTGCTGGTCAAGGACGACAAGCCGCTGATCACTGGTCGCAACACTGCGGGCGCGGTGGCGCGCCGCTTGAGCACAACGCGGCTCGCCGCGTGAGGTTGATGGCGCAATGACACGGGCACTGATCATTGCCTACACCAGTTACGCGCATGATGCGCGCGTGCGCCGTCACGCCGAAGCGCTCGCCCAACGCGGCGACGAAATCGACGTGATCTGCCTTGGCGGCCGCCCGGCGGCCGGATTCAAGGGCGTCAACGTGATCGAGGTCCCCGTCGCGCGCTACCGCGGTGCGAGCCGCCGCCGCTACCTCGGCAGTTACCTGCACTTTTTCAGCCGCGCCGCGGCGATCGCGGCGCGCCGCGCCTGGGCGCGACCATACGACGTCGTGATCGTATGCACGATGCCCGACGCGGCGGTGCTGTGCGCGCTCGGGCCGAGGCTGCTCGGCAGCAAGGTGCTGCTCGATATCCACGACACGATGCCCGAGTTGTACCGCGACAAGTTCTCCGGCGCCTGGCGCGGGGCGCTCGGGGCGCGCCTGCTGATGTTCGAGGAACGCCTGAGCGCGCTGCTCGCCCATCGCGTGGTTGCCGTTCACGAGCTGCATCGCCGCCGTCTCGAAGCGGCAGGAGTCGCGCCGGAAAAGATCCGCGTGGTTCTGAACTCGCCGGATCCCGCGATTTTCGCCGCCGGCGAAATCTCCAGCGGCGCCCGTCGCGGCGGCGGCGCATTTACGCTTGTGTGCCACGGAATGATTTCGCACCGGCTCGGACTCGACGTCGCCTTACGCGCGGTGCAGCGCCTGCGCTTCAGGATTCCGGGCCTGCGCCTGAGGATCGCGGGCGGCGGCGAGTACGTACTTGCACTGCGTCGGACTGTCGAACGCCTGCGGCTGGAAGCGTGGACTGAGTTCGTCGATCGCGTGCCGCTCGACGAGCTTCCCTCGGTATTGCGCGGCGCCGCGGTCGGCCTGGTGCCCAATCACGCGAGCAGCGCGACCCATCTGATGCTGCCGGTGAAGCTGCTCGAGTACGCGATGCTTGGCATCCCGGTGATCGCGGCGCGCCTGCGCACCATCGAACACTACTTTGACCCCGACGCGGTCGAGTTTTTCACACCCGACGACGCTTGCGACCTCGCACGCGCGATCGACCGTCTCTACCGGGAGCCCAAGCGTCGCGCTCAGCTTGCGCGCAACGCGCGTGGGGTCGCCGAGGGTCTGGGCTGGGCGGCCCAGCGTTCCAGCTTCTACGACGCGATTGACTCGCTGCTGCGCGAGCCGACAGAGAGGGCGCTGCCCACGCGGCTTGGCCGAGAGGATGTGGTCGATGCCAGCCGCAACTGAAACACAGTGGGCCGCCAGGGTTATGAAGGGCGCCTCGGGGGCCTGCGGCTACCGGATGCTAACGGTCCATGACGCGGTGCGCAGCGTGGTCGAGCGCCGCTGGGACATCCCGCGTTTCCAGCGCGCGTTCAGTTGGAGCCCCCAGCAGGTGCGCGATCTCGCCGATTCGCTTTGGCGCGGATATCCGATGGGCCTGCTGCTGCTGTGGCGTGCGGCTGAAGGAGCGGGCTCGCCCCTGCTGATCGTTGACGGTCAGCATCGGCTCACCGCGATGTGCATCCTGCTGGGCGAGCGGCCGGCCTGGTGGAACGGCGCGCGCGCCGCCGCATGGCGCGAGCTGCTGCCACGATATGATGTCCGGTTCGATCTCCTTGCACCCGGTGTTTCGCCGTTCAGGTTGGGCGGACCGGGCCGCGGCGACGCGGCGCCGCCGCTTTCGTCGCTGCTTGCGATCGATCCCGACGGCGCCGACGGCCGCCAGCAACTGCAACGAATCGCCCACGAGGCTTGCGCGCGCGCGACGAATAAAAGTTTCGACGAAGTATATGCGCGCCTCGAGCGCCTTTGTCGGATCGCCGAGCAGCCTTTGGTTGCCAGCGTCGCCGAGCGCCCGATCGACGACGTGCTCGAGATCTTCGCCCGGCTCAGCGGGCATGGGATCCGGTTTCGGCGCCTTCTGTTGCGCACCGCGCTGCGCGCTTTGAAGGGAATGTGGGTTTCACAAACTGTGCACGGCTAGGTGGGTACATGGTGGGAATTAAAGGCAGTCACAATGATCGCGCTCCGGGCTGTCCGATCTGCAAGAGCTCTTCCCGGCACTGCGCCGACGCGCCCGGGTGGGGCGAGTGGCGGGCGTGCGTAAAGTGCGGGATCGAATTCGTTCAACCGATGCGCCTGCCCGAGGACGCGCGGACGATGTTCGACGGTGCCTATCGCGGCCAGCGCCACGAAGCCGCCTTTTACGACTTCAATCGCAATCTCAGGCGCCGCGCCGCCCTCGTCAACGACCCGGCGCTGGGTTTCTGGACCCCGGCCTACTCCGCAGTGCTCGAATGGCTGGTCGGCAGATTCGCGCGCGGTGCAACTGTGCTCGAGCTTGGATGCGGCCCGGGATTGTTTCTACACGCGCTCAGGAACCGCGGCTTCAATGCGGTAGGTCTCGACGTCGCCCGCGAGGTGGTTGAGCTCAACCGCCGCGACGGCTTCACCGTGTGGCACGGCGGAGTCGAGAGCGTGTCGGCCGATTGGGTGCGCCCCGATGCGGTGGTTTCGTTCTTTATGCTCCACCACCTTGAGAATCCGATGGGTTTTTTCGCTGCGATCCGCTCCCTATGGCCGTGGGCGCCGCTGGCGGTCGCGCAATACGGGCCCGGGCGCCGCAGCCCTTTGCGCTCGGCGCCGCCGCGAAACCTGACGCATTGGAACGCAGGCTGTTTGCGCACCGCGCTGGAAATCTCGGGTTATCGGCCTGCGGTCAGCGATTTGCCGAGCAGCGGCGTCGAGCAGCCTTTCCTCGTTCCATTGCGCAGGATCCTGAAGCCGACCGTCGGTGTTCCATCGCTGTTCCGACTGAATAAGCGGATCGAGCGCCAGCTTCTGCCCAGGCTTTTGCAACCCTTGCGGGTGAATGCCGAAGTGGTGCTCGCCCTTGCCGATCCAGCACAACCGGGACTCAGAGACGGGCCCCAAGAGGACGCGGAAAGCAGGGCCTGAGATCTCCGTGCAGGTGAAGCTTGTGAATAGCGATTCAACCCTGGTGATCGGGATTGGCGAAGTGGGTAGCGCGCTTGCCGACGTCCTCGAGCAGCGGATGGGACCGGTGCTGCGGCTCGACCTGGCGCCGCAGGAAGTTTCACGGCGGATCGCCGTGATGCATGTATGCATACCATTTCACAGTCCCGACAGCTTTCAACGCACCGTAGCTGGTTATATCGGCCGATTTCAGCCCGCTCTTACCATCCTCAACAGCACGGTGCTGCCGGGCACCACACGCGCTTTGCTCCGCGCGACCGGCGCCGCCGTTGCCTATAGCCCGGTTCGCGGCAAGCACGCGAAGATGACGGCGGACCTCAAGCACTATCGAAAATTCGTCGCCGCGCTCGACGTCGAAACAGCCCGCGCAGCGGAGCGCCACTTCCGGGATGCAGGAATGACAACGCAGCGTGTGTCGCGTCCTGAGACGCTCGAGCTCGCGAAACTTGCCGAAACCAGTTACTTCGGCGTGCTTATCGGGTTCGCCCAGGAGCTCAACCGATACGCCAATCGGGTGGATGCCGATTACTCAGAAGCGGCGGAATTTTTCGAGGAAGTGGAGTTTCTGCCGCGGCATCGTTATTTCCCGGGATTCATCGGTGGCCACTGCGTCGTCCCGAATCTGAAGCTCCTGCTGCGACTCGCACCCTCGGCGCTCTTCGAGGCGGTGCTGACGTCTAACGAGCAGCGGGCCGACGAGTTGCGAATGGCCGCCGCTGGTACCGCCGCAATTGGTGACGGGCCCCGGTGCGATGGAAACAAATAATGCGACCTGCTGGGTGGTAGCCGATCCCGGATGGGGCTCCGCGGTCGTGGCGGCCCAGTTCGCCGCGCTGCGCGGAGCGCGCGTGCGCGTGTGTGCGCAAGCCGATTCGCTCCCCCAGGAGGTACTGGCTGGCAAGGGCACGGTGATTGCGATGACGGCAGCCGCGCTGCGGCGCTGCGATTGGCGGTTGCTGAAGAGATGCGTGGAAGCCGGCGCGACCGTCCATGTCAGCCGCTTCGAGCAAGCGCTCGAACATTCGCTTCAACCTTTCGTTGACGGCCGGTTTCGGATTGAGAGCCGCACCGACATTCGCAGTTTCCGTCTGTGCGACGCGGCGACGCTCCCGCAAGCGTTGCGGGGCGAAGAACTTCCGGCGGGCGGCGCGGCGGCAGTGGCGGTCGGACTAAACGGTCACTGCCGGACGCTGATGGCGGCGGAGCAGGGCGGGTCGCGGGCGCCCGCGCTCTTTAGTCTCGAGTGTGGCGCCGGCGCCGTCATCTATGATCCGAACTCCGGGGCGGACGAAACCGGCAACCCAATTGTTGAACGTCTTGCGACGCCGCGCGGGATCCTTGCCGGCACCGGCGCGTTGGTCGCCGCAAACCTTGCGAACCAAAGGCGCTGGCAGGCCCCTACCAGTTTCAACATCACCATCGACGATCGCCCGGCCAATTTCGATTATCTCGGGCCGTTCAGGCTCAAGGCTCTGCTTGAGCACTTCAACGCGCATTATCCTGGAGTCCATCTCGATCTGGCGTGGACGCCTGAACACGTGCACGTCAGTCGGCGCTACGTTGACCTCGTCCGCCGGTGCGGCGGCGGATTCGTCTGGCATGGATTTCACCGGCACGTTGATCATCGTACGCTCGCCGATCCAGCGAACGAACTTCGGCGCGGCCAGGCACTGGTTGAGGAGATCGCGCGGCGCTTCCGCGTACAGTTCCAAAAAGTGATGGTGTTTCCGTACGAGCGGACCAGTTGGGACTTGCTCGCGCGATTGGAGAAGGCGGGTTTCATAGCAGTCACCGAGTGCGCGGCGGCGCGTCCGGAGGCGGAGTTGGGCGTGCCTCCATTTATGCGTCGCTCGATCCCGACCCACTTCGTGCCGGGACTCGGCATACCCGTCCTGAGGCGATACCCGGTAGCGGCACTAAACAGGTCAACACTGCTCGCGCTCGCCGCGCTCGGCCACCCGATTATTGCGATGGCACACCCGCTGGACCTGGCGTTGCGCCGCTTTGCGCTGGGCCAGGGCCCAGGACGCGCGCTCGGGCATTTCGAACGTCTGCTTGAATTTGCGTCGCACAAAGGACTGCGCCCGGCATCACTTGAGGAAATAGCAAGCGGCTTGCCGCAAGCCTAAGGGTGTGATGCTCCCACAGGAGACCTTGGCGTTTCGTCGCATCGCGGCCGCGCTGCAGGAGAGCCGCGCGCCGTACTGCGTGCTTCACGGCTGGCGCGATCTGGGAAACCGCGAATCGACCGATATCGACATTGCAGTGTCGCCGGGCGCACTGGCGGTGGTTGAAGATGCGCTGAGTCGCGACGGCTGGCACATAATACAGCTCATCAATTACGAGATCGGAGGCTACTTCTTTGTAGCCACCAGCAGCTCACACGAGCGGCGCGATCTTCTGTGCATCGACGCGATAACCAGTTTTCGTCACAACGGGCGTCTCTATCTCGACGCCGACGACCTTCTCTCCGGTATCCACACGCACCAGGGTCTGTCGATCGCTGCGCTGGGCACCGAATTCGGCTATCTGCTGGTGAAGAAAATCATTAAGGGTGCGTTTCCTATACATCAGCGCGTGTTGCTGACGGAGTTGTCCTCGCAGCTTGAGGAGCGGGCGCTTCGAATATCCATTCGGCTTTTGGGCTCTCGCCTCGGAAAGGAGATGCACGAGTGGATCAAGGGCGCACGGTGGAATGCCGTACAGGGGAACTTGGGGCGGTTGCGTCGCGCGCTGCGCCGCCAGGCGGCGCGGCGCTATCCGGGTAACCGCCTTGGCTATTGGCCAGGCGAGTTGAAGCGGCTGTGGGGCCGATTTCGCCTCCACACGGGGCTTGCGGTGGCGCTGCTCGGCCCCGACGGAAGCGGAAAGAGCGCACTGATTGAGCGGATGCGAACCGACCTTCGCGCCGCCTTCCGTGAGTCAGCCGTGTTTCGGCTGCGCCCGGACATCTTTGGACGCAACTCAGCCGGGGTCAATCCGCATCCCCACGGCGCGCCCAGCCGATCGGCCTCGGCTTCAATCGTAAAGCTGGCGCTTCTGCTGGTCGACTACATTGCAGGCTACGCGTCGTTGGTCAAGCCGCGCCTGGTACGAAATGACCTTGTACTGTTCGATCGCTACTATCACGATCTGCTCGCGGATCCCGTGCGCTATCGATTAAGGGGCCTGTCGCGATTAGTGCGCCTGGTCAGTGGCTTTATACCCGAGCCCGATCTCTTTCTGATACTTGACGCTCCGGAAACAATTATACTCGGGCGCAAGACTGAGCTTCCATGTGAGACGCTTAACGCTCTTCGCGGAGTCTATCGCGATCTTGCCCAATCCCTGGGACAGGCGGTGGTAATCGACGCTTCAATTGACTGTGCAGGCGTGGCGCGAGCCGCAGAAACGATAGTCTGCGACTATCTGCATAGCCGCTACCTGGCGCGCCGGCACGAGTGGTTCAGGCAGCCGGCACGCGCAGACCTCAAGAGCGACGGAGCGCTGCTGACGCGGGCGCCGGAGCCCGGTGTCGAGTCGGCGCTGCGAGTTCAGTAACGCAGCGCCGGAGGATGCGTGATGCGACGCGCGCTGATTCTGGACAAGCGAGCCGGGTCGTTGTCGATCCAATTGTGCCGCGCGCTCGCACGCAGGGGCTATCAGGTGGACCTCTTCGGGCAGGCGGGCTCGGCTGCTTTCTGGTCAAGGCATTGTGCCAGGGCTCTCGAGGCCCCGCCTTGGCGTCCGGACGCCGTCGCACCGGCGTTGCGGCGGATAATCGACAGAGGGACGTACGATGCGGTTTACTTGTGCAATGAAGAGATCCTGGAAATGCTGCATCACGTTCCGCATTCGGCCGCATGGAACGGGCTCCCGCTTTCGGAAACTGCAACGATCGAGCTGTTACTGAGCAAGCACGATACGCTGTCACAGATGGCGCGCGCCGGGGTGCCCGTGCCAACTACCATAATTCCGGCCAATGAACAGGAAGTGGAGCATGCAGGGCGCGAGCTGCGCCTGCCGTTGCTGGTGAAGGGCGAGCGGGGTGACGGCGGCAGAAACGTTCGGCTGGTGAAACGGCGCGGGGATCTGCGCTCGACGTACGCGCAGATCGCGTCCTGCGAGGCGGCTTATGGCGGCCGTCCCGCGCTGCAGGAAGTCATCCGCGGCGATGCCTATTCGGTCGGGGGGCTCTTTGTCGAGGGCCGCGCGCTGCGCATCTGCGCCCATCGCAAGCTGCTCACCTATCCCCCGAAGGGCGGATGGACCGTCAAGGGTGTCACGGAGCGGCCGAAGGGGTTGTTGGAAGAGAGTATGAAAGTGTTTGCGGCGCTGCGCTACACGGGCCTCGGACACGTTGAGTTTATCCGCGACCGGCGCGACGGCCGCTACAAGTTCATCGAGCTGAATCCGCGGGTATGGGGAAGTATCGGAATTGTCGAGCACGCCGGCGTCGATCTGTATCAGGCCTACCAGGCGGTGGCGCAAGGGCTGCCAGTTGAGCCGGATCTGAGCTACCGCGAGGGCGTGCAGTACCATCGGTTCTCAGGCGAGATCCGTACGATCCTGCAACGGCCGGCGCGGCTGCCCGGCTTTCTAAAGGACGCTCTGGATCCGCGGGTGCGCTCCGACTTCGATTGGTCGGACGCCAAACCGCATCTCTTCTCACTGAGCTGGAGTACGCGTCACAACTGAAGGACTGCCGATTACCGGCAATGCCGAGAAACGCGGCGAGCGGCCCGCGGCTCCTCGGAGGCGCCATTGTCCGAGATCAAGCGTGCGGCGGCCGATACGAAATATGGCCTGCGGCTCCCAATCAGCGTCCTGGTCGCGGACAGTCCCGTTACCGTCAGTTTCAAAGAAGAGGCGTGCGGATCGAATCAGGTTGTGCGACAGGACTATCTCCGCGGCGCGCGGTCCGAAATAGATTCCCGTACCAACATCATGAATTGAGTTGTGACCGAGCGACGCGGTCGAGCCCAGCGCCGCCTGAAAGCCATTGCTCGCCCGATACACTGTATTGTCCATCCAGACGATGCCGGTGGCGTGCTCCGAGTAAAAGGCCGCGCCGTGGTTCGGTCCATCGTGTGCAACATTACGTGTCACTGTTACATGTGAGGAGTTCTTTACGTCGATCCCGTTGTGATTCCAATAGGAAACGTTGTTGGCGGCGATCAAAGCGTGGTCAGCGCCCTGGCAATTTATCCCGTTGCCATGGCCTCCGGTGTAGGAGATCGTATTGGCGGCGATCACCGGCGCAGTATCGAGGGTGGGTTCTTGGAGATACATTATGCCGTTGTAGTAACGGTGATCATCGATGGGGCCGGTGCCAGTCTGAGTAACGGTGTTGCGTTCTATAATTACTCCCGTCAGTCCGCGGCGTCCGCGGTAGGAGTGGAAATATATTCCATACCCGGCGGTGCGTTCGATACGCAGGCCGCGTATTACGATGTTACTGGCCTGGTCGTCGCTCACGTTCGCGTAGAAGCCGGCCGGCCGCACGGCGGCCTCAACGGCGCGCGCCGAAGGGCTGCCACCGTCAGGCAGCCATACGTAAAGGGCGGCCTGCCGGGAATTGAAAAACCAGCTTCCAGGCCTCATCTCGGCGACCGAACAAGAGCGGGAGGCTGAGCACTGGGCACCCGGCAGACAGCATGCGCGAGCAAGCCCCCAGGATGGAGCCCCGTCGACGTACACGTTGCCCGGCTGCGCGCCGAGCGCAGCGCGATAAATCGGCGGACGCCAGGGCGACCAGCCCGTCACGACGTCGCTGCCGCTGATGACCGGCTGGTCGCCGTGGCCGTAAGAGGTGAAGGTCAGGGGATGCCTGGGCACGCCGCCGCGCTTTGCCACCAGCATTTCACGCCACGTGCGTCCCCTGCGCAGATGCACGGTGTCATCGGCGCCGAGGCGGGCAGAGTTAACGCGTGCGAGTGTCCTCCACGGCGCATGCAGTGTGCCGGGGCTGGAGTCGTTGCCTAGCATGGAATCGACGAAGAAATCGCTCGCACGGGCCGAGATGTTCGCAAGCGCTATGCTGAAGGTCATCAGGGCAAGCGCAAGAATGGCGGCTGGCCGGACGGGTCTCTTCCAAGCGGCGCGGCCGGCGGAACAAACGGGCAATGTCGGCGCCCGCTCGGGCCGGTTCAGGCAGTGGGGAATAATTGGATTGTCCTGAAAAGCGGATTCTCAGTCGGTACCACCGATGCCGCGCGCTCTCGTTCGAGCAGTCGGAAGCGCTCGGCTGCCATCCAACACGCGCACAGGAGCAGTCCTTTCGGATAGCGGATCGGATCGAGGGGGCTTTCGACCAACGCAAGGGTAAGCAGCGGCACGACCACGAGCAGTGCCATGCTCTTGAGCTCCCAAGGGTCTTCATCGCCGGCAAAGAGACTTAGCCAGGGCCGGATGAACGCCCATAACCAGAGTAGCGTTGCCGGAATTCCCACTCCGATCGCGATGCCGAGATAGCCATTATGAAGCGAGGTATTTGCGCCCCGCAGCCAGTAAGCGCCCCAGTCCGGGAACAGACGATCCTGAAAGATCTGCCCTTCGACGTCGTAGCCGTATCCGGTAAGTGGACGCCGCTCTATCTGGTGCACCTCGAAACGCCACGCCTCCGTGCGCCCGGACAGATTTGCCGCGCCCCGGTTCAGATAAACGCGGGCGCCGCTACTCAGGCTGATCCATATCGCACCCGCGACGAGCGCCGCCGCCACGCACGCGAGCAAGCCCTTCAGTCTATATCTCCAGATTGCATAAAGAGTTCCTCCGATGCCGAGCGCCACGAAGCCGGAGCGCGAGTCTGCGACCGCCGCGAGCGCGGCGGAGATCGCGATGAGTCCGCCGAGCGTCGCCTTGCGCCATCCGCTGACATGGGGCCAGCAAACCGCGCCCGCGCCGACCACAACGACCAGCAGCTGCCCTAACACGTTGGGGGTATTGAAGATGCCGCTGAATCGCGGCGGAAGCCCGGGTTCTTCGGCGCTCCACGACATCGCGGAGGGCAGGGCGACCGCCGCCACCATCTGCAAGGCGAGGATAACGCCGCAACAAACGAGAAACCGAAGGAGGATGTTTCGAACCTCCACGCCTGCGCTTATATCAGCGATCATGGCGCTCAGCCCCACGAACAGCAAAATCGCGGGGAGAAGACGGCCGACCGAAGCCGCCGGCGCGAGCGAGTAAATCGTGGTTGCTGCGGCCCACGCATAATACAGGGCGAAGGCCTTGAAATTCCCGCGCAACAAAATCCCCGACCGCCACGCCGCCGGCACCATCGGGATACACAGCGCGGCCAGAATCGGGTAGCGAAAGATCCAACGCGACTGCGGATCGTAAGGAATGACGTTCGCGTAGGGCAGCAGTTCCTCGAGCACGAGCAGGCCCAGCAACCACGCTCTGTGCGACGAGACAAACCGTGATAGCCATATGAGCCCGCCTACTCCGACGACGGCAGCCAAACCCGCGCCCAGCGCCTTGCCCGGCAAGCTCATAAGAGCGATCATCGCGGCGGTCGTGACAGAGGCGACGGCCAGAGCCTGTCCGGCTGCTCCCGCGTTAGCTCCTTCGTGAGTATCTATCTCCATCAAGCACGCTCCACCTTATCGAATCGACGGCGCATCGCTCCGGAACCGGGTAAAGTCGAACATGTTCATCAAATCACCCACTGCGGGCCGATTCGCGGGCACGTAGGGGTCGCTCGACGCTTGCGGATTCGGCAGGTTGTCGCGCGTGCGTGAGGAAAGACGAGGCAAACCCCAATTGGCCTCGATAAATTTCAGCACCGAGGCGTGATCATAATAAGTGTGATCCACGTATCCGGCTTTAGCGTATGGGGAGATGATGACCGCCGGCACTCTGGGGCCGTCGCCGAAGAAGTCGATCGGTTGGATGTATCCGATATCGAAATAGCCACCGCTTTCGTCCATGGTGATCAGGATCGCGGTACTGGAGAAGAGCGTAGGATTGTTGATTATCGCGTTGACCACGCCGGTCGTGAAGGTTTCGAAGGCGGTCAACGTGGACTGCGCAGGATGGCCGGAATTCGAGGTTTCAGGCGCCAGGTATGCGACCGCCGGCAGCCAGTTGTTCGACACGTCGGTGATGATTTGGCTTGCGTTTGGCCCGCCCCAGTTCGTTCCGTACAGCTTCCAGCTGATCTTGTTGGCCGTGAGTCTCTGCGTGATGGTGGGGCTGCGGCCCACGGGCGCCGACGTCCCGACCGGCACGTTATTTAAGAGATAATACGTGTTGGGCGCGCAGTCACCGCCATTGAATGGCGGGTACGGCAGCGAATTGAGATAGTTCATGATCGCAGCGACCCCCGGCTGCGTCGTGTCCGAACAATTGACATAGCTGCCGCCCGAATTGCCGTCCTGCGCGTAGAAATTGTTGGTGCCAGCCTGCGGATCGGGAATGTCGATGAGATTTGAAGGCGGTACCGTGGGGGTGCCGGAGCTGTCGTTGTAAAAGAGCACGTCGGCATGCGTCAGGTAGAAGAACTCCGGATTGGTCCCGCCCATCACGGCCTGATGATAATTGTCGGCCAATGCATAGTTCTGCGCCATGAACAACAGGTGTGGCGCGTCTGCATTGATGTCGTAGTACCCCATCGAAAGGGCGCCCTGGTAAGTGCCGCTTGGTGAGGGCGCCGGGCTGCTTTGGATTCCGTTGCCCACGGTCTGCGCAACCCACACGAACAGGTCCATCGCGTTTTGCGCGACCTGCTGCCACATCTGGTAAAAGCGATGGACCGGGTCGCCAACCGGCTGATCGGGCGCAACATAGGCGCTGATGCGATAGGGCCCATTCGCCAGGTCGCTTGGAAAGCGGTTGTCATTGACGTATTGGGGCTGGCCGAAGGCGTAGGTTGTATTGGGCTGCGGCAGCGCGCCGTAGGGGCCGGTGCGAGTCGGGTTGATCGAATAGACGTCGGTGTCATTGGCCTGCTGCTGGGCGGCCAGCGCAAAGTTGGGGCCCGGGGCGTTGGAAGAGGTTATGATACCCTGCGACAGCAGGTTGCGCACCGTCTGCCCGGAGGGCGGCTGGTAGGTCGCAAACAAATTATCGAAAGAGTGATTTTCGGCAAAAATCACCAACAGGTGCTTGATCGGCGTGGTGGTCGGAAAGGCGGTGGCGTCGTTGGCGGTCGACACGCTGATGGAGCTGGTGCCGATTTGGTTCTGGCCGCTGTCATAGCCGTTGGCCGTCAGCGTGTGCGTGCCGTCAGGCAAGGTAGTCGTATTCCAGCTGTACGTCGAGGGAGCTCCCGAGGCCAGGAGGGCGCCATCAACGTATAGATTGAGCGACTGCACCGCAGAGGTCGTCGAGGTGGTGACATTTACGATGCCCCAGAGGGTTGCGCCGTTCTGCGGAGCCGTGATGCTGACGGTGTTTTCAACACTGACCGCTATCGAAGTGGTCGCGATGGTTCCGGTCGAGTTCTTTCCGTCGACGCGAATCGTGTGACTGCCGTTGGTGACGGTGGCGGAGTTCCAACTGAAGGTATAGGGCGGCGATGACGCGATGTACTTGCCGTCAACGTAAAGATTGACCCACGACACCGGCGGCGAGGCCTGGGTTGCGATGCTTACGGTGCCGAACACGGCGGCGCCGTTGGCCGGAGAAAGGATGCTCACCAACGGGGTTGGAGTCGGAGTTGGAAAAGGTGTCGGCGACGGCGTTGGCGTCGGGCTTGCTGTGGGCGCCGGGGTCGGAGAGGGCGACGGCGTGGGCGTCGGTGACGAAGTCGGCAACGGCGTTGGCGTGGGCGAGGCAACCGGCGTCGGTGTGGAAGCGGGAGTCGGGGTCGGCGAAGAGGCCGAGTTGGCCACGTTAACGGTTATCGAGGCGGTGGCAATCACGCCCGTGGAGTTTTTTCCCTGGGCGGTGAAGGTATGGCTGCCGTTGGCCACCTTGGTGGAATCCCACGTGAAAGTGAAGGGCGGCGACGACGCGTAATATTTGCCGTCGATTACGAGATTGATCCACGACACCGGCGGTGATGCGGTCGTAACTATACTCACTGTGCCCGAGACGACAGCCCCATTGGCAGGTGAAGTGATGCTCACCAGCGGAGCCGGCGTAGGCGATGGCGCCGGAGTGGGCGTCGGTGTGGAAGTCGGGTTCGGCGACAGCGTGGGAGTCGGCGTCGGGCTGGAGGTTGGAACCGGCGTCGGGCTCGGCGAATCTGTTGGCATCGGCGAGGGCGTGGCGGTCGGTGCCGGGGTGGGCGAGCTGGTCGGAATCGGTGACGGCGTCGCCGTGGGAATCGGCGTAGGCGTTGGTGTTGGTGCCGGGGTCGGACTCGGAGTGGGAACGGGAGTCGGGGTCGAGGCGGGCGTTGGGGTCGGCGTCACCAGCGGACTCGGAGTTGGCGTCGAAATTGAATTGGCAACCGTTACGGCTATCGAAGCGCTGCCGACAACGGTTCCCGAGGAGCTTTTGCCGTCGGCGCGGATCGTATGGCTGCCGTTGGCAACGGTGGTCGAGTCCCAGGTGAAAGTATACGGGGGTGAAGACTTGAAGTACTTGCCGTCGATATAAAGGTTGATCCAGGATACCGCGGTGCTCTTCTGAGTTGCGATGCTGACGGTGCCGGACACGCTCGCTCCGTCCGCAGGCGAAATGATAACGACCGCCGGTGTGGGAGTAGGAGTCGGAGTTGCGCTTTGGGCATCGGCGGCGGGAGCGAGGCCCGCAATCACTAAGACAACCATCATGGCTGCCGCGCCGAGCGCACGCGCCGCGCCGAGCGCGCGGTTGCACCATCGCAGCAAATCAAAGTGGGAAAAAGCAGTCACTCGGTGCTCCGTCCCATTCGGCTGGCGATGCCGTTGTCTGGGTTGCCACGATGGTAACGTGCGCGTGCAACTCGGCCTACTCACTGGCGGCAATATGTAACGGAGAGGGCGGTTACACAGTGACCAGTCACCGGCAGGGAACCGCCAACCGTCAATAGTCACTTCGTCATGTGATGCGTCGCCCCGGCCTAGCTTGAAGGCTCTCCCTCCGAGCCCGGGGGGCGGGTCAGTCGCCACTCGTCAATCTTGCGCAGGTCGAAACGCCATCGATTGCCCACCTTGAATGCGGGCAATTCGTCCCGCTTGAGGAGGCGGTAGACGGTGGTCGGATGCACATGCAGATAGCGTGACAGTTCCTTCACCGTCACGAGGCGCGGACGAGCCGCCTCATCCTGTTGAGCAGGTGGCACGGGAACCCGCGCGCGGGCAGCCTAGTTGGCGTGCGACTGCGACTGGTAGTGTTTTGCAAACCCGTTCTGCGCGACGACTCCCGTATTGCTCGCCGGCACGATCTTCGTCGGGATCCGACCGTCGAGAAGAATGTACTGTTTGCCGTGGCGCGCGAGCTCCCGCCGCGCGACCATCTGCCCGATCAGCCTGCTCACCATCGGGCGCGAGCTGCCAATCATGTCAGCCAGCTCGCCATGGGTGAGCTCCGGGGTCAGAATAATCCCGCGCTTGTCCTGGACCCCGAAACGCTCGGCGAGGTCGCCCAGTACGGCTTCGAGGCGCCGGCGGAAGGACAGATTGAAGAGTGCCGCGTACCAGTAGGCGAGGGCTGACCAGCGGGTGTTAACCTGTTCGAAGAGCTTGAGCAAGGTCGCGTGATCGAGGCCGTGGAGGACCTTGAGCGCGCGCTCGCGGGTGAGCACGCCCACCGAGCAGCGGGTCAGCGCACGCGCCTCGAAGGCCTGGTTGCGGCGCCCTTTGACGTCGACGAAGTCAACGTGACCGAGCAAATCCCCGGGCCCGGCGAGCCGCACGAGTCGGCGTTGTCCTTCAGGCGTCACGAAGCAGAGCTTGGCGATGCCGGTAAAGATCCAGAACATCAGGTCGGCGGGCGAACTTTGCTCAAAGATCACCGCCTCCTTTGGATAGAGGATCGAAGTGTGGTGGTCGAAAAGTTCCTCGAGCAGCTCCGGCGGCAGCGAGTCAGCGAGCTGCGTTTGCAGGCGGCGATGGGTTTCTTCCGAAAGCCGGTAGGAGAACATTGCGCCTTTACCCCCTAAAAACCGTTGGGGCCGGCTCCCGCGCTTCCCCTCCTGCCAGCTGCGAGATACGACCGTAAGCAGAATGTAACGTCTGCCCTTTGATGAAGATAGAGAAAAATTGAGGCCTAAGAGTTATTTCAGGCGGAATTTTGAAGTGCGTGCGGTGAATTAAAACCGCGTGCGCTTGACGCTCTTCTGGTTCGCCCTGTGAGTTAGGCGAAGATCCTCTCCGGAAATAATCGAGACCGGAAATTTTTTAGGTTCTGCTGAAATTTGTTCATTTGCGACTAAGGGAAACAAAACCTGACAACAAGACACTTGATCGAGAGACTTCCGATCGCTGACGAGCTTCGCTTGTTCACGTTTTTCTTTTTCGTGACACCTGTCGCGCACTTCGTCAGGGTGCCCACGTTCTTCCTGCACGAGAGATCGCCGCGGCATTTTGCGGCTTCCGAACGATCGCCGACTTGATCAGTTTGCCTCCTCTGCGGCAACATCCAGCGCATCGAGGTTGGGGGGAGCCCTCGCAATACCTGTGAAGTTCCTGTTCCGCCTGAGTCCGCAACCTTCGTAGAGTCTCCCCTTAAGACCAACTGGCGTAGTGCTCCTTGGGAGGCGGCGCGATGCGCGCCGAAACCGGGGATGGTGAGGTGCGGTGGGGGCCTCGACTACGTTCTTCGCAAGCTCAGTTTGTGCGGCCCACCAGACAATTGACGCGTGTCAGTGTGCGCCGGGCTTGTCGCGACAGAGCGGTGTGGTGCGGCGCGGGAGGGAAGAACCATGCGAACGCGAGGCGCCCAAGTGTGTGGGCTAGCGGCCGCGATGGCCGCGCTGGTGTGGCTGGCCGCATTCGCCGATGCGGCGACGAGCTCGGCTGTCAGCATAACGTCGCCGAGCGACGGGGCGACGGTCTCGGGCACAGTCACAATCACGCTGGCCCAAGGGCCGCACGTGAAAACCGTCAACGTGTATATCGATAACGTCGAGCTGGCGACCGCACCGCCCGACACCATTTCGTGGAACACCGTCACCGTCGCCAACGGTTCGCATACGATAGTTGCCAAGGCATATTCGGCTAAAGGCAACCTGCAGGGCACGGACTCGGTGACAGTGTCGGTTGCCAACCCGACGACTGCGACGCCCGCGCCGCCGCCGGCGACGCCGGTTGCAACGCCGTCATCCACGCCCGCGGCGACCGCCACGCCGATCGCAACTGCGTCGCCGACTCCCGCACCCACGCCTGCGCCGGGCGCGCACGCCTACTACGTGGATCCCGCCGGCAACGACACCAACTCGGGCACCAGTCCGACCACTCCCTGGCGCACGGTTGCGCGCGTGAACGCCGCCAGCCTGCAGCCCGGCGACGTGGTTTATTTCAAGGCCGGCGGGCTGTGGCGGGAAACTCTTGCACCGGCCAATGGCGGCGCGGCGGGCTACCCGATCACGTTTACTTCCTACGGCAGCGGGGCCAAGCCGATAATCAGCGGCAGCGACGTAGTCAGCGGATGGACGCTGAACAGCGGCTCGACCTATCGGGCGGCGTTGGCCGTCCAGCCCAACAACGTCTACGTCGACGGCGGTCCTGGATGGGGCCTCACGCGCGCCGGATCGGTCTCCGCGATGACCGCCGGAAGCTGGTTCTGGAGCGCCTCGGTGCTCTACGTGCGGCTCGCCGACGGCTCCAACCCGTCCACCCATCTGATCGAGGCGGCGACCCGCGTGTACGGCTTCAGGGTCAATACCGGCGCCGGCTCAAGCTTCAGCTACATCACCATCGACGGGCTCGAGTTTGAGCGCACTGGCGGCTACGGAATTTACTTCCACGACTACGCGACGCCCGGCCATGCCGGCCTCGCGGGCATCGTGATCAGCAACAACACCGTGACCCAGACCGGCACCGGCACGGTGGATGGCGGACAGTACTACAACGCGGTGCATTTCCTCGACGAGACGCACTCGACCGACAGCGTCAGGATTCTCAACAACGTCATCAGCTACTGCGGCGGGCACAACTGCCTCGAGGCGCAGGACGCCAACAACGTCGACATCGTGGGCAATGACGTCTCCCACTACAATCACAACGGAATCGACACCAAGGGCGGCTCGGGAATCCTCGTCCGCGCCAACTACGTCCACGACCAGCCGAGCATCGGCGCCGCCTTCTATATCGAGGACACCACCAGCTACAACGCCGACGTGACCTGGGAGCAGAACACCGTCTACAACGCCTCCAACGGGTTCCAGTGCGCGGGCGGCGCGGCCGCCGCTCATGTCAGCTGCACCCTGTACAACAACAGCATGCTGAACGCTGCGACCGGGATCTTCCTCGGGCCCTCGGGCACCGACGCGGTCTCGATCAACGTCAAGAACAACGTCACTTTCGGCAGCAGCATCAGCTTCGAGAATGACGACGGCAAGGGAACCTATTCGATCGACTACAACGATTGGGGGTCGAACCCGCGCCTGATGCTGGGCGGCACGAGCTACAGCTTCAGCCAGTGGCAGGCGCTGGGCGGCCACTCGCACGACATCGCGGCCGACCCGCTGTGGGTGGACGCGCCCGCCAACTTCAGCCTGCAATCGACCTCGCCCTGTATCAACGCCGGCGTCAACGTGGGACTGCCGTACAGCGGAAGCGCGCCCGACATGGGTGCGGTCGAATGGCAGGCGGGCGGGGCGACCCCGACGCCCACAGCGACGGCGCCGAGCGCAACTGCAACGCCGACCACGACGCCTGCGCCGACGCCGACGCCTGCCGCCGCGGTGAGCATCACGACCCCAGCCGCGGGCGCGACCGTCTCGGGCACCACCAGCATCGCAACGGTGGTGAGCCCGCAGGTCAGCTGGATTAACGTTTTTATCGACAGCACCTACCTGGCCTCTTCGCCGCCGTATACCTTCGCATGGAACACCACCGCCAGCACCAACGGCAGCCATATCGTGATGGCGCAGGCGAAGAACTCCAGCGGCACCGTGATCGGCACCGATTCGATCAGCGTCACCGTCCAGAACGGTGCGGCGACGCCGACTCCGGCGGCGACTCCGACGCCGAGCCCGCTGGCGACCGCTACCCCGGCGCCGCGCGCCTTCAGCCACGTCTTCGTCGTGGTCGAGGAGAACCACGGCTACACCGACGTGGTCGGCAATACGGCCTCGATGCCGTACCTCAACTCGCTCATCGCCAAATACGGGCTCGCCACCCGGTACTACGCGAATACGCATCCGTCGCTGCCCAACTACCTGTGGCTGACCACCGGCAGCGCCGACGGGATCACCGCCGACGTCTGCGGGGTGACCGTCACCGCTGACAACGTGGTGCGCGAGCTCAACGCGGCCGGGCTATCCTGGAAAGCGTACGAGGAGAGCCTGCCCTCGCCAGGTTACCTCGGATGCAGCTCTGGCGAGTACGTGGAGAAGCACGATCCTTTCGCGTACTTCAGCGACGTGATCAACAGCAGCGCGCAGCAGCAGAACATCGTGCCGTTCAGCCAGTTCGCGGTTGACCTGGCCAACAACACCCTGCCGCGCTACAGCTTCATCACGCCCAACCTGCTCGACGACGCGCACGACGGCACCTTGGAGCAGGCCGACGTCTGGCTCCAGACCAACATCGCGCCGCTGCTGAGCACCCCGCTTTTCCAGCCGGGCGGCAGCGGACTGTTGATCATCGTTTTCGACGAGGGAACCGACAACACCAACGGCGGTGGACAGGTAGCCTGGGTCGTCGTCAGCCCGCTGGCCAAGGCCGGCTACCGCTCCACCACCTTCTACCAGCATCAGAGCACGCTGCGTCTGATGCTGGAGGGATTGGGGGTGACCAGGCTGCCGGGCGCAGCAGCCACCGCGCCCGACATGTGGGAGTTCTTCAACTAGGCGCAAGCGGGGAGGCGGCCCGGCGCACTCTCGGCAGGCCACGGGTGGAACTTCGTGGTGGTGCGGAGGGGGCCCACCGGGGGGCCGATGGTGGGGCGCAGGGTTGGATGCGCCGCGGCTCGCCTCTCCGCCCGCAATTGGATTCTCGCTGCATGGCCCGCCGCCACCACCTCGCCCGTGGTCGCGGCGGGCCAGGGATGCTGCTGAAGGGCCGTCAGTCCGCGAGCAGCTCGCGCAGCGCGCTGTCGATCGCCGGGATGTCCTGCGGGTTCATCGGAGCCATGTGGCCCCAGATCGAAGCGATAACGCGGCATTCGGCGCCCGCGATATGCCGCGCCTCGTATTCACTGTCCGCGGGCGGGAAGTAGCGGTCGTTGTCCACCGGCAGCACGATCGTGCGCGCCCGGATCGCGCCGAGCGCGGCTTCGAAGTCGCCGCCGTAGAGCGGATTGTCGCTGATATCGGCGTGCTCCCAGGTCCAGAGCTGGGAGAGCAAATTGTTCGCGTCGCATCGCAGAAAGAACGGTTCCCAGAACGACCACACGTGCTCGGCCCAGTCGCGCGCGCCAAGCACCCGATATGCCTCCGTGCGATAGAACGCCGCCGACGTTCCCCATCCGGCGTAAATCGCGGCGAAAGCCTTCAGGCCATTGACCGGCGGCCGCTCGTAAAAGCCGTCCGCAAATCCCGGGTCCAGCTCCAGCGCGCGGCGCAGCGAGAGCAGGAAGACCTTGTTGTAGGCGGCGGTGCGGGCCGAGCCCGCGATCGGGCAGGCGGCGCGCACCATGTCGGGGAACTGGGCCGCCCACTGGAAGGTCTGGCAGGCGCCCATCGACCATCCGGTCACCAAATGCAGGCGCGCGATGCCGAGCTTCCGGGTGACCAGCAGGTGCTGCAAGCGCACGTTGTCGAAGATGCTGACCTTGGGAAAGCGGCCGCGCTCGCTCGGCGCCGGCGCGTTGCTCGGCGAGGACGACAGGCCGTTGCCGAGCAGGTTTGGCATCACGATGAAGTACTTGCGTGGATCGAGCGCGCGCCCCTCGCCGACCATGAAGCTCTGGATGTCGGTGTGAGTACCGGTGTACCAGGTCGGCACCAGCACCGCGTTGTCGCGCGCCGAATTCAAGGTGCCCAGGGTCTTGTAGGCGAGCCGGGCCGTCGGGAGCATCCCGCCCTTTTGCAGGAGAAGGTTCGGAACTTCGAGGACGTCGTAGTCGGTCATGGCCTTGACCGGTTGCCGATCGTTCCGAGCTGGCGGAGCAGCGGCATGATCTCGCGCGCGAAGCGCAGGGTGTCTTCGTAGTACGACAGGAACACCATCAGCACGCCGTCGATTCCGCAGCGGTAAAGCCGGTCGAGCTTTTCCGCCACCTGCTCGCGGGTGCCGAAGATCGGCAGCGCGCCGGCGCCCAGCGCGAACATTTCGAGAGTAAAGTCGTCGAACGATCCGCTCTGCGGAAGCAGGCCGCGCGCCCAGTTCTCCGCCGCCTCGCGATCCATGTGGTCGACGATGCGGCGGCGCTCGGCCTCGGCCTCGCGCTCGGTCTCGCGCCACACCACCAGCGGATAGTTGGCGCACTTGACCGAACGGCCGTAGTGGCCGGCGCGCGCGCGGATATCCGCAGTCACCTGCGCGGTCGCTTCCAGCGAGGGCAGCGCGATGAAGGCCCAGTCGCACAGCCGGGCCACCATCTCGCGCGCCTCATCCGACACGCCGGCGTTGGCGATCGGCGGATGCGGCTTGCGCGTCGGCTGCGGCATCACCGACCCGCCGCGGATGCGGTACCACTTTGACTCGTGTTCGAACGTTCCGGGCTCGCAGGTCCACAGCCCCTTGACGATTTCGATGTAGGCCTCGGTACGCTGGTAGCGCTCGGCATGCGGGAGCACCTCGATTCCCATCATCCCAAACTCCCGCTCGCTCCATCCGCTGACCACGTTGAGGCCCCAGCGTCCGTTGCCGATATGGTCGAGCGTCGCCCCCATCTTGGCCGCGACCAGCGGGTGAAAGATCGGCACATGGACGGTGGAGAAGACGTTGATGCGCCGGGTGATGGCGAGCAGCGCCCCGGCCCAGGTCATCGTTTCCAGCGAGATGCCGAGGAAGTCGGTTTTGCCGCCGTAGCCTTTCCATTTGGCGACTGGAAAGAGGAACTCGAAGCCGGCGACCTCGGCCGCCCGCGCGATTTGCGCGTTCGATTCGTAGGTCCAATCATCGGGCACCGGCTTGTAGGTGCTGATCGAATAGGCGTTGCTGCAGTTGGGCATGAAGAGGCCGAGCGCGAGCGGCGCGCGCGCCTCCTCCTCTGGTGCGCTGCGTTTTGTAACTGGTGAATGCGCCACCCGGATATCTCCGCTGGACCGAATTCCCGGGCCTGATCTGGCCATTGCGCCGGATTCGACGCAAGGGCCGCGTGTGGGTCCTTCCGCCGCGGCGCGCCCAGCGGCGCCGCCGGCGCCGGGTCACGCGCTGCGGCGATTGCGGCGCAGCGCGGCCAACGGCTGCGTATTGAGCACGTCCACCGCCTCGACCCATCCGCGGCGCGCCTGCGCCACGCCAAATTCGAGCAGGCCGAAGCCGCTGGTGTGATGGGAGTCGCTGGAGATGACGAGCCTGACGCCAGCCTGACACGCCGCGCGGCACGCGGTGTCGGTCAGATCGAGCCGCTCGGGCTGTGAATTGACCTCCAGCGCGCATCCCTCCTCGCGCGCCACCTTCATCACCTCGCCCATCTCAAAGTTGCTCGCCGCGCGCTCGTGGAGCAGGCGGTTGCTCGGGTGGCCGACGACATCGACGTGCGGGTTGCGGAGCGCCTTGACAAGCCGGCGGGTCATCTCGCGCGCTGGCTGGTTGAGCTTGAAGTGCACTGAGGCGACCACCCAGTCGAGCTCGGCCAGCGCGTCGTCGGGCAGGTCGAGGCTGCCGTCGTCGAGGATGTCGACCTCGATGCCATGGAGAACGGCGATGCCGTGAACGGCGGCGCGCACGCGCTCGAGTTCGCGCGCCTGCTGGCGCAAGCGCTGCGGGTCAAGCCCGTGCACCATCGTCAGATGGCGCGAGTGGTCGGTCAGCGCCAGATATTCGAGCCCGGCGCGCTTGGCCGCCCGCACCATCTCCTCGACCGAGGAGCGGCCGTCGGTCCAGGTCGAATGAGTATGCAGATCGCCGCGCAGGTCGGCGCGCTCGATGAGCTTGGGCAGGCGGCCGTTCTCTGCGGCTTCGATCTCGCCGCGGTCTTCGCGCAGCTCAGGCGGAATCCACGGCAGTCCTAGGGCACGATAGATGCCCTGCTCGTCTTTGCCCGCGATCGGCTTGTCGCCGCGGAACAGACCGTATTCGTTGAGCAGCATCCCGCGCGCCTGCGCGATACGCCGCAGATGGACATTGTGCGCCTTCGAGCCGGTGAAGTAGGCGAGCGCGGCGCCGTAACTGGCGAGCGAGACCACCCGCAGGTCAACCTGGAGGCCGCCCCTGAGCACGACCGTGCTCTTGGTTTCGCCGCTGCCCAAGGTGCGCGCGATCCGGTCGAATTTAAGAAAGTGCGCGGTCACCCGCGCGGGCTCGGCCGAAGCGGCGAGCACGTCGAGGTCGCCGATCGTTTCGCACTTGCGGCGGAAGCTGCCGGCCACCTCGGCCTTTTCCACCGCGGGTGACTTTCTCAAATGCTCTTCGAGCGCGGCGGCGATTCCAGCCGCGTCCCGATAGAGCATCCGCTTGGGGGCCTCCGCTTCACCCGCCGATAGCGCGCGCAGGATCTGCTGTTCCATCTTGGGGCCGAAGCCGCGAATGCCCTTGAGCTGCCCCGCCTTGACCGCCTTGAGCAGGCTAGCGCCGTCGCGCACTTTGAGCCGCTCGGCCAGAAGTTTGACCCGCTTGGGGCCGAGCCCCGGCACGTTGAGCAGTTCGAGCAGGCCGCTTGGAACCTTGGCGACCAGCTCGCGATGGAGGTCGAAGTCGCCGGTCTTGACCAGGGTGACGATTTTGCCGGCGAGGTCGGCCCCGATGCCAGGAATCTCCTGGAGCGCTTCGGCGTCGAGCTCTGCGACGGCCGTCGGATGGTCACGGATGGCGCGAGCGGCGTTGCGGTACGCGCGGACGCGGAAGAAATTCTCGCCCTGGACCTCGAGCATCTCGGCCACCTCGTCGAGAACCTTTGCGACTTCCGCGTTCTGCATCATTGCTTGGCTATCAGCACGGTGAGTCAGTGCGCAAAATGCCGGGCGCTCCCGGTGTTTGCAAATTTCCCGCCGGCCGCGGACCGGCGTGAAGTTCGGCGGTTGGCGTCATACGTTTGCCGCGCTGCTTCCGGGAGAGTTCGTCGATGTCTCAAATGGATACATCAACGCTCTCCCAAAACCCGAGCCTAGACAAAGGTTCGACCAATTTCACGAAAAATTGCAGCGGGTCGCAAATTTCCTTCACTTTGGCACGCTCGCTGCTTGGATCGACAAGGACAAGTTTAAACGGCGACAGCCGGTCGGCGTACGGTGCCCACCGCGTGCGGGCTGCCGGTAAGCGTCGGCCCAGCGCCATGGCGCGGGAGGCTCTTATGCAGGTCGAAAGGATTATGATTCGCGACGTCAAGACGTGCAGTGCGAACGACACGCTCAATCGCGCCGCCCAACTGATGTGGGAGAACGATTGCGGCTGTATCCCGGTTATCGCGGCGGACGGCGACGGCCGGGTGATCGGGATAGTCACCGATCGCGATATCTGCATGGCGGCGTACACCCAAGGACGGCCGCTGTTCGAGATCCCGGTGGCGAGCGCGATGGCGCGTAAGGTCATCGCCTGCTCACCCACCGACGACCTCAAGCGCGCAGAGACGCTGATGCATGACAACCAGATCCGGCGGCTGCCCGTGCTCGACGAGCGCGGCCGCTTGCTCGGCATCATTTCGATCAACGATATCGCGCGCGAGGCCGCTCGCGAGCGCGCCTCCCGCCGCGGCGCGGTCGAAGTGTCCGACGCCGAGATCGGCTACACCTTCGAGGGTATCTGTCAGCCCCATCGCCACGATGGGCCCGCCGCTTGAGGCGGCGGGCCGTTGCTCGTTAGTTCGCTGCGCAGGCGCCGGGCGTATGATCGCTTCAGGAGCGCGCCATGTCCTCAAAAAGCGTCATCGTGCTGGGCGCTGGTCTGGCCGGTCTGGCCGCAGCCTACGAACTGAGCGAAGCCGGCCACACGGTATGCGTCCTGGAAGCGCGTAGCCGGCCCGGCGGCCGGGTGCATACGCTGCGAGACCCCTTCGCCGAAGGGATGCATGCCGAGGCGGGCGCATTCGCCTTCGTCCCCTCCGCGCCTGACTATGTGATGAACTACGTCAGACGCTTTGGCTTGGCGATAACGCCCGCCGTTCCGAACGAAGTGAGCGGGCTCGGAGTCGTGTATCACTTTCGCGGCCGGCGTGTGCCCGAGTCCGTGCAGATGGACTGGCCGCTCGGGCTTTCCGACGAGGAGCGGCGGATCGGATTGCCCGCGATGCGCAGCCGCTATCTGCGCTCCGCCGTCGATGAGGTGATTCGCGCCGCCGGCGCCGGCGATCTCGAAGGCGTCCTCCGAAAGTATGACCGCTACTCGTTTGCCGAGTTCCTCGACCAAGTTGGAGCGTCGCCCGAGGCGGGTGAACTGATGGCGGTCACCGACTGGGACCCGGTGGGCGAAAAGCTCGACGAGCGTTCGGCGCTCGACGTTCTGGCGCAGACCGCCTGCTACGGCGCCTTTCGCGGCCAGCGCTATTCGATTGTCGGCGGCAACGACCGGCTGCCCCGGGCGTTCGCCGAGCGCCTCGGCGAGCGCGTGCGCTACGGTGCGGCCGCGGCGCGGATCGAGCAAAATCGCCGCGGCGTGCGCGCGGTGTACATCCAGGGCGGCAGGGAAGCGGCGGTCGAGGCGGACTACCTCGTATGCAGCCTGCCGTTGCCCGCCCTGCGTGCGATCGAAACCTCGCCCCCCTTGGCCGCGCTCAAGCGCAGAGCGATCGAGGAGTTGCCGTATTCTTGCGTGACATCGATCGCGCTTCAGTGCCGCACCCGCTTCTGGGGCGAGGCAGGGCTCGCCGGCAGCGCCTTCACCGATCTGCCGATAAGCCTGCTGTGGGACGGCACCGACAGCCAGCGCACCCGGCGCGGAATTCTCCAGGGAGTGATGACCGGCGCGCGCGCGCGGCACGCGCTCGCACTCCCGCACGAGCGGCGGGTCGAGTTGATCCTCGATAGCGCCGAGAAGGTCTTCCCGCCGCTGCGAAGCTGGTGCGAAGGCGTGGAGTACCGATGCTGGGACGAAGAGCCGTGCTCACGTGGAGCCAACGCCTGGTTCAGAACTGGGCAGATGACCGCGCTGATGCCGGCGCTGGCGCAGGCCGAGGGGCGCTTTTACTTCGCTGGCGAGCACGGCGGCTCGCTGCTGCTGCATGGCTCGGCGCAGGGGGCACTGGAATCCGGCCTCCGCGCTGCCCGCGAGATCATCGCCGCGTAAGCTTCGTTTTCACGCAGCGGATTGTGCCGCTTGCGCAATTGAGAGCTGACCTTTGATCAATTTTGCATGCTCGGGCCGGAACCACAGGACAATTCGGTCCCGTCTCTTAGCGGCCCGACAGCTTCAGCCTGTGAAATTCCCAAAAAACGAGAGCGCCGATTCTTCGTCGGCGCTCGGGTTGGGCTAGGTCGGCGGCACGCGAAGATCGTTACCCGAACATCTCCTTGAGCTTGTCTACGAAGCCCTTGGAGAGTGGATGGTTGACGGCCTCGCCGTCGATGCGCGCGAACTCCTCAAGCAGCTCGCGCTGGCGCGGGGTCAGCCGCCGCGGAGTCTCGATCACCACGCGCACGAGCTGGTCGCCGCGGCCGTAGCCGTGGAGGTCCGGGAAGCCCTTGCCCTTGAGCCGGAAGACCTTGCCCGACTGCGTGCCGGCCTGGATTTTCAGCTTGACCTTGCCGTCAAGCGTGGGGACCTCGATCTCGGTACCGAGCGCGGCCTGCGGAAAGCTGACCGGAACCTCGATAATGACGTCGTTTTCCTGGCGCACGAAGAGCGGATGCTCTTTGACGTGGACCACGACGTAGAGGTCGCCCGCCAGCCCGCCGGCCCATCCTGCCTCGCCCTCGCCGCGCAGCTTGAGCCGCGAGCCATTGTCTACCCCGGGCGGAATCCGCACCGAGAGCGATTCCTGGCGGCGCACCCGTCCCTGCCCCTGACACTTGGGACAGGGATCGGCGATGATCATTCCCTCGCCGCGACAATTGCCACAGGTGGTCGCAATTGAAAAGAATCCCTGTTGGGTGCGGACCTGGCCCGTTCCACGGCAGTTGGGGCAGGTGCGCACGCCTTCGCTGCCGCCGCCCCGCGCGCGCGTCCCGCGGCAGGCGTCGCAGGTCGCCAGGCGCTGGAATTTGATGACCTTCTCGGTGCCGCGCGCCGCCTCCTCGAACTCGATCTCGAGGTCGTAGCGCAGGTCGTCGCCGCGCCGCGAGCGCGAGCGGGTGCGTCCGCGCCCGGTGCCGAAGAAGTCGCCGAAGATGTCGGAGAAGACTTCCTCGAAGCCCTGGGTGAACTCGAAGCCGAAGCCGCCGCCTTGCGGACCCTGGAAGGCGGCGTGGCCGTAGCGGTCGTACTGCGCGCGCCGCTCGGGATCGGAGAGCACTTGGTAGGCCTCGTTGATCTCCTTGAAGCGCTCCTCGGCGGCCTTGTCGCCCGGATTACGGTCGGGATGGTACTGGATGGCGAGGCGGCGGTAGGCTTTTTTGAATTCCTCCTCGCTGGCGCCGCGCGCCACGCCGAGGACTTCGTAGTAGTCGCGTTTGGAGGCGGGAGGCATTGGCGCGATTTTAAACCAGGGCGCGGGCAAAAGTAAGCGGACCGCGAACGTTGCGGTTAATCCGGGCGCTCGCGGTCCGCATCAGGGCCATTCTGCTCGGTCACGCCCTACTTCACTTCCTTGAAGTCGGCATCGACCACGTCTTCCTTCTTTTCTTCGCCACGCGCCGTCGCGCCCTCGGCCCCGTGGCCGTCAGCGCCCGCCTGGGCGCCGCCCGCCGCACCCTGACGGGTCTTGCTGTACATCACCTCCGCCAGCTTGTGCGACGCGTTGACCAGCGCCTCGGTGGCGCGGTTGATCTCGTCGAGATCCTTGGATTCGATTTTGCTCTTGGCCGCCGCGAGCGCGTCCTCGACCGACTTGCGCGAGCCCTCGTCCAGCGCGCCACCGTGCTCCTTGAGCGTTTTCTCGGTGGTGTAAACAAGGTTGTCCAGCTTGTTGCGCGCCTCGGCGAGCTGGCGGCGCTGATGGTCGTCAGCCGCGTGCTGCTCGGCCTCGCTCACCATCCGCTTGATCTCCTCCTCGGTCAGGCCCGAGGAGGCGGTGATCCGAATCGACTGCTCCTTGTTGGTGCCGAGATCCTTGGCGTGGACGTTGACGATGCCGTTGGCGTCGATGTCGAAGGTGACCTCGATCTGCGGCAGGCCGCGCGGCGCCGGCGGAATCCCGATCAGGTCGAACTGGCCGAGCAACTTGTTGTCGGCCGCCATCTCGCGCTCGCCCTGGAAGACCCGGATCGTAACCGCAGTCTGGTTGTCCTGGGCGGTCGAGAAGATCTGGCTCTTGCGGGTTGGAATCGTGGTGTTCTTCTCAATGAGCTTGGTGAACACGCCGCCCAGCGTCTCGATCCCCAGCGACAGCGGGGTAACGTCGAGCAGCAGAACGTCCTTGACCTCGCCCTTGAGCACGCCGCCCTGAATCGCCGCGCCCACTGCGACCACTTCGTCCGGGTTGACCCCCTTATGGCCTTCCTTGCCGAAGAGCTTGCGCACGCGCTCCTGCACCGCCGGCATCCGGGTCATCCCGCCCACCAGCACGACCTCGTTGATGTCGCTGGGGCGCAGGCCCGCGTCCTTGAGCGCGGTGATGCAGGGCTGTTCGAGCCGGTCGAGCAGGTCGGCGCACAGCGCCTCGAGCTTGGCCCGGGTCAGCTTGATGTTGAGATGCTTGGGGCCGGACTGGTCGGCGGTGATGAAGGGCAGGTTGATGTCGGTCTCCATCACTGTGGAGAGCTCCATCTTGGCCTTCTCGGCGGCCTCCTTGAGCCGCTGCAGCGCCATCCGGTCCTTGCGCAGGTCGATCCCCTGGTCCTTGCGGAACTCGTCGGCGAGATAGTCGATGACACGCTGATCGAAGTCCTCGCCACCGAGGAAGGTGTCGCCGTTGGTCGCCTTGACTTCGAAGACACCGTCGCCGATCTCGAGGATCGAGATGTCGAAAGTGCCGCCGCCGAGGTCGAAGACCGCGATCTTCTCGTCCTTCTTCTTGTCCAGCCCGTAGGCGAGCGACGCCGCCGTGGGCTCGTTGATGATGCGCAGGACGTTGAGGCCGGCGATCCGCCCGGCGTCCTTGGTCGCCTGGCGCTGGCTGTCGTTGAAGTAGGCCGGGACGGTAATGACCGCCTCGGTGACCTTCTCACCAAGGTAGTCCTCTGCGGTCTGCTTCATCTTCTGAAGGATGAAGGCCGAAATCTCGGGTGGGCTGTACTTCTTGCCGCGAATCTCGACCCACGCCGCGCCGTCGTCGTTGCGCACCACCTTGTAGGGCAGCACTTTGAGCGCCTTCTGGACCTCGGCGTCCTCGTACCGCCGCCCCATCAGACGCTTTATCGCGAAGACCGTGTTAGTCGGGTTCGTGATTGCCTGGCGGCGGGCGATTTGCCCTACCAGCCGCTCACCCGCATCCGTAAAGGCGACGACCGAAGGCGTGGTCCGGCTGCCCTCAGAATTGGCGATGACTACGGGGTCGCCACCCTCCATCACGGCCACGCAGCTGTTGGTCGTGCCGAGATCGATTCCGATTACTTTTGCCATGGTTTCAGGAAACCTCTAATTCTCCAGATAATCATTATTTATTGGCTTTCAACGCTGCCGTCTCCGCCTTCGCCATCTTTTTGCTCCCCTGAGCCGTCGCTGCGCCCCTTTGCCACCACCACCCGCGCCGGACGCAGAACGCGCTCGCCGATTTGGTAGCCGCGGTGGAACTCGCGGATGACCGTGTTGGGCGCGTACTGGTCGCTCTCGATGTGGTCGGCCGCCTCGTGGAATTGTGGGTTGAAGGGTTGACCGACCGCCTCCTGCGGCGTGACGCCGTGGCGGCGCAGAAGGTCGAGCAGCGAGCGAAGCACCATCTCGACTCCCTCTACGATCGGCTTGCCGTTGCCGCCGCCGCGCGCCGCGTCCACCGCGCGTTCGAGGTTATCGATTATGGGTAACAGCTCGCGCAAGAGGTTCTCGCGCTGAAGCCGGATGTTCTCCTCGCTCTGCTGGCGGATGCGCTTGCGGGCGTTTTCGCCGTCAGCCAGCGCGCGAAGGTACTTGTCTTTGAGCTCAGCGATTTCGCGCTCCTTTTCGGCAACTTGAGCGCGCAGGGCCTCAAGCTCGGAGTTGGGTGCGGCCTTCGCGGCGCCGTCGCCGCCCGCTTGCCCTCTGGGGTCGGCAGCGCCTTCAATCGCAGCCTGTTCCTCGCCGAGCCCCTGCGACTCGGAGGCTCCGGGGTCGGAAGCGCCCGCGGTGGGGACGCGATGCTTGTCATCTTTAGTTTTGCTCATCGATCGGAAATGCACAGCTTCGAAATACCTTCCACTTAAGATAAGCACGATTTCCTCGCCCGCCAGCATCATGGCCGGCTTTTCTCAGGATCCCCGAAACTGTGCCCCCATTCGCTAGCCCACCGCGCGAAGACGGCGCGGATTGCCCGCCATTATCGACTCGATCTGTTCGGTGGACGCGCTGAGCGACCTCAGCCGCGGGATGATGTTTTCGTAGATGTGCGAGTAACGTCCGCCGTAGGCCTTGTGACAGATCTTTATCGCGACCTTGGCCGACAGCAGGATCTGGTCCGCAAAACCAGCGTTGAGCAGCTCGACGATGCAGCGCACCTCCTCTTTGTCGGTCGAGTAGCCCAATCCGGTAGACAGGGTTGCCGAACAACTCCTCGTGCCCGCGCTGGTCGAACGGGGCTGCGGGTGCTCGATCCGCAAATCTAGCCGGCGCAAGGTCGTGGACGGCGAGGAGGAGAGTTTTGTAGGCTCGCGAAGGAACGGGTCGGGCCGATGCAGGGTTGGCAATTCAAAGACAGTGCCGCTATCGCCGGCGTCGGCAATTCCGCCTACGGCCGCAGACTCAACCGCAGCGCGATCGACCTCGCCGCCGAGGCCATCCGCGCCGCGCTCGCCGACGCCGGCATGGGCCGCGACGATCTCGACGGCCTGATTGTCACTTTCGGCTCGCCGATCGGCGCCGACGCCGACACGCTGGCGCAGGTGATGGGGCTAAGGCTGCGCGCCTACAACCAGACCTGGGCGCACGGCCGCTTCACCGCGAGCGCCGTGCAGTGGGCGGCGATGATGGTGGCGGCGGGGTTAGCCAACGCGGTCGCCTGTCTGGCTGCGGTTAGCTTCTCCGCGATGCGCCGGCCGATGATGGGCGGCGGCGGCGACCGCGAAGGCGCACGCGAGGCCGGCGGCGGCCACGGCGAGGACCCGGTCTATGGGATGACCTCGCCGGGTGCGGGCGCCGCGCTGGTCGCCCGCCGCTACTTCGAGCGCTACGGGGCGAGCAGCCGCGAGCTCGCCGCCGTGGCCGTCGCGATGCGCCGACACGCCGTGATGAACCCGGCCGCGATCATGCGCGAGCCGATCACCGCCGACGACCATCAGCGCTCGCGTTTGGTGTGCGAGCCGCTCCACCTGCTCGACTACTGCCTTATCAACGACGGCGCCGCCTGCGTGATCGTGACCAGCGCCGAGCGCGCGCGCGACCTGCGCAAGCCGCCAGTTTATATCGGCGGGATGCAGGCGCTGCCCGCCGGCCATCACGAGTTCATCTGGGCCTACCCGGGCTTCGGCGTCGGCCAGCAGGAAGTCTTCGACTACGCGGCGGGTGAGCAGCCGGTGTACCGGATGGCGGGAATTTCGCAGCGCGATGTCGACGTATTGTTCACCTACGACGCATTTTCGATCCTGGTCTGGATGGCGCTCGAGCGGTGGGGCTTCTGCAAGCCCGGCGAAGCGGCAGCCTTCACCCAGGGCGGGCAAATCGAAGTCGGCGGTGCGCTACCGATCAACACCAACGGCGGACTGCTTTCCGAGGCCCACATCATGGGCTGGAACCATCAGGTCGAAGCGGTACGCCAGCTACGCGGCGAATGCGGGGAGCGCCAGGTCAAGGACGCCAAAGTCGCGCAGTGGGCCAACGTATATGGCGACTCGTTGATCTACCATCGCTAGGCGCGTCCCGCACTGAGGAAGATCGATGGCGCAATACCCGAAGCCGCTGCCCGCCGTGACCCCGCTCAACGCGCCGTTTTGGGAGGGTCTTAAGCGGCGCGAGCTGCGGCTCCAGCGATGCGACGGATGCAGCCGGATGTGGTATCCGCCGGGGCCGCTGTGTCCGTACTGCTGGTCGGACAAGTTCACGTGGAGGCGGCTTTGCGGGCGCGGGCGAGTGAACTCCTGGGTCGTTTTCCATCAGGCCTACTTCAAGAGCTTCGAGGCCGAGCTGCCCTACAACGTCGCCGAGGTCGAGCTTGAAGAGGGGCCGCGGCTGCTCACCAACCTGGTCGGCGTGCGCAACGAGGAGATCCGGGCTGGGATGGCGGTCGAGGTCGTCTTCGAGGACGCGACCGAGGAAATCACGCTCGCCAAGTTCAAACCCGCCGCCGCTGATCGCAATTAGCAGGTTTTACAGCGTCGGCCGGTTTTTGTAATCTGGCGGCAACCAGCCTGTGCGCTGCGGCCATACGGATGGAGGACTCGCCAGATGCCGAACAATCCGCGGATGCTCGAAGGTTACCGGGTGCTCGACTTCACCCAGTTCGTCGCCGGCCCCACCTGCACGCGCGTGCTGGGCGAGATGGGTGCCGAGGTGATCAAGGTCGAGCTGGCCCCGGCCGGCGACCGCGTGCGCGCCGGCGGGCTCAAGCCGTTGACTCCCGAGTACAAGGACTCCAGCCAGAGCACCTATTACCTCCAGCATAACCACAGCAAGCTCAGCTTCGCCGTGGACATGAACAAGCCCGGCGCCCGCGAGCTCATCTACGCACTGATCCCGAAGATCGACGTCGTGGTGGAGAACTACGCGCCCGGGATTATCAAGAAGATGGGCTTCGGCTACGAGGAGCTGCGCAAGCTCAACCCGCGGATCATCATGTGCTCGATCTCGGCGCTCGGGCAGAGCGGCCCGCTCTCGCACAAGGTCGGCTACGACTACATGGGCCAGGCCTACGCTGCAGTCACCGACGGCATCGGCGAGGCCGACCGCGCGCCGGCGGTGGTGACGATGGCGATCGGCGACGTCTCGACCGGGATGTCGGCGGCGATGGCGGTGGGCTTCGCCCTACTGCATCGCGAGCGCACCGGCGAGGGCCAGTACCTCGACGCGTCGATCCTCGACACCTACTTCCACATGCACGAGGCGAACGTGCCGATGGTTTCGCTGCGCGGCAACAAATATCGCCCGACGCGCAACGGCTCGCAGCATCCGGGCGGCGGTCCCACCGGAATTTTCCACTACCGCGACGGCCAGTACATTTATCTCGCCGTGATGCCGCATCAGTGGCCGCAGCTGGTGCGCGCGATGGGGATGCCTGAGCTGGCCAGCGACCCGCGCTTTCGCAGCGCGCGCGGCCGGCGCGACAACAACGACGCGCTCAAGGATATTATCGAGAACTGGCTCGCCACCTTCCCCAGCCGCGACGACGCGCTCGCCGCGCTCGACAAGGAGCGCGTGGCCTGCGCGCCCGTGCTCACGCTCAACGAGGCGATGGAGCATCCGCATCTGCGCGCGCGCAAGACCGTGCGCCGGGTCAGGGACCGGTTCCTCGGGGACGTGGATATCCCGGGCCTGCCGGTGAAGTTCTCGGCGTGGCCCGACAAACTCGACGTGCGCGCGGCGCTGCTCGGTGAGGACAACGAGCGCGTGCTGCGCGAGCTGCTTGGGATGGACGACAGCCGCATCCGCGAGCTCTACGCGCAGGGCGTGCTGGTGCGCGACCCGGTGCTCGAGGCGCAGCCGCAGATCCAGGCCTCGTAGACGAACGAAGCGGGAATTGAAAATGAAGCGGGCGGCCGTGCGGCCGCCCGCTTTTCTTTCGAGGGCGTGCGGCTGGCTCGGGCCGCGGGCCGCTGCGCGCTCAACGCATTATCTGCATCAGGCCGCCCGGCGTCGCGTACTTGCTGAAGTTGTGATACTCCGAGGGCGCGTCGCTGTTAAACACCGCTTCGTGGCCGTATTTGTCCATGCTCGAAAAGCAGGTTTCGTGATCATTCTGGATGTCGATGCCGCATCCGCTGTAGGAATTGGTAACTACTTTTCCGATCTCCGGCACGCTAACCACATGCGCCCCCGGGCCCATGAAGATTTTCCACAGCTTCATGTTGGCGCCATAGACTTCCTCCCAGATCGCGTACCAGAATGCGTTGTCGACATACATGATCCGGCTCCCATAGCAGTAGCCCGGTCGCTCTGAGGGTGCTCGTCGGACATCGATTACGTTGACATCGCGCAATTCCCACTTGCCCCAGGCGGGCGTCGGCAGGCCCAATTGCAGGATTTTTCTCTGGCCGAGGAATTTTGCGTCAAACAGCGCGAGGCCGCCGTTGAAACCGGTGGTCTTGTAGTCGTCCTGCACGAAGTCGCTGCCGACCACCGGCGCGCATCGTGCGGTCACCGACAGCCGCAACGAGCGACGCAGCGGGGGCACGAAGACGTAGCTGTCCTGCGGAAGCTCGTTGTTGCGATGGAAGACGATCAGATTGGCCGTGTACTTGGACTGCTCAGGCTCCTCGACCATCAGCGCTTCCGTAAACCATGCGTCGCCAGCTCGCGGATCGTCGCGCGGCACTCCCGGGTAGGTGTTATAGCGCTCCTGGCGATAGACAACGGCGTTTGACAGTGCAGACGTGGCGGAGCTACATCGCCGATCAGCCGCGCGCGGTATCAGGTGATCGAGCGCTGGTCGCGCGCGCGGAAGGAGGACGCCATGGCCGACGGTCCGCGCTCGCAACTCATCCAGGTCACCGATATCCCGTGGCAGCAGGCGCTGCCGGGCGTGCGGCAGAAGCCGCTATGGTCTGATCCGGGGACCAAGCGGCGCGCCGTGCTGAGCCGCTTCGAGCCGGGCGCGCACCTGCCGATGCATCGCCACGTCGGCGACGAGATCCTCTACGTGATCGAGGGCTCGATCGCCGACCGGTCCGGCACGATCACCGCGGGCAACCTCGGCTACCGCCCCGACGGCTGCGTGCACGACGTCAGTAGCAAAAACGGCGCGACGGTGCTGGCCGTGATCACGGGCGGCGTCGAGCCGGCCAAAGAGCTTGGCGGCGCGCCGCGCTCACAGATAATCGCGCTCAGCGAGCTCGAGTGGCACGACGCGCTTCCCGGCGTGCGTCAGAAGCGCATCTGGGAGGACAAGACGACCAGACGCAGCGCCGTGCTCGCGCGGTTCGAACCGGGCGCCCAGATCCCGCGCCATCGCCACAGCGGCGAGGAGCTGCTCTACGTCATCGAGGGCTCGCACGCCGACGAGAGCGCCGAGGTAACGGTCGGCAACATGAGCCTGCGGCCGACCGGATGCACGCATGCGGTGAGCTCGCACAATGGCGCGATCACACTCGCGTTTTTGTGGGGGCCGATCGAGCTAGTCTAGCGGCCAAGCGCCGCCGCCACCAAGGGCGTCAGATCTTCTGCTTGGTGGCGCGCCAGTCGGCGAGGAACTTTTCCAGTCCGCTGTCGGTCAGCGGATGATGCAGCATCTGCTTCATCACGTTGAACGGGATGGTGGCGACGTGGGCGCCGCTTTCGGCCGCGCGCAGCAGGTGGGTCGGATTGCGGATCGACGCGACCAGCACCTGGGTCGGGTAGGCGTAGTTGTGCAGGATGCGCACGAGCTGCTCGACCATCCCGATCCCGTCGTGCCCGATGTCGTCGAGGCGGCCGACGAAGGGCGAGACGTAGGTCGCGCCGCACTTGGCCGCAGCCAGTCCCTGGAGCGGGCTGAAGGCGAGCGTCACGTTGACCTTGATGCCGCGCTTGCTCAGCGCGCGCGTGGCCTTTAGGCCTTCGACGATAAGCGGGCACTTGACCACGATGTTGGGATGCAGGCGGGCGAGGCGCTCGCCCTCTTCGAGCATCGCGGCGGCCTCGGTGGCGACCACCTCGGCACTGACCGGACCGTCCACCGCGTCGCAGATCTCGCGCAGGACGTCGGCGTAGGGCCGCCCGGTCTTGGCGATCAGGCTGGGATTGGTGGTGGCGCCGTCAACCAGCCCCCAGGAGACGGCCTCGCGGATCTCGTTGATGTCGGCGGTATCGATAAAGAATTTCATCGCGAGGCTACCCCTCCCCCTACGGCGGACGGCGGCCGCAGCAGATCCGCCCGCGCCAACGTGACCCGGTACGGCGACTTGAGCGCGGCGAGCAGCTCCGAAATCGAGGCGTTGAGCTTCGGATGAATGAGCGCCGGCGCCAGTTCACTCATCGGCGCCAGCACGAAGCGCCTCTCGTGCAGGCGCGGATGCGGCACCTTGAGCGTCCGGGTGTCGATAATCTCGTTGTCGAAAAAGAGCAAGTCAAGATCCATGATGCGCGGGCGGTACTTGCCGCGGGCCGGCTTGCGTCCGCGCACCCGCTTGCGCCCCATGATTCGTTCGATCGCCAGCAGCCGGCGCATCAGCGCGTCCGGGCCCAGCTCGGTCTCGACCTCGACCACGCCGTTGAGGAACGGCCCCTTAAGCTCGCCCACCGGCTCGGTTTCATAAATCGACGACTGGCGCACGACCCGAGTGCCGGGCAGTGTCCCGATGCGTTGGACCGCCTCGCGGTAATTGGCCGCCCTGTCGCCGAGATTCGTTCCTATTCCGATGAAAGCCCGATGGGGCATCCTCTGAGCTAGAGCCGCAGCGTCTGGATTCTTTGCACCGCCTCGTTGAGCCGCTCGCTGGACACCGTCAGTGAGAAGCGAACGAATCCTTCACCGCCCTTGCCGAATCCTGAGCCTGGAGTGATCACCACGCCGGTTTCCTTGAGCACGCGCTCGGCGAACGAGGCCGAAGTGTAGCCCCTGGGAACCGCGGCCCAGACGTAGAAAGTAGCGCGCGGCCGCTCGCATTCCAGCCCCAGGCGCTGGAGCGCGCCGACCATCAGGTCGCGCCGTTGCTGATAAATTGCGCAATACCGCTGCAGCGTCTCTTCGCCGCCCTCGAGTCCCGCGATCGCCGCCTCCTGCACCGCCTGGAAGACGCCCGAGTCGATGTTGGTCTTGACCTTGCCCAGCGCCGCGATCAGCTCGGCGTTGCCGACCGCGAACCCAACGCGCCATCCAGTCATCGAGTAGGTCTTCGACAGCGAATGGAATTCGATCGCGCACTCGCGCGCGCCGTCCACTTCGAGCACGCTGGGCGCGCGGTAGCCGTCGAAGGCGATCTCGGAGTAGGCGAAGTCGTGGGCGAGGATGATGTTGTGCTTGAGGCAGAAGTTGACCGCGTCTTGCAAAAAGGCGCGCTCGGCGGTCGCCGCGGTTGGATTGTTCGGATAGTTGAGCCACATCAGCTTGGCCCGCCGTGCGACCTCGGCCGGAATCGCGCCGAGATCGGGCAGGAAGCCGTTGGGCCTGCGCAGGGTCATGAAGTACGGCTCGCCGCCGTTGAACACGCATCCCGAGTAATAGACCGGATAGCCGGGATCGGGGATGAGCACGATGTCGCCCGGATCGACGACCGCGGTGGGGAAGTTGGCGATTCCTTCCTTGGAGCCGATGAGTGCGCAAGCCTCGCGCCGCGGGTCGAGCGCGACCTCGAAGCGTCGCCGGTACCATTCGGTGGCCGCCGCGCGGAAGCGCTCGAGCCCTTCGTAATCGGGATAGCGATGGTTGACGGGTTCGGCAGCGGCCTGCTGCAGGCGCGCGACGATATGGGCGGGCGTCGGTAAATCGGGGTCGCCGATGCCCAGGCTAATTACGTCGACACCTTTTTGCTGGACCTCTTTTTTCAGCCGGTCGAGTTCGGCGAACAGATATGGCGGCAGCAGTCCAAGTCTGGCGGCGGGCTTAATCTGCACCTTGTTGGCTAGATCTCCAGTCTCTTGACTGTACCGGTAATTACCACACTTTGCCCAGCGCTCAAATATCGTCTTCCGCGCCTGCCCACAGGCGCCGGGCGCGGGCTGTGGGGAAGCGGGGCGCACGGCGAAGCGCAGCGCGTCGGGCCGCCCGGCACGGGCGAAGTTTGCCAACCCAGAGCGATGCGAAGCTTCCAAAAGCGCCCGCCTTAAGGGAGAACGAAAATTCTTCCGCGGCCATTACTTTCTCTTGATGAACACCAAGCGCAATGTTAGTTCTCTTGGCGTTTGTAGTTTGGAAACCCCGGTTCGTCTGGCGCCTGCGAGGTGAGGAGCGAAGCGCGCGCGAGCCGGTTGATTTCGCGTGCGAAGGCTGCTTAGTTGGCACGCGCCGCGCCGGTACGTAGGCGGCTGCGGCAGCGCTGGGCTGCGTCAGAGCCTCGGAGAACGCTGAACCGGATTTGAAATGAACCTCAATCTCAACCGCACCTTGCTCACGCTGTCGCTGCTGATGTTCGTCGGCGGGCTCAGCGTGATCGCTTTTTCCCAGCGGCCGTGGGCGCCGCGCTACGACGTCGACCAGCCGATCCCGTTCAGCCACCGCATCCACGCCGGCGTCAACAAGATCCCCTGCCAGTACTGCCATGAGTACGCGCGGCGCTCGCAGACCTCGGGCGCGCCGCCCGTCCAGCGCTGCGTGGGATGCCACGGCAGCCAGAAGACTGGCGGCCTGCTGCCGGTAACTCGGCCGTGGACCGACGATACCCAGCCGTCGTTTGAGATTCGCTGGAACCGGGTCTATACCCTGCCCGATTTCGTGCGTTTCACCCATCGCCCGCATATCAACGCCGGGCTGGCCTGCCAGACCTGTCACGGCCCGGTGGAGACGATGGATCGAGTGCAGCCGGTGCACGAGATCAACATGGGCTTCTGCATCGACTGCCACACCAAGCGCGGAGCCACCCAGGACTGCTACGTCTGCCATCACTGAGCGAGAAGGGACCATCCACAATGTCAGAGGGTTTGTCCAGGCGGTCGTTTATCAAGCTGGCCGCCACCGCCGGCGCGGCGGCGGCTATTCCGGGCTGCGAGCCGGCCGCCCGCCAGCTGATTCCCTACGTCGTCCCTGACGAAAACGTCATCCCGGGCGTCCCGTCCTTCTACGCCACGGTATGCAATGAATGCCCTGCGGGTTGCGGCGTGGTGGCGCGCGTGCGCGAGGGCCGGGCAATCAAGCTGGAGGGCAACCCGGCCGATCCCATCAGCCAGGGTTCGATCTGTGCGCGTGGCCAGGCCGCGCTCCAGGGCCTCTACAATCCCGACCGGCTGGCGCGACCGGAGCGCCGCGCCGAGGGCGGGACGTTCCAGACGCTCAACTGGGAGGAGGCGCTCAAGCAATTCAACGACCGGCTCGCCGCCGCCGCCAAGGCCGGCAGGAACCGGGTCGCCCTGATAGCCGCGCCGCTGGGGCCGACCCAGACCAAGATCGCGAAGATGTGGCTGGCCGCCTATGGTTCGGAGCGGATGGTGACCTACGAGCGGGTCGGCGGCGAGCACGCCGCGCGCGCTGCCGCCAAGGCCTGCTTCGGGCGCGACGAGCTGCCAATTTACAGGATCGACCAGGCGCAGGCGCTGCTCTCGTTCGACGCCGATTTTCTCGGCACCTGGGGCTCGCCCGTCGAGTACCATCGTCAGTACGCGGCCTTCCGCACGCCCAGGCGCCGGCGCGGACAACTGACGCTGGCGCGCGCGACCTACGTCGGCCCGCGGATGAGCATGACCGCGGCCAAGTGCGACGAATGGGTGGCCGCGGCTCCCGGCAGTGAGGCCGCCATCGCGCTAAGCGTGCTCAACGTGCTGGTCAAGCAGGGGTGGGTGTCGCACGACTCGGGTGTTGACCTCGACGCGCTGCGCCAGTTCGTCGCCGACTACGACCCCGCCACCGTCGCGCAGAAAACCGGCGTGCCGGCTGAGGCGATTACCCGGATGGGCGAGTCGTTCGGCCAGGCTGAGAGCGCGGTGGCGCTCGCCGGCACCGACGATCCAGCGCTGCATACCGCGGTCTTCATCCTCAACGCTGTCACCGGCAACATCGGCAAGACCGTAGTCTTTGCTGAAGGCGCACCTGCGCCCGCGGCCAGTTCGCCCGAGGAAGTCGAGGCGCTGATCAAGGCGATGGCGGGCGGCGAGATTGACGCGCTTGTGATCGCCGGCGGCAATCCGGCATTCTCGATGCCGGCGGCGCTGAAATTCCAGGAAGCGCTAAAGAAGGTCGGCTTCGTGGCTTGGCTGGGCGACATGCCCGACGAGACCGCCGCGCTGGCCCATCTGCGCCTGCCCACCGACCATCCGCTCGAGACCTGGCGCGATACGCAGCCACGCGCAGGTATCCATGGATTGGGCCAGCCGGTGATGGCGCGCGTGTTCGATACCCGCCCGTTGGGCGATATCCTGCTCGCGTCGGCGCACGCCGGCGGCGCAAGCTCCCAGCAAGTGCCATGGGAGAACACGGCCGACGCGGTGAACGCCACCTGGCAGGATCTCGCCAAGGCGAGCGGTGCAGCCAACTTCCCTGAGTTCTGGGAGAAGACGCTGCGCGATGGTGGCCTGTTCGCCGAGGCCAAGCCTTCAGCGGTCACGCTGGACAAGGCGGTCTTCCAGGCCAAGCCGCAGGTGGCGGCGGCGGGCGGGTTGGTGCTGGCGGCCTTTCCGCACATGTTTTTCTACGACGGTCGCGGGGCCAACAAGCCGTGGCTCCAGGAAATTCCGGAGCCGGTCGCGCAGTTCGTCTGGGACGCGTGGGTGCAGATCCATCCGGAAACCGCGCGCAACCTGGGCGTTTCGCAGAACGGGATGGTCGAGTTGAGCACGGCGGCGGGAGCGATTGCGCTGCCCGCCTATGTCTCGGAGCACGTTCGCCCGGGCGTGCTGGCAGTGCCCACCGGCCAAGGACACACAGCTTACGGGCGTTATGCCAACGGCAAGGGCGCCAACGCGTGGGCGCTGCTGGCGGGATGGGAGAAGAGCGCGACGGTGAAGGCGCGACCCACCGGCGACGTGCGCAAGCTGATCTCGCCCCTGTACAGCGCGGACCAGATGGAGCGCGGAATCGTTCAGACCGTCAGCATCGACGACCTCGCCAAGGGTGTCGTGCCGGCATCCGACGAACCCAAGCCGCCGCAGCCCTATGAGTTCTACGCGCCGTTTGAATACCCCAAACACAAGTGGGGGATGACGATCGACGTCAACGCGTGTACCGGATGCAGCGCCTGTGTGGCGGCTTGCTACGCCGAAAACAATCTGTACGTCGCGGGCAAGGACGCCATCGAGCGCGGGCGCATCATGTCGTGGATCCGCGTCGAGCGCTACTTTCCCAAGGAGCAGGGCGAGGGGCCGTTGATGTACGTTACGCCGATGCTCTGCCAGCAGTGCGACCGTGCGCCCTGTGAGCCCGTGTGTCCGGTGTTTGCCTCGGCGCATACCAACGAGGGGCTCAACCAGCAGATCTACAACCGCTGCGTCGGCACCCGCTACTGCAACAATAACTGCCCTTACAAGGTGCGCCGCTTCAACTGGTTCGCGCCGGAGTGGGACGAGCCGCTCAATCTGCAGCTCAACCCCGACGTCTCGGTGCGCGGCGCGGGCGTGATGGAAAAGTGCTCGTTCTGCATTCAGCGCATCACGCACGCCGAGATCACCGCGCTCATCGAGAAGCGTCCGGTGCGCGATGGCGAGATTCAACCGGCGTGCGTGCAGGCCTGCCCGTCCAAGGCGATGACTTTCGGCGACGAGAACGATCCGCAGAGCGCGATGATGCGCCGGCGGGTCGATAACAATCTGCGCAGATACGTGGTCTTCGAGGATCTCAACGTCGGTCCCAACGTGGTCTATCTGCGCGACATCTACCAGGGGAAAGGAAAAGCGTGAGTGGCTGCCGCAGTCGACATTAATCTGGAGCCGACCTACGCCGACATCGATCGCAGCGTGCGCGCGATCATGGCGCCGCCGGGCTACAAGTACTGGATCTGGGTCGGCTTCCTCTCGGCCCTCGTGGCGCTCGCGATAGCGCTATGGACCCGCCAGATCTACGAAGGCTTGGGCGTCACTGGGATGGGGAACCCGACGATGTGGGCGGTGTATATCACCAACTTCGTCTTCTGGGTCGGTATTGCTCACTCGGGCACGCTGATCTCGGCGATCCTTTACCTGTTCCGCACTCGCTGGCGCACCGCGGTCTACCGCGCGGCCGAGACCATGACAATTTTCGCGGTGGCCACCGCCGGGCTGTTTCCGATCATCCATCTTGGCCGGCCCTGGTTCTTCTACTGGCTGGCGCCGTATCCCAACGAGCGCTATCTCCAGCCCGACTTCCGCTCGCCGCTGGTGTGGGACTTCTTCGCGATCAGCACCTACTTCACGATCAGCGCCTGCTTCTGGTTCACCGGCCTGATCCCCGACGTCGCCAACGCGCGCGACGTCGCCACGGGCTGGCGCAAGACCCTTTACAAGATCCTGGCGATTGGGTGGCAGGGGACCGACCGCCAGTGGCGCAACTTCTCGATGGCGTACCTGCTGATGGCAGGGTTGGCCACCCCGCTGGTGCTCTCGGTGCACAGCGTGGTCAGCTGGGACTTTGCGATGGCGCAGCTGCCGGGCTGGCACAGCACCATCTTCGCCCCCTACTTCGTTGCCGGCGCGATCTTTTCAGGAGTGGCGCTGGTCATCACGCTGCTCATCCCGATGCGCTGGATCATGGGAATCGAGGATCTGATTACGCCGTGGCATCTTGACAATCTGGCCAAGGTCGTCCTGCTCACCTCGCTCATCATCAGCTACTCCTATGGCGTCGAGTCGTTCATTGCGTGGTACAGCCACGATCCGATCGAGATGGCAACCTTCCACATGCGCTATTTTGGGCCCTGGGGATGGATGTTCTGGGTGATGGTGTTCTGTAACTGCGTCGCGCCGCTCGCCCTGTTCTCGCCGCGTGTGCGTACCACTCCGATTCCGCTCTTCATCGTCACCATCTTCGTCAATATCGGGATGTGGTTTGAGCGCTTCGTGATCATCGCGGGCTCGCTTGCGACCAACTTCGAGCCCAGCACCTGGCGGTTTTGGCACCCCTCCTTCACCGAGATAATGATCACGGTGGGCGCCTTTGCGTGGTTCCTGTTGTTGTTCTCGCTGTTCGCGCGTTTCATGCCGATCATCTCGATGACGGAGCTCAAGGAGGGCATTACCTGGCTCAAGCAGGCGCTGCGCCTGGGGTATGCGAAAGCGGCATGAACGGAGAAATCGAACTGGTAGGAGCCTTCGCCGATGAGGAGCAGCTCGTGCACTGCATCGGGCAGCTCCGGCAGACGCGCGCGCGCTTTCGGGTCTTCTCACCGATCCCGAGCGAGAAGATCAACGAGGCGATCTACGAGCGCCCGAGCTTCGTGCGCTGGTGGGTTCTGCTCGGCGGCATCAGCGGCGCGATTAGCGCCTTCGCCCTGACCATCGGCACTTCGCTGGAGTGGAACCTGGTTGCCGGCGGCAAACCGATTGCCTCGCTTCCGCCTTACATCATCATCGCCTTCGAGATGATGGTGCTGTTCGGCGGGCTGTCGGCGCTCGGCGGCTGGATTCTGCTCTCCAACCTGCCGTCCTTCGAACCGTTTGCTGGTTACCGCGAGCGCTTTTCGGGCGACGAGTTCGGCCTAGTGGTGCGCTGCGCCGAGGCCGACGCGGCGCGGATGGAGTCGATGCTGCGCGAGGCCGGCGCGCAGGAGATCAGCCGCGAGGCGGCCTGACGCAAACCTGATGACGGCGCGGATCACACGAGCCCTGGAATAACGATGAGCCCCAATTCTCATTCTTCGCATCAGCCCGCGGCGCACCGGCCCGCCTTCGAGCTGCCCGCGCAGCCGATGAGCACGGTCGCCGTGGTGCTGGTGATCGCCGGCATAATCGGCTTCGGCACCGCGCTCAGTTACGGCCTGAGCGCGCGCGCGTGGGAAGCCTACCTGGTCAACCTGCTGTTCTGGATGGGTGTGGCGCAGGGCGGAGTGGTCGCCTCAGCCGCGTTCTACCTGACCCAGGGGCGCTGGGCCGGCCGTGCGCATTACCGGCTGGCCGAGGCCTTTTCGGGCTTTCTGGTGCTCGGCTTCATCCTGTTCTGGGCGCTGTATTTCGGGCGCGACGCGATCTTTCCCTGGATCAAGCATCCGGTGCCCGCCAAGGAGGGCTGGCTCAACGTGCCCTTCCTGTTTGCCCGCGACGGTATAGCGCTGTTCGTGATGACCGTGCTGAGCCTATGGTTCGTGGCCGCCTCGCGCAGCGATGAAGCGAGGAAGTGGGCCGAGACCTCCGGCAACATCTATATGCCGCCCAAGGCGGTGCGCCGCCTCGCGCCCGCGGTCGCGATCTGCTTTGCGCTGGTTTACACACTGCTGTCGTTCGACCTCGTGATGTCGCTCTCGCCGCTGTGGCACTCGACGCTGTTTGGATGGTGGTTCTTCGCGGGCACGTTCTGGAGCGCGATCGTGACGATGTCGCTCAGCGCGGTGTGGCTGCGCCGGGTGCTGCCCGCGGGCAATGCCTTCACCAACAAGCGGGTGCTGCACGACTTCGGCAAGATGGTTTTTGCGTTCTCGATTTTCTGGGTTTACACGCTGTTCGCCCAGTACATCGTGATCTGGTACGGCGACATCCCGATCGAGACCTTCTTCGTGGTTTTGCGCACCCAGTATCTGCCGTGGGCCTTCGTGTCGTGGCTGACGCTAACCCTGGTCTGGATAATCCCGTTCTTCGTGCTGCTCGGCCAGCGGCCCAAGCGCACGCCGCGTATCCTGGGCACGGTGGCGCTGCTCGGGATGATCGGAATCTGGTGCGAAATTTACGTGCTGGTGGTGCCTTCGCTGTCGCCGCGCACGGTGCCCTTCGGCTGGGTTGAAATCCTGGTCACCGCGGGCTTCGCGGGCGCCTTCTGGCTGTGTTCCTACCCTGGGCTGAAGCTCGCGTCAGTGGCCGCGGCCGAGCCAATCGGAGAGTTGCACTGATGAAGCCCCCGCTTCGCTTTATGACCAAGGCTTCGCTTGCCTCAGCGCTGCTCGCGCTGGCCGCGGCGTTGGCCGGCTGCGCCAAGCAGTATCCGATGGATACGCTGAGCAACGGCTCGGACTACGCGGTCAAGATCCATTCGCTGTACGTCTTCGTCAACTGGATCGACGCCGTGATCATGCTCATCGTGCTGGTCACCGCGTTTCTCGCGCTGTTCTGGTTCTCGACCCGGGTGGGCGAGCCGGGCGAGCCCAGCTCGGTCACTTCCGACCTGCGGCTGGAAGTGGCATGGACCGCGATCCCGGCACTCATCCTGGTGATGATCTCGGTCCCCACCATCCGCACCATCTGGCAGACCCAACCCGACAAGTGGCCGGCCGACGCCCTGACCATCAACGTCATCGGCCATCAATGGTGGTGGGAGTTCCAGTATCCGCAGTACGGGATCGATACTGCCGACGAGGTTCATTTCCCGGTCGGGCGAGTGATCCACTTCACCCTGCGCTCGGGCGACGTGATCCACAGCTTCTGGATCCCGGCGATGGGCGGAAAACGCGACGTTATCCCGGGGCAGATCAACGAGATTACGTTCACCGCGCGCGAGACCGGCGAGTTTCCCGGCCAGTGCGTGGAGTTCTGCGGCACTTCGCACGCCAACATGCGGTTGCGCGCCTTCTCCCAGACGCCGGAGGATTTTGCCAAGTGGGTCAAGGCGCAGCAGGCGCCGCCGGTGACGCCCAAGGAAGGCACGCCGGCCGCCGCCGGAGCGCAGGTCTTCGCCGACGCGCCGTGCGCGATCTGCCACACGGTCAAGGGGCTGTCGGGCTTCTCCAAGGAATACGCCGGGACCTATAAAGGCCCCGACCTCACGCATTTCGGCTCGCGCACCACGCTGGCCGGAAGCATTCTGACCAACGATCCGCACAACGTGGCGATGTGGATCCAGGAGCCGGACCGGGTCAAGCCGGGCGCGATGATGCCGACGCTGGGCGTCAAGGGCAAGGACCTCAACGATCTCGTCGCTTATCTCGAGAGCCTGAAGTAGGTAGGGGCCAATGGCTGCGCAACCAAAAGAGCTGGCGCTGGAACACGCGAACTATCTGACGAGCGAGCGCGGGATCTACAGTTGGTTGACCACTGTCGATCACAAGCGGGTGGCCGTGCTCTACGGCATCGCCTCGCTGTTCTTCATGCTGATCGGCGGCATCGAGGCGATGCTGATCCGGACCCAGCTGGCAGTGCCCGACAACACCGTGCTCTCGGCGCAGGTCTATAACCAGATGTTCACGATGCACGGCACGACCATGATCTTCATGGTCGTGATGCCGTTAGAGATGGGGTTCTTCGCCAACTTCCTTATCCCGCTCCAGGTCGGCGCCCGCGACGTCGCCTTCCCACGCATCAACGCGCTGAGCTTTTGGGTCTTCCTGTTCGGCGCGCTGTTCATGAACGTCGGCTGGTTTACCCTCTCGCTGCCTGACGCCGGATGGTTCGGCTACGCCAACCTGACCGAGCGCTACTACACCCCCGGGATCAACATCGACCTCTGGAACATCGGCCTGCTCATCCTGGGCGTTTCGACGCTGCTGAGCGGCCTCAACTTCTTCGTCACCATCGTCAACATGCGCGCCCGCGGCATGACGTTTATGCGGATGCCGATGTTCATGTGGGCGATGCTGGTAACGACAATCCTGATCCTGCTCGCCTTTCCCTGCCTGACTGTGGGGCTGATCTTCCTCTTCCTCGACCGTTTCGTCGGCACCCATTTCTACCGGGTCGCGATCGGCGCCACGCCGATTCTGTGGCAGCACCTGTTCTGGCTGTTCGGCCATCCCGAGGTTTACATCATGGCGCTGCCGGCTTTCGGGATGATGTCGGAAATCATTCCGGTGTTCGCCCGCAAGCCGTTGTTCGGGTACGCCGGCATGGCCTATTCGATCGTGCTGATCGGCTTCCTGTCCTACGGCGTGTGGGGCCACCACATGTTCGCGACCGGGATGGGGCCGGTGGCCGACTCGACGTTCGCCATCACCACCATGCTGATCGCGCTGCCGACCGGGGTCAAAATCTTCAGCTGGATTGCGACCATCTGGGGCGGCTCGCTGCGGATGAAGACCGCCTTCCTCTTCGCCGTCGGCGCGGTGCTCGAGTTTACGATCGGCGGGCTGAGCGGGGTGATGCACGCCACGGTGCCGGTCGATCTCCAGCAGACCGATACTTACATCGTGGTCGCCCATTTCCACTACGTGCTGTTCGGCGGGATGATGTTCGCGATCCTGGGCTCGTTCTTCTACTGGTGGCCCAAGATCACCGGCCGGATGATGAGCGAGACGATGGGCAAATGGCAGTTCTGGCTAACCATCATCGCCTTCAACGGCACATTTTTCCCGATGCATTTCCTCGGCGTGTGGGGGATGCCGCGGCGCATCTACACCTACGCGCCCGGGATGGGCTGGTCGTTCTGGAACATGTTCGAAACCCTTTCCGCCTACCTGCTTTTCCTGACCTTCGTCCTGTTCGGAATAAACCTTATCTGGAGCCTGTTTTACGGCGAAAAGGCGGAGGCCGACCCTTGGGACGGGCGCACTCTGGAGTGGGCGATTCCCTCGCCGCCCCCGCCGTACAACTTCGAAACCCTGCCGCTGGTTCGCGGCCGCGACGCGTTTTGGGTTGACAAGTACGGGGTGATGGTCGAGGAGGGGCACGGCCACGGTAGTGCGCCCGCCTATGGCGAGACCTCCGGCGCGGCGCCGGCGGCGGAGCATGCGCCGAGCGAACACGGGCCGATTCATATGCCGGCGCCCTCGCTCTATCCGCTGCTCTTCGGGCTCAGCCTGACGCTGGGCGGGATCGGTGCGCTGATGGACTGGTACCGCATCGACATCCTTGCCGCGCTGTTCCTGTTCCTGTCGATCATCGGTATGGCTTTCGAGTACGCCGACCACGGCGAGGAGCACGTCCACGCCGATCCGCCGACCTACCGCGGCATCGACCACCGCAAAGCCGGGATGTGGGCGTTCCTCGGCTCCGAGTGCGTGTTCTTCGCCTGCTTGATCTCGACCTACCTGGTTTACAAGCCGCGCAACGTTGGCGTGGGCGCCGAGGTGCTCAACATCCCGCTGACCTCCTTCAGCACCTTCATCCTGCTGATGTCGAGTTTCCTGATGGTGCTGGCGTTGGCGGCCACCCAGCGCGGCGACCGCAAGTGGTCAACCATCTGGCTGTTCGGCACCGCCTTCTTCGGTCTGATCTTCCTCGGCGGCCAGGTTTACGAGTTCAGCACCCTCTTCCTGGACGAACACCTCTCGATGCAGGGCAGCCTGTTCGGCCAAACCTTTTACACCCTGGTCGGCACGCACGGATGCCACGTCGCGATCGGCGTAATCTGGCTGTTCGTGATGGCGGTCGCGTCGCTGGGCGGCAGAGTTGGCAAGTCGCGCGCGCTGTCGGTCGAGATCGCCGGCCTGTACTGGCACTTCGTTGACGTGGTGTGGATCCTGATCTTCACCTTGATCTACCTGATGAGGACGGTGAAGGGCGCATGAGCGAGAACGTGGCAGTCGCTGGGCACGCTCCCGGCGCGATGGAACATGGCGGACATCCCGGACCTGGGGTGTATGCGATCATCGCGGTCATCCTGGTCATCCTGACCCTGATGGAGCTGACCGTCTATTACGTGCCGGCATTGCAGCCGGTGCTGGTGCCGATTCTGATCCTGCTGGCGATCGCCAAGTTCATCCTGGTCGCCGGCTTCTACATGCATCTGCACTACGACCAGAAAATCTTCAGCATCTTCTTCGTCTTCCCGTTGGTCCTGGCCTGCTTCATCGGCGCGGCCCTGATGATGATCTTTTCGGCGCTGGGGACGCATCTGGCGCTCTGAAGTATGTTTGGCGGCCGGTGTGCGTCGCGCGCCAGCCGCATCGGTACTATGTTCGAAATCGATCCCTCCTCGGCGGTTGGCATTGCTTTTCTCGCGCTCCTGTACGTCGCGCTCGCGTGGCGGCTGGGGCGCCGGCCGACCCAGCGTCAGATCTTTTTCTTTGGCCTGTTCATCTTTTCGATGCTGCTTACGTTCGGGCCGCTCGACGAGCTTTCGGACGACCGCTCGTTCTGGGCCCACATGCTCGAGCACTCGCTTCAGAGCTGGGTGATCCCGCCGCTGCTGTTGCTTTCGGTGCCGGATTGGATGCTGCGGCCGTTCCTGACGAGCAAGCCGGTCGCGCCGCTGGCGCGCTGGTTTTCCAATCCGCTGGTCGCCTTCGTCACCTTCACCTTCGTTTACGTCTTCGCGCACGACCCGCCGATCTTCGACCTGATGACGGCCAACGAGAATTTCCACATCGCGGTCCACGTCGCTTTCATGGTCGCCGGCACGATCCTGTGGTGGCCGCTGCTTAGCCCGATGCCGGAGTTTCCGCGCCTGAGCTACCCGATGCAGATCCTGTACATCTTCCTGCTGATGGTGCCGATGACGGCGGTGGCGGCGCCGCTCACGCTGTCGGAGAGCGTCACCTATCCGTGGTACCTCGGTGGGCCCCATCCGTTCGGACTGACCCCGCATCAGGACCAGGTGATAGGCGGAATCCTGATGTGGGTCGCCGACAGCTTCTACCTGATTCTGGTTACGACGCTGATCTTCTTCCGATGGGCGCGCAGCGACGAGATCGAGGAGCCGCCCGTCAACTTCCGCCGCCCGCCCGAGCTGCGCGTCCTGCGCCCGCATCATCGCGCTCGCGTCTGAGCCTGGATCGCAGCGTCCGCCTTCGCCCATCGTACCGAATTCCTATATCCGGTGAGGGTTTACGGCGCCGGCGCCGGAGGTGGCTTCCATCACCCCGCAACCTGGCCTAATACTGAAAATAAGGCGGCACCCTGACGCGCGGGCCGCAGGAGGCCACGTCATCATTCACAGAACAGCGGGCCGGCCCGGTCCGCGACGCTCGTACTTGAGTTTGCGGCGCTCTCCGCTCTTAGCGCTACGCCCGGAAGGAGGATGCGATGATTTCCCGAGTGCGCATGCTGATCGACGGGGCGGTGGCGGGAGTAATCGGTGCGGTCGTGATGGCGCTGTGGTATCTGATCTTCGACGCGGCGCGCGGCGCGCCGCTCAACTCTGCTGAGGCGCTCGCCGGCACGCTCTTCGCCGGTTTCGGTCCCGGTGTGCAGCATGCCCAGGTCGGGACAGAAATCCTGGGGCATGTCGTCTTCTACTTGTGCGTCTTTGCCCTGATCGGCATCGCGGCGGCGGTCCTGCTGGAAGCCGCCGAGGCCGACACGGCGTTGTTTGCCACGATGCTCGTGTTCGTGATCGCTTTTGAGATTTTTTCGATCATGATCATGATGCTGCTCGGGCCGTCGAGCGCCGTGTCGCAGCCGTGGTGGAAGTTCATCATCGGCGACCTGATGGCGACTGCGGCGATGCTCGCGTTTTTCCTCGAACGCCATCCGACCCTGGCCCGCCAGCTCGAGGGCCCGTGGATGGGCGTGGCCGACGAGGGCGCGATCGCCGGTGTGATCGGCGCGATCGTTGTCGCCGTGTGGTTCCTGATTTACGACGCCGCGGCCGGCCATATGTTCCTGACCCCTGCGCTGCTCGGCGCTGCCATCTTTCAGGGCGTGTTCGACCCGGGCCAGGTGGCGGTGACGCTGCCGCTGGTGCTCGGCTACACGGCGCTGCACTTCTTTGCCTTCATTTTGTTCGGGATCGCAACCGCGATCCTGCTGCGCGCGGCCGACGCCGAGCCGGCGTTCGCCGTCGGCGCGCTGTTCCTGCTCGCGATCTTCGAGGTCTTCTTCGTCGGCGCTTTGGCGGCGTTCGACCGCGCGGCACTCGACGCGCTGGGCTTTTGGAAGATCCTTGCGGGCAACGTGGTCGCGATAGCCGCGATGCTGGTGTACTTCAGCCGGCGGCATCGAGGATGGATACCGCGCCTGTTGGAGCGCTGGGAATCGTTGCAGCGCGTGTGAATCTCCCGACCGCTTCTTGTCCGAGGGAGACCGCCATCAGCAGCGCAAACGAGGGAGCGAGGTCACCAGGTTCGCCTTTGTGCCATAAGCGCTCGGGCCACTGCCTTGCGGGCGCATGACCTCTTCCCAACCCTCCTCTTGGGCAAACGAGGGGAACGGAAGGGCGCTCTACAGCCCGAGCACGTCACGCATCGAGTACAACCCGGGCGGACGCTTTTCCAGCCATGCCGCCGCACGCAACGCGCCGCGCGCGAGGGACTCGCGGCTCTGTGCGCGATGCACCAGTTCCAGGCGTTCGCCCTGGCCGCCGAAGATCACCGTATGGTCGCCGACGGCGTCGCCCGCCCGCAATGCCATCACCGCGATCTTCTCTGCCGGCCGCACGCCGGTTATCCCTTCACGCCCGTAGATCGCGGCGGCGGCGAAGTCCTGCCCGCGCGCCTGCGCGATCAACCTTCCCAGCGCGACCGCAGTGCCGCTGGGCGCATCGATCTTCGTGCGATGGTGGATCTCCATCACCTCGGCGTCGAAGTCGGGCAGGATCGCGGCGACTTCGGCGACGATCTTCATCAGCACGTTGACGCCCACGCTCATGTTGGGCGCGATCACGGTACGCGTGCGCGGGGCGATCACGCGCGCGCGCGCCTCCATCTCAGGTGTGAAACCGGTGGACCCGACGACGATCGCGGCGCCGTTGTTGGCCGCGATTTCCAGATGTTCGAGCGCGGCGCCGGCGTTGGTGAAATCCAGCGTGACGGTGTCAGGACGGGCGAGCGCGGCGTAGTCGGTGGTGATCGCGACGCCTAACCTACCTGCGCCTGCGACTTCGCCCGCGTCACGGCCGAGCGCGGCGACGCCCGGCGCCTCCAGCGCGCCGGCGAGGTGATGGGTCTTGTCGGCGGCGACCAACGAGACCAGCAGCCGGCCCATCCGGCCAGCCGCTCCAGCCACGATAAGGTTAGCCATCGTCGCCTCCGTCGCGTCGGCCCTTTCCAGTTGCGAGCGGCCCAGCCCCCAACCGCCTTAAGGGCGGGTCAGGATTGCTCCGCGTGTCGCCGTGAGGGTACGGACCTCAGCTTGCGGGGGCCGCGGGCGCGGCGGCGCCACCGCCGGCCGCGGCTGCCTTGCCGTGGGCGGCCTTCCAGTGCTCTTCGCACAGGCTGCCGCGAAAGCGCCGCTTGCGGCACTTCTCCGTGGTGCAGGTCTTGTAGCGCGGCTTGGGCATCTCGCCCGCGCGCCACAGCCGGTAATGTTTGCGGCAGTAGTGCTTCGCGATCGCCTCGCGGTTGCAGTCCTTGGCTTTGCAGGTTCCCTTGTTCGCCATCAATGTTTCTCTTGAGGGCCGCGCCTAAAATTCGGCTTTCAGCTCGCGGCTCAGCAGTTCCTCGACCATAGCGTTTGCCGCCGCGCCTTCATAGAGGACCCGGCAGACCGCGGCGACGATCGGCATCTCGACGCCCATGCGCTGGGCGAGGCGGCGGATCGCGCGCGCGTTGGACATCCCTTCCGCCACCGGGCGCCCGCCCGCTGCGCCGTGTTCCGACTCCGTGCTTGCGCCGGCGGGCTCGCCACGTCCGATCCTGAGCCCCAGCGCACGGTTGCGCGAGAGTTCGCCGGTACAGGTCAGGACGAGATCGCCCAATCCCGCCAGCCCCGCCATCGTTTCCGCACGTCCGCCCGCGCTCGTCGCAAGCCGCCCGACCTCGGCCAGGCCGCGGGTTATCAGCGCGGCACGCGCGCTGGCCCCGAGCTCGAGCCCGTCGCAGATGCCAGCGGCGATCGCGATCACGTTCTTGGCCGCGCCCGCCAGCTCGACACCGACGACGTCGGTGCTGCGATAGACCCGCAGCGAGCGCGAGGCGAACAGCTCCTGCACGTCGCGCGCGACCGCATCGTCGCGGGCGGCGGCCACCACCGCGGCCGGTTTGCTGCGCGCCACCTCGGCCGCGAACGAGGGGCCGGAGAGCACCGCGACGCGGCTGACAGCGGGCGCCGCCTCGGCCAGCATCGCGCTCATCGTTTTGAGCGAGCCGTCTTCGATCCCCTTGGCGACGCTGACCAGCGTGGTATGCGCGCCGAGGGCGGCGCCGACCGGCGTCATCGCGGTCCGCGCGAAACCCGACGGCACCGCCATCACGACGACCTCGGCCGTGCCCGCCGCTTCCACCCATCGGTCGCTCAGGGCGAGCGCCGCGGGCAGCGGCACGCCCGGTAGGTAGGCCTCGTTCTCGCGCCGCGCGCGCATCGCGGCCGCATGCTCCGCGCGGCGCGCGCACAGCGTCACGCGATGGCCTGCGCGGGCCAGGCCGACGGCGATCGCGGTACCCCATGCACCGGCGCCGAGGACCGCTATTGCGCTCATATCCCGATTGTGCGCCGCAGTCGGCGCGCACGCTACGCGACCGAGCGGACAGCGCGGTACAGCGGCTCCAGCTCGCGGTAGGCGTCGAGCAGCTCGGCGCGATCCAGGCGCAACGCCTCGCGCACGTTCCAGCCGAAGCCGAGGTCGATCCCGCCGGTTTTCTTGCTCAGCGCCTGCGCAAGCTCATCGAAAAGCTCCTGGCCGGCGGTCGCGGAGGAGGGTAGGGTGCTGAAGTCCCACTTGTCATAGCGTGCGATCGCAGTGCCACGCAGCGCACGCGCAAGTTCGCCGGCGCGGCTTCTGATCGCGCGCGCCATCTGCGGCCGCCGGTCGGCCTCCGACTTGACCACCACGCGCGCATGGAGTCCGGCGCCCGACACGCACAGCGCAAGATAGCCGTAGCGCTTGTAGCCCTTGGGCGAGGGACCGAAGGCGGCCCACGTCTCGGGCGGCGGATTCACGGTGCGGCGCGCGTGCTTGGCGACATGCGGGAAAAATTCGAGATGGAGCTTGCGCGCCAGCTCGGGCGCCAGTTCCTCGCCCAGTCGCAGCAGCTTGGGCCGCACATGCGCATAAATCTGCTGCATCCGCTCGTTGAAGCCCTCGACCTTGAAGACCGCGAAGTCGGTCGGAGTGAACCCCAGGCCTGCCATGTCTCCACCGTTCCCGATAAAAGGTTTGATTCGGCGCCAGGCGCGGGCGGTTAGCCGCGCGCCGCGCGGTAGCCCACGATCGCGGCCTCCCAGTTGCGGCCGTCGAAATGATCGCGCGCGAGGCCGGTCAGGTCGAGGCCCTCCAGGCAGCGCGCGTTGACGTCAATCTTGTCGGGGTCGGAGCGCGGGATGTAGAACGGTGCGCATCCGCACGTCGGGCAGAAGTGGTGGCGGGCGACGCCGGTGTTGAAGGTGTAGGTGGCGAGGTGGGACTCCGGCGTCCGCAGGCGGAAGCGCTCGCGCGGGACAATCCAGTGCAGATAGCCTTTCTTCGCACAGATCGAGCAGTTGCACTCGCTCACCCGCTCGGGACGCCCCTCGACCTCGAACGCGATACGTCCGCAATGACATCCGCCGCGCGAGACCTCCGCGCTCATCGATCGTCCTCCGCCGCTCGCTTTCTTTTATGGAATCGGAACCAGGGAGAGCTTAGCCCGTTTTGCGCCGGGGCCCAAACCCGCCTCAGGAGAAGAGCTCGGGGACGTGCTGGCTGAGGAAAACCAGCCCCTGGTAGGAGTAATGGACGCCCGCGATCGCGGTCACCCCAGCCGTCAGGTACAGCAGCGCATACCAGCTAGTGACGCCGAGACCGAAGTTCCCGGTGAGCGCGCCGATCACGCATGCGATCTGGAGCACAGTAGTCAGCTTGCCGAAGATGCTGGGGCGCACCGGGAAGCGCTCGCTTGAGGTGAACGAGATCATCAGGTAGCCGAGCAGCAGGACCACGTCGCGCATCCCGGCCACGATCAGCAGCCACGGCGGCAGGCGATGATTGATCGTCAGCATCACCAGTCCACTCAGCAGCAGCATCTTGTCCGCGAAGGGGTCGAGGATCGCGCCCAGCTCGGTGCGGATGTCGAGGTAGCGCGCCACCGTGCCGTCGAGCGCGTCGGTCAGCGCGGCGATGCCGAAAACGTACAGCGCCCCTCGGTCGCGCTCCTTGCTCATCAGTACAAGGAACACCGGCACCAGGCCCAGGCGGCACAGGGTGATGATGTTGGGGGCCTTGAGCAGCTGCCCCAGGCGCACACGGGCGAACGTGGGCGGCGCCTGCTCCGGCCTTGGCGAGGGCGTAGTAGTCATCGCGCCCCCCTATTGTTGGACGTGCAGATAGCTCAGGCAATCGCCGCCTTGCGCAGCCGCCCGGCCAGCGGCGCACTGACCCGCGCATGCAGGGCGACCGTGCCGTCTCGGTACTCTTCGCCCAGCACCTCGCCGTCGCGCCGCGCCATCGCGATCAGGTCGCCACGTCCGACGGGCAGGGTGACCGCGATCTCCTCGCGCCAGCCGGCAAAGCGGCGCGCCAGCGCGCCGCGCAGCGTGTCGAGTCCGCGGCCGCGCAGGGCAGAAATCGTGACCACCTCGGCGTCTGGTGACGGCCGGATCGTGTCGGCCGGCAGCAGATCAACCTTGTTCATTACGACGATCCGCGGCCGCCCGCCCGCGCCGATTTCCTCCAGCACGCGATCGACGACTTCCATCCGCTCCGCCGCCAGCGGCGAACTGACGTCAACCACGTGCAGCAGGAGGTCCGCCGTGCGCACTTCCTCCAGCGTTGCCTTGAACGCCTCGACCAGCATGTGCGGCAGGCGATGGATGAAGCCAACGGTGTCGGCCAGCATCACGGTCGCGCGGTTAGGCAGGCGCAGGCGGCGGATGGTCGGATCGAGGGTGGAGAACGGGCGGTCGGCGGCCTCGACCCCGGCCTGAGTCAACGCGTTCATCAGGGTGGATTTGCCGGAGTTGGTGTAGCCGACCAACGCGACGGTCGGATACGGGACTTCGATTCGGCGCCGGCGCTGGACCGCGCGCGTGCGTTCCACCTCGCGCAGACGCGCGCGCAGCCGGGTCAGCCGCTCGCGTACGCGCCGGCGGTCAACTTCAAGCTGGGTCTCACCGGGGCCGCGGGTGCCGATCCGTCCGCCGCCGGCGCCCGCACCCGCGGCCTGGCGCGAAAGGTGGGCCCACTGGCGGGTCAGGCGCGGCGCGAGGTAGCTGAGCTGCGCGATCTCGACCTGGAGCTTGCCCTCCAGCGTGCGCGCGCGCTGGGCGAAGATGTCGAGGATGAGCTGGCTGCGATCGAGCACGCGCAGGCCGAGTTCCTTCTCGAGGTTGCGCGCCTGGCCGGGGCTGAGCGCGTCGTCGAAGATCGCCAGCGTCGCGCCGCGCTCGCGCGCCAGCTCGCGCAGCTCGGCGACCTTGCCGCGCCCGATGAAAGTGCGCGGGTCGGGGCTTCTAAGGCGCTGGCTGAGCGTGGCCGAGACGTCGGCGCCGGCGCTATGCGCCAGCGCGTCGAGTTCGGCGAGTGAATCTTCGCTGGTGATCGCGCCGTTCGCTCCGGCCAGCTCGATGCCGACCAGGACGGCGCGCTCAGCTTCTTCGACGGTGGGGGTCGGCGTGAAACCCAGAAGGCAAACCTCGTTCGATTTCCGCTACCAGTCTATCAGAGATCGCCGTCTCAGGGGCAGGGCGGAGCCCTTCAGTTAGCGACGGCGCGCTCGGCGATCAACTTGTCCACTTCGAGCTTGAGCCGGCCGAGCACTTCGCCGTAGCGGAAGTTGCCCAGCTTGCGGTCTTTGCGCTTGAGGTTCACCGTGGTCGGGCCGCACCACAGGCCGAGGTCGGCGTCGTCGGTTTCGCCCGGCCCGTTCACCCGGCATCCCATCACCGCGATCGTGATCCGATGGCGCGCGGCGTATGCGGTAATCTCCTTGACCTGCTGCGCCAGCTCGACGAACTTCTCGTTCTCCACCCGCGAGCACGACGGGCACGAGATGATGTTCAGCCCGGTGCCGAAGTCGGGCACCGAGATGAAGCGGCCCTCGGCGACGTCGCTGATGATCTGATGGCCGACCACGACCTCCTCGTGCTTGCGCTCGTTGGGCAGCGTGAGCGAAACGCGCAGAGTGTCGCCGATGCGTTGGGCGAGCAGCTTCTCGAACGCGATGCGGGTCTTGATGATGCCGTCGGGCGGCAGCCCTGCCTCGGTGACACCGAGATGGAGCGGGACGTCGGGACGGCGCGCGGCGAAGCGGCGGTTGGCTTCGAGCACTTTGGCCGGGTCGGAGTCCTTGAGCGAGACCACGAAGCGCTCGAAGCCGAGCTCGTCCATCAGCTCGCAGTGCCAGACCGCTGATTCGACCAGCGCGGTCAGCTGGTCGCCCGGATACCTTTCCACAAACGCCGGCGCGACCGAGCCGCAGTTGACACCGATGCGGATGGCGAGGTTGTAAGCGCGCGCCACCTCGACCAGCCATCGCACCTTCTGCGGGATGCTCTTGGACTTCTCGATATGGTGCAGGTGGCCCGGGTTGTAGCGGATCTTGTCGACGTACGGACCGACCTTGTCGGCGATCCGGTAGTTTTCCTGGAGATCGACCGAGAGCACCACGCCGGCGGTCTGCGCGCGAATCTCCTTGAGTGCGGCGACCTCTTTTTCGTTGTCGAGCGCGATGCGCACGATGCCGGCGCCGGCGCGCGCGAGCTGATGGGTCTGGGCGATGGTCTGGTCGACGTCCATCGTGCGCGTCGCGCACATCGACTGCACCACCAGCGGCGCGTCGCCGCCCACTTTCAGTCCGCCGATATCGATCTGCCGCGTCGTGCGGCGGCTTGTCCCTGCCTGCTCCATCGCGCCGATTCCGCCTCCACCCGCTCTAGTGATTGTGGCCCTCGTGGCCGTGCGCTTCGGCGATCGCCTTGCGCTGCTCATCGCTCACCGCCATCGCGATCGACGAATGGGCGAACGGCGCGCCCGCGCGCAGCGCCATCGCGACGAACGCAGCCTCGGCGATCTCCTCGTCGGTCGCGCCCTGCTTGATCGCGCGCTTGACGTGGTCCTCGATGCACCACGGGCAGGCGGTGACGTGCGCCGCGGTGACTGCCATCAGCTCCTTGGTCTTGGCCGGCAGCGCGCCGTCCTTGAACACCGCCTGGTCCCAGTCCATGAAGCCCTTGAACAGATCGGGCTTGAGTTGGCGCAGCTTGCGCAGGCTCTTGATCGTTTCCTTGGCAAAGAAGTCGGGCATGACGTTCTCCCCGTGCGAGCGCGGATTCTCCGGCGACCTGAAGCCGGACAGCTACCCCCCGAACTATAACAGGAATCCCGCGGCTTTTGCTCACCGCGCGCTCGATCCTGCTGCGACCGATGTTGCCACGCCGCCGCTGGCCTCGCATAACTCGCGGGCGTAGGCTCTGCGCGTTAGAGGCGGTTGCTAATCCATTAGGCGGTGATTCTCTTGCAATGCTTCATTGGCGTCACTATGGTCGGCTAGAGCGCCGTGAGCTACAGGGGACGTAACTCGCGGCCATCGGGGAGACAGGCGGCTTAATTGGGGGAGCCTCCGCCTCGGAGCGGCGTCCGCCGCGCCGGCAGGGGCGAGGAGTCGCAGCTATGCGCCAGCGCAATCAGGCGGTTGACCCGTCAGATTCGTTCAACGCGTCGGACCTCATCCTGCCCAGCCAGTTCTTCGAACTCGTCGGCAAGACCCGCTTCAGCTGCGAGCAGCGGCTGATGCTCGCGGTGCTGGCCGACGCGATCAATATCCTGCACGATTGGCGTGCCGCGGCGAGCGTTCGCAAGCGGCGACTGTTTGCCGAAGCGGCGCGCTGGGTGATGGCGCATGGGAGCAATGTCCCCTTCAGCTTCGACAACGTCTGCGACGCGCTGGAGATCAATCCGGATGCGTTGCGCCGGCGCCTTACCGCGATGATCACCGACGGAGGCGCCAATTCGCGTCTGCCGCTTGGCCGTTTGCGGCTTAAGGAAGCCGGCCGCCTCCAGCATATGACCGTCAATCGGAGGCGGCGGCTGCGCGCGCGCGCCCGCGCCGCGCTGCACGCCCGCCGCGCCTAGCCGCAGCCTGTTGCGTCCCCGCCCCCGCTCCCTCCGTCTTGCGGCCGAGCGGGAACGACCGCCGCGGACCGTCCGCGCAAGCTAATCTTAAGGAAAATGAGGTTCTTTTAGGGTTTTTGCGCCTCATTTGACTGCGGCGCCATGACCTTCCTATGATGCTGGCGGGAGAGGGCCGGAGCACCGGCCGTCCGGAACGTCCGGGCGCGACCGCGCTGCAGGGGAGGGGATTGGGAATGCGGATGCCGGCTCTGTCGTGAGCTCCCATGAGAAGTCGTCGGAGGTTTTTGCGGCCGTGCGAATGATCGTTCCTCCCATTGTCCATCGCAGAGCGATCGATCGCGACTTCGTAACGTTTTTCCGCGAGCATCGCGCCTCGGCTTTTCGCCGCGCCCTCGCGGCCTTCTGCAACTACTACGGCGTCAGGCGCCCGACTATCGAGTGGTACGAGTACCTCGACTGGGGCAAGACCGCAGGCAAGACCTTCGAGGACGGGCGCATCCACCTCGTCCATCCCGAGAACTGGAAGCGCGGGCGCATCTACAACAGCGAGCGGATGTGGATCCAGATGGTCTATCACGAGATGGGCCATTACCTGTTCTGGACCGACGCCGAGCGCAAGGCCGACGCGTTTGCGCTCCGGATGGTGCGCGGATTGCGGCGCTCCGCCGAGCGCCGCGCGCGGCCGCGCGGGTTGACTCGCGTGATGCGCCGCATCGGCGCTGCGCGCCGCCGAGCCGCATCATTTGCCCAGCGCGCGGCGGGCGCAGCGATGCGCCGCGCGGGCTCGTCCTCGGCGCGCCGGCGGCGGACGCGGCTACGCGCCGGCGGCGCGCGCGCGGGGCGTCGGATGCGCCGCGGATAAGCCTCTTCGCGCCCGACAGGTCGGCTGCGACGCACGTTACTCCGCGGTTCGCCCTCCACTTCCTCGAACTCAGTGGGGGCGGACTCCCCCGCCCGCCGTCCGCAAACACCTCGCACAGGCTGCGCTCTGGCGGCTAAGATAGGGCCTGCGATGGCGCACAAGCCGAACGTGGAGAATCGATGGTGGGTCGAAACCACCGTCAAGCGGCCGCGGCAGACCAGACCCGAGGCGGCGCAGCCTGCTGAGGAACAGACGATTGAGCACGCCCCCGACTCTGAATTAGTCGCTCGCTTCTATTCGGTGGCAAGGGGCTATGAGCAGGAGCGGGCCAAGGAAGACCTCACCGATAACAACCTCAGGATCGCGCGCGCGGCCAACCCGCAGCCTGGCCAGTGGGTCTACGTCCCAATGACCGAGGAGCATTACCCCGAGCGGCTGATCAAACGGGTCAAGGACGAATTCCGCCTGCCGCGCGAGGCGCGCGGCGTGTTGCTCGACCACGGCCGCCTGGTGCGCCTGCTGATCTGCGGCCCGCAACTCGAAGACTGGATGATCGACGTGACGCTGGGCGAGGAGCCGTCGGTGGACGTTTACGTGTGGAACACGATGCAGCGCGAGCGGCTGTTCCGGCGCGCCGAGGAGGCGCTGCGCCAGGCGCGGCGCTGGGCGCTCAGCCTGCTCCAGCATCCGCCCCAGCGCGACGACCCCTTCCGCGGCGCGCTGCTGTAGGGGGCACCTACGAGAATTGAAGCATAGAGGGCGGAATCTCAGGCTCCGCCCTCGGAGATTACCGAGGGCGGAGCCGTTCCGGAGTGGCTCAGGGGTTTAGTGAATTGGCGTGTACCTTCGTAGCGGTGCTGGAATCGGTATCGATGGAACAGGTTTCTGTGCCGCCGGAGACCAGCGCGCAGGGGGCCGGCGTTGCGTAACCTTTGCCGGAGATATCGTTGTTGATAATCTTGTCGTTGACTCCGCTGTCCAACACGCCGGCCTGGTAGCCATCGGGAGAGCCGTTGCCGCTGACATTGGTGATCTGGCCGTTAGTTATGGCGTTGTTGATCGCCTTGTTGTTGGTCGCTGTGGTCGGGACGGTCGTACAGGTTGGGTTGTAGTTCGCGAGCGCGACACCGATGTCGTTTCCGTCGCCGGACGTCGAATCGCCGACGATGTTCTTGACGATTTGCACACCGGTGGTTAGCAGGGAATTCTCGAAGAAGTCCTGGCAGCCGCCGAATATCAGGATCCCTGCCGACGACGCGTCGTTTGCCCCCGTATACGCATTACCAGTGACGGTGTTGCGCGTCACCTGTCCGGTCGCACCAAAGGCGATCTCGATCCCGTTCTGAGCGATGCGGTTGGTCGGTCCCTCACCCTTTACCGTGTTGCCGCTGATCGTGGCGGCCGCGCCCGGACCCTTAACCGAGATTCCGTTCTTCTGGTACTGGGAGACGTAGTTGCCTGAAACCGTCCCGGTCGCGCTCGCTCCGGGTGCGAAAGCGTAGTAGGTGATAGCGTCGCCGTGCTGGCTACCGCTTAGCGGATTGTCGCCGATCTCGGACACGGTGCTGTTCGTCACGTCCACAGCGGTGGCCCCCGGCGTGCACGTGGCGCCCCCGCAATCGCCCGCGACGAGCACGCCATAATAGGTCGCGCCCGAGATCGTGGCGCTATCCACAGCCCCGCTGGCGCCGGGTCCATAATAGACGCCGATGTCGCAGCCCGTTGCGTCGAGCGGGCCGGTGACCGTGCCGGGCGGATTGACTACCGCCGCTGTGAGTTCGTGGCCATCCTGGTAGAAGCCGGTGTTTGCGCAGGCGGCGTACGCGCCCGACGCGGCCAGCGTCAGCGTCGCGATCGCCGCGAGTACCGGCGAAAGATTCTTCTTCATCATGGTTGTTTCCCTCCAAGTACCTGTGCGATGCGTGGCTGGCTGCCGATGAGCCCATGGGAGGCTTCGGCAGGCCGAATTTTCGCGGAAATTTCCGTACCACTCGCAGCAAAAGGAGGGGCGCGCTTTCCAGAATGCGACACCTGTGATCGCATCTTTCACCCAGACCCGTTAGCGATCGCTAGGCACAGCCAAAAATCTCTATGTTAAGGTTGAAAAAGACCAGAAGAGATCAGCAATACACGTACAGATAAGAGAAACCTGGCTGAGCATAGCTATGCTATTATGGAGTCTTAAGGAGAGTTTCTGCAAGCTAAAAGTGCGTCAATGCCAATATCCTCGCAAAGGCGCGCACGGGCGGGATGCGGCGGAATCTTTGCTGCCTGCCGCAGCACCGGAAAGTCCGACGGGGCAGATAAGATGGCGGGCGCAGAGGCCCGCCCCACTGGAAGGGAGACCTATCGCGCGCACGGCGCCCGCCCCACTGAGGTAAGGCGCACGGGCGGCAGGCCCGCCTCAGTTGGACGAAGAGCCCTTCGACGGCCGTGGAAGCCGCTTCAGCGAATCAGGGGAACTCGACGCTGGCGGTGCCGATCACCAATCGATCGGCGTCTTCGTTCTCGATCCACACGTCGATCTCGACTCGTTTCTCCTTGGGCTCGACGTGGGTGACGAAGCCGTTGAGCGTGATGGTGTGGTCTGGCTGCACGGGCTGGCGGTAGGTGGTCCCCAGCCGCGCAAGGCGCGCGCCGCTGTGGCCGATCCAGTCGGTGACCAGGCGCGAGAGCAGGCCCAGGCTTAGATTGCCCGGAGCGATCATCCCGGGCAGCCCTTCTTTGCGCGCGCCCTCGTCGTCGGTGAATCGCGGCACGTCCATCCCGCACGTGCGCGCGTAGGTCCGCACCTGGTCCTTGCTCAGGTAGAGCTCCTGCGGGCCGAGGGTATCGCCGACCTGGACGGCGTCGAATGTGGTGGCAGAATTGGGCATCTTCGATTGTCGATTCAGGGCCGGTTCATGAAGCGATGGTCGATGTGCGCGACGACTTCGCCCCGCTGGTTCTGCACGGTCGAGCGCACGACCACGAACACCATCGAGCCCGAGCGCCCGGTCTTCTCGTAGATCTCCTTGACGTGGGAGCTGAGCGTGATGCGGTCGCCGGGACGGATCGGGGCGTGGAACTCGACGTCCTTGCCGGCGTCGAAACCGGCGCGCCCGAAGCGCGGCACGTGGGTGAAGAAGTGGCGGCCGTTGCGGAAGGTGACCGCGTAGGAGGGCGGCGCCACGAGGCCGCCGAACGGACCGCGCTGCGCCGCCGCCTCGTCGGTATAGAGCGGATTGCTCTCGCCGAGCGCGGCGCAGAATCTGCGGATGTCCTCGGCGCTGACGTGGACCGGGTCGGTCACTTCGAAGACTCTGCCGATCAGTGCCGGATCGTAATCAACCATCTTCCCTCGCTTCGACCGGCACCGCCGCCGCCACCGGCTTGCGCCGGGGGCGGAAATCGACCGGTTCGTACTTGCCCTCGCGCAGCTCGCGCACGAGGTCGTCCATCGAGCGGAGGTCAGCCTCGAAGCGCGTCGCGCACAGCGCGATGAGGCTCACCAGATGGCTGTCGGAGCCGCCGATCGCGCGGTAGCCGTAGCGGCGCACCAGCTCGTGACTGCGTTCGTCCTCGCCCTTGCGCGAGCCGCCGTTGAGCACCTCGACCGCGACGACATTTTCGAGCGGCGGGCGCGTGCTGTAATGTTCGCACAGGCCGACGGTCGGGCGTCCGGGATGGCACGGCACGGCGATCCCGCCCATCCGCCAGACCTCGTCGATCAGCTCTTGGGCGGGCAGGCGGACGTTGGCGAAGTCGAAGCGCCGGGTCATCTCGTCGTTGACGCCGAAGACCAGCACGTGGCCGTAGTCGGTTTCGACTTCCGAGGCCTTGAGCACCATCAGGCCGAACTTGTCCTCGAGCGCGCGGTAGTCCGCGCCCTTGTTGAACTGGCGATGCTCGGTGAGCACGATGCCATCCACCGGACGCTCGGCGCGGCGCAGTCGGATCCAATTGAGGTAGGCCTCCAGTGGCGCGCGGCTGTCCTCCGAGGCTTCGCTATGACTGTGCAGATCGAGGATGGTGGCCACTTAGCCGATGTTCCTCTTACCTCGCCGGGCGAAACTTAAGCAGTGTCACTTCGGGGGTGACGTCCTCAAACACCGCCTCGACGGGCATCCCTATTTTAACCTCATCGGGCTTGCACTCCACAAGATTGCTCAGGACCTTGAGCCCCTCGGCGAGCTCGACGTAGGCCATGATGTAAGGCAGCGACTCGCGAAAGCCCGGCGCCTGGTTCTGGTAGGTAGCGGTGAAAGTATAAACCTTGCCGCGCCCCGTGCAGCGCACCCATTCAGTGCGCGAGCTGAGGCAGCTGGTGCACAGCGCGCGCGGATAGTAGCGCAGGTCGCCGCAGTCGCGGCACTTCTGGACGTAGAGCTCGTGGCGCGCCAGCGCCTCCCACCACGGGCGGCTCTCCTCGTCGATGCGCGGCAGGGGCTTGGCGTACTTCTTCCTGTCCTTGTCGTCGGCCATGGTCGGATTCCCGCCTCACTGGTTGGTCAGGATGAGCGTGGCGCCGGAGTGGCGCGTGCCCAGCGCGCCGCCGGTGCCGTGGCACAGCGCGATCCTGCAGTCCTTGACCTGGCGTGGGCCGCATTCGCCGCGCAGCTGCTTGACCGCCTCGATCACCAAAAAGATGCCGCGCATTCCCGGATGGTTGGACGACAGCCCGCCGCCGTCGGTGTTGATCGGCAGCGCGCCGTCGTAGCGCAGGCGCCCGCCGCTTACGAAGGCGCCGCCCTCGCCGCGCTTGCAGAAGCCCAGGTTCTCCAGCGTCATCAGCACGGTGATGGTAAACGAATCGTAGATCATCGCCATGTCGATGTCGGCCGGAGTCAGCCCGGCGCGTTGGAAGGCGAGCCGGCCCGACTGTGCTGCGGCCATCTCCATGAAGTCGCGCTGGCCGCGCGCCGGATGGCGCACGGTCTCGCCGCAGCCGAGGATGTAGGCCGGCTTCTTCTTCAGATCGCGCGCGCGCTCGGCCGAGGTCACCACCAGCGCGCCGCCCCCGTCGCTGATGATGCAGCAGTCGAGCAGGTGCAGCGGCGAGGAGATGATGCGCGAGGCGAGCACGTCGTCTACCGTGATCGGGTCGCGGTACTTGGCCGCCGGGTTCATCGAGGCATGCAAACGCATCGTGACTGCGATCTCGGCGAGCTGCTCCGAGGTGGTGCCATAGTCGTGCATGTGGCGCTGCGCCATCATCGCGTACGCGCCCACCGTGGTCGGGCCAAAGGGGACCTCGTACTGGTCGCACGGGTCGCCGCCGCCGCCCGCCCCGCCGGTGCCGATCGCGAAGCGCTGCGAGGCGGCCGTCGAGCCATACACCACCACGCACACCTCGCACAGCCCGGCGGCGATGGCGGCGGCCGCATGCGCGGTCTGGGCGACGAAGGACGAGCCGCCGATCGAGGTTGAATCGACGAAATTGGGGGTCAGATTCATGTAGTCGCAGAAGCCGACGATCCCCATCCCGCTCATCCCCATGCCGGTGGTGCAGACGCCGTCGACGTCGCCGATCTTGAGGCCGGCGTCGTCGAGCGCGCCGCGCACGCTCTCCGCCATGATCTGAAACATGCTCTTGTTCGGCGCAAAACGGGCGGGATGCTCATAGACGCCGGCCAGCGCGGTCTTGCGGCTTAGGCTCATCACACGCTCCTGGCTTATTGGGCGAGAAAACTCTCCAGCGCCGCGCTGGTCTCGGCCGCCTGCTCGTTGGGCAGATGATGGCCGGCGTTGGCGACGACGCGGAGCTGGGCGCCGCGGATGCGGCTGCGGATGAACTCGGCGTCGGCGGGCGGCGTGATCGGATCGTCGGCGCCGGCGAGAATCAGGGTGGGCTTGTCGATGCGCGCGATCTGCTCGCGCAGGTCGCACGCGTTGCAAGCGAGGATGTCGGTGTAGCGCACGCGCGGGTCGGTCTGGATTTGCTCCATCCAACCCTCGCGGATGATCTCAAAGTGGTCCTTGATCGTGGCCGGCGAATAGCCGTCGGTGACGAAGGCCTGCGGCGCGCGCCCCATCGCGACCGCACGCAACCCTTCGACGCGCGCGGCCGGGATATTGAACTTGGCCGCGGTCACCACCGGCACGATCGCTTCGACCCGTGCCGGGTAGCGCAGCGCCATGTCCATCGCGATCGCGCCGCCCATCGAGCGCCCGCCGATCACCGCCGAGCGGATGCCGACGGCGTCCATGAAGGCGACGGTGAAGTCGCTGTAGTCCTGGATGGATTTCAGTCCCTCGACGCCGGAGGAGCGGCCGTGCGCGGGGAAATCGATCGCGAGCGGGCTGTGCGAGCGGCCGAGATGTGCGAGCTGATTGTGCCAGGTGTGGCCGTTGGAACCCGCGCCGTGGAGCAGGATAAGCGTGCGCCCGCGGCTGAAGTCCGGCGCGACGTCGGGCAGGGTGGTCCGGCCCACATAATAGTAGTAGGTGGCGCAGCCCTGCACTTCCACGTACTTGGTCGGCATCGTTGCGAGCACTCTCCGGGGCTTGTTTGCGCTTAGCTATTCGCAACCGCGAGCGGTTGTCAAACCCGCGGCGGGCGCGCGCACAGTCGAGCGCCTGCGCGGAGCATCGGCCGTAAAACGTTCAATACCACATCACTGCGCCGGCCGACGCAGGAATACGTCCGCAAGTTTGGTTGGCCCGGAAGGTCTCTAACGACGGGCGCGACGGCGGGCGCGGCGCGCCCGGCGGCGAGGCGGAACGCCGGCGGCGCGGCCGGCCTGTTCGCGCTCCCACTGTTCGATCGCTTCACGACTGAACCGCCAGTTGCTGCCGACGCGGAAGCCGGGCAGCCGACCTTGCCTGAGCAGGCGATAGATGGTGGTCGGATGGACGCGCAGGTGCTCGGACAGTTCTTTGATCGTGAAGATCTGGTCTGCTTGCGCCATATGTTGGCTCTTCCTCAGTGGCAAACCCCCTTTGCCAGCGCGCTCATGCGGAGCCGCAACTTCGTAAGCACAGCCTCTGCCGCAGAATTAGGCGAGTCAAGCAACTTCTGATTGAAGCCGCTTTGAAGCGCGCATCAGAACTTTAGCCTGCAACTGCGCAGAGGCATCTTTAGGTCGTTTTTGAGGTGATTTAGCCCGCTAATCGTTGAGCGACGGGAAGCGAAAAATGTTCTGCGCCGCCCGCTCCGGTCGGGCCTGCGACGGTTGGCGCGCCGGCACGCCCTTCGGCTAACTTGAGGGGCGCACGGGCCAGCAGCGGCCTGCGCCCAACCTCTTCGCGACACGGGTGGCAACGCGATGGCGTACGAGATGATCGAGGTCAAAGACGAAGGAGCGATCGCATGGCTTACGCTCAACCGGCCGCGCTCGCTCAACGCGCTTAACTCGGCGATGGTGGAGGAGCTGCACGACTACTTCGGCCGGCTGGCCGCCGACCGCAATACTCGCGTGGTCGTTATGCGCGGCGCCGGGCGCGCGTTCTGCGCCGGACTCGACCTCAAGGAGCACAGCGGCGGCCGCCCGGGCGACGATTCGCTGGGCGGTTCCACCAGCGCCACGCTCGAGGTCCAGCGCCGGATCAGCAACCTGGTGATCGCGATGCGCCGGTTGCCGCAGCCGTTCATCGCGGCCGTGCGCGGACCGGCCAGCGGCGGCGGCTTCGCGCTCGCGATGGCGGCCGAGGTGCGAGTGGCCGGCGCGTCGGCGCGCTTCAACGCGGCCTTCATCCGCATCGGGCTGAGCGGCTGTGATATGGGGATCAGCTACACGCTGCCGCGCGCGGTGGGTACCTCGGTCGCGTGCGAGCTGCTGCTGACCGGCCGCTTTATCGACGCCCAGCGCGCGTTGCACACGCGCCTGGTTTCGGAGGTTGTGCCCGATGCCGAAGTCGACGCCGCCGCCGGGCGGCTCGCGCGCGAGATGGCCGAAACCTCGCCGCTGGGGCTCAGCCTGACCAAGGAGTGCATTCACGCCAACGTCGATGCGGCCGGGATCGAGCAGGCGATCGCGATGGAGGATCGCAACCAGGCGCTGTGCGTGCGCGCGGGTTACCTCGCCGAGGGCGCCCGCGCGTTCGTCGAAAAGCGCAAGCCCCGTTTTGCCGCACGCGCCTGAGCGCGCCAGGGCCGCCGCATGCGCGTTGCTGAGCTTGGCGCTGGTCGCCGCGGTGCTGGCGCGCGCCGTGGCCGCGCCGGCCGCGGAAACTCCGGCTCAAGGCACAGCCCGGTCGATCGCCGTGCAACAGGGGCAATTTTTGTCCGACGGCAAGCCGGTCGAGGATTTCTACTGCGCTCCCGCGGGCGCCGGCGCCCATCCGGCGGTCATCCTGCTCCATGGCGCGGTGCCGCGCGGCGCGGGCAACGCGGCGTTCGCGGCGACATGCCGCGCGTTGGCGGCGGCCGGCTACTACACGATGTTCGTCGAATACTACAGCCAGGCTGGACCCGCGCATCCGGGGGATCCGCCGGCCGGCGGGCGGCGTTTTGCTCCGTGGGTCAACGCCAACTTCGCGACCTGGACGCAGGAGATCGCGAGCGCACTGGACATGCTGGACCACGATCCGGCGATCGTTCACGGCCGCATCGCGATCATCGGCCACTCGCTCGGCGCGTTCCTCGCGCTGGCGACCGGCGCAACGGAGGGCGAACGGCTGGCGGCGGTGGTCGAGTACTACGGCGGGATGCCGGCAGGCTACGCCCGGCTGGCCGCAAACATGCCGCCCACACTGATCATGCACGGCGCCGACGATCGCTCGGTGCCGGTGCGCTACGCGCATGCGCTCGACGCGATTCTCACGGCGCGCGGCCGTCCGCACGAGATGCACATCTATCCGGGCAAGGGGCACGGCTTCGGGATGTTGCCGCGCGGCGACCCGTGGCTGACCACGCTCGCTTTTCTACGCCGCTATCTCGGAAAGTGAAGGGCCGCATCAACAGCGGCGGCTGACGCGGCTGCCTCGACGGAGCATCAACCATGGCCGAAGAACCGCTTTCGCTCAAAGAAGCCGAAATGGTCGAAATCACGACCGTTCTCGACAACACCTGCGACATGCTGCTGCCCTCCGGCGCGGGCGTGCGCCGCGTCAACCTGGGGCCCAGGTTCGGCGCCAAGGTGCTGCGCGCCGAGCACGGCTTCGCTGCGGTGGTCAAGGTCAGCGGCGCCGGCGGCGCGGAGTCCCTGCTGTTCGATGCGGGGCTCAGCCGCGACGGCCTGATGCACAATCTCGACGTGCTCGAGCTCAAGCCCGCCGAGATGCATGCGATCGCGCTCAGCCACGGACACGCCGACCACACCAACGGGCTGGCCGGGATGGTGCGCCGGCTGGGCGGGCGGCGGATGCCCTTGCTGCTCCATCCCGACGCCCTGCTCGAGCGCAAGGTGGTCCTGCCCGATGGCCACGAGACGCGCCTGCCGCCGCCCGACGCACGCGTGCTGCGCCACGACGGCGTCGAGCTCATCGAGGAGCGCGGCCCTTCCTACCTGCTCGGCAACCTCGTGATGATCACCGGCCAGATCCATCGCACCACCGACTTCGAGACCGGCTTCCCGCTTCATTTCGCCAAGGTCGGCAAAGCGTGGAAGCCCGATCCGTATATCCACGACGACCAGGCGCTGGTGGTCAACGTGCGCGGCAAGGGGCTGGTCGTACTCACCGGATGCGGCCATGCGGGAGTGATCAACACGGTGCGCCAGGCGCAGATTCTGAGCGGCGTCGAGCGCGTGCACGCGATCATCGGCGGCTTCCATCTCTCGGGCCCGCTGTTTGAGCCCGCGGTGGCGCCGACGGTCGCCGCGCTGCGGGCGCTCGCGCCGGCGATGATCGTGCCCGCGCATTGCACCGGTTGGCGCGCGACGCATCTTATCGCGCGCGAGTTTCCCGAGGCTTTTGTGCAGAACAGCGTCGGCACGCGCTTCGTGTTCTCTGCCGCGGCGTGATACCGGGCGCGCCGCATTTTCATTCTCCCGAGGCGGACCTCGGCGCCCGCCCGCGCGCGAATAACGGAGCGGCGAACCCTAGGAACGCTGCGCGGATTTCGTTAGCCTCAAAAGAGCGAGCCTCCGCCCCCGCACGCGAGGCGGGGGCGGACGGCCCTCGGCGCACGCCGCGCCCGCATGAAAGGCGGACCTCCGATGCCGCAGACGATCGAATTGGGCGCACCGCACGCGGCAGGACAAGCGCCGCCGTGCCTGGTGGTGATCTTCGGCGGCGCGGGCGACCTCAGCCATCGCAAACTCCTGCCCGCGCTCTACAACCTCAGCGTCGATCGCGGTCTCCCCGAGCGGATCGCCATCGTCGCCTTCTCGCTGGAGGAGCTCGACGACGAGCGCTACCGCCAATGGGCGCGCGGCGGAATCGAGAAATTTTCGCGCCGCCCGCTAGACGCGGCCCAGTGGCAGAAGTTCGCGCCGCTGCTCCATTTCGTGCGCGGACGCTTCGATCAGGCGGCCGATTTTCAGACGCTTAAGGCGCGGCTCGACGAACTTGACAAGGCCGTCGGCGCAGGTGGCAACCGGGTCTTCTACTTCGCGATCCCGCCCGGCTTTATCGATGCCTGCTGCGAAGGGCTAGGCGGCGCCGGGATGATTCGTCGGCCCGAGGAGCGCGGCGCGTTCACCCGCGTCGTGGTCGAAAAGCCGATCGGCCACGACCTCCAGAGCGCGGCCGAGATCAACAGCCGCCTCGCGCGCTACTTTCACGAGAGCCAGACCTTCCGCATCGACCACTATCTCGGCAAGGAGACAGTGGAGAACCTGATGGTGCTGCGCTTCGCCAACGCGATTTTCGAGCCGTTGTGGAATGCGCGCTTCATCGACCACGTCCAGGTAACAGTCGCCGAGAGCGAGGGCGTCGGCACCCGCGCCGCCTACTACGAGCAGGCCGGCGCGTTGCGTGACATGGTCCAGAGCCATCTGCTCCAGGTGCTGACGATGATCGCGATGGAGCCGCCGCGCACCACCGAGGCCGACGCCGTGCGCGACGCCAAGCTCGAAGTCCTGCGCTCGCTGCGGGCGCCCGACGCCGAGGAAGTCGCGCGCTGGGTGGTGCGCGGGCAGTACGGCGAGGGGCTGGTGGACGGCGACAAGGTCAAGGCTTACCGCGCCGAAGAGCATGTCGCGCCCGACTCCACGGTGGAGACGTTCGTCGCGCTCAAGTGCTATCTCGAGAACTGGCGATGGGCCGGAGTGCCGTTTTATCTGCGCACCGGCAAGCGGCTCCCCAAGCGGGCGAGCGAGATCGCGATCCAGTTCAACAGCGTGCCGCGCGTGCTCTACAACGCCAAGGCGCATCCGCCGCTGGAGGCCAACCGGCTCACCATCCGCATCCAGCCCGACGAGGGGCTCTCGGTGCACATCATCTCCAAGGTGCCCGGCGCGCAATTACGCCTTGCGCCAGTCAAGGTCGATTTCCACTACCTTGCGGCCTCGCCCGAGGCCTATGAGACTCTGCTGCGCGACGTGATGCTCGGCGACCAGACGCTGTTCATGCGGCGCGACACGGTGGAGGCCGCCTGGCGCTTCATCCAGCACATCCTCGACGCCTGGGAGGGCGCGCCGAGCGAGCCGTACCTTTACGCCGCCGGCTCGTGGGGTCCGGTGGAGAGCGCGTTGATGATCGCGGCGGACGGACGCGCGTGGCGCACGTTGTAGCGGGACGCGAAGTTGCGGACGATGACGGAGGGCTGACGACGATGGCGGCGCGGGCCACGGCGACGGTGTTGGCAGGCGACGTCGGCGGCACCAAGATCCATCTCGGCCTGTACCGCGTCGCCGGCGGCAAGCCCGAAATCGTGCGCGACCGGATTTTCCCGACGCGCGATTTCAAGAGCCTCGAAGACACGCTCGCCGATTTTCTCGGCGGACGCGCGACGATCGACGCCGCCTGCTTCGGCGTGCCGGGGCCGGTGATCGGCGGGATTGCACGTCCGGTCAACGTGCCGTGGACGATGGAAGAGCGGGCGCTCGCGCGCGTGCTCGGGGTGTCCGGCGCGCGGCTGATCAACGATCTCGAAGCCACGGCTTACGGGATGCTCTATCTGAAGGAAAGCGAGATCGTCGTGCTCCAGGCGGGTGAACCAGCCCCGGGGCGCGCCCCGATCGCGGTGATCGCGGCGGGCACCGGGCTCGGCGAGTCGGCGCTGCTTCCCATCGAGGACGGGCGGTGGCGTTCGGTGGCGACCGAGGGCGGGCACGTGGACTTCGCGCCGCGCGACCGCCTGCAAACCGAGCTGCTGGAGTTCCTCGCGCGCGAATTCGATCACGTAAGCTATGAGCGCGTACTCTCTGGTCCCGGCCTCGTCAACATCTATCGCTTCCTGCGCGCGCGCGGCCCGGAGCCCGAGCCGCGATGGCTGGCCGAGCGGATGGCGGGCGGAGAAGATGCCGCCGCGGCGATAAGCGAGGCCGCGCTTGCGCGGCGCGACGCGCGATGCGTCGAGGCGCTCGAGATGTTCGTCGCGATTTACGGCGCGGAGGCGGCCAACCTCGCCCTCAAGTACCTCGCGCTGGGCGGGGTGTATGTCGGCGGCGGCATCGCGCCGCGGATTCTGCCGATGCTGACTGCGGCAGAGGGCGGATTTGTGCGCGCCTTTCTGGCCAAGGGCCGGCTCAGCGAGATGCTGGCGAAGATTCCGGTGCGCGTTGCGCTCAACGAGGCGGCAGCGCTTTGCGGCGCGGCGCACTGTGCGATGGAGATGCTCTAGTGGCGCCGCAGCCGGCGCGGACCGTGATCACGATCGGAGGACGTTATGACCGGGCGTGTCAGGGAGATTTTGGATTTCTACCGCTCCGAAAATCCGGGCGTGCTCGCCAACCTGGCGCGGATGCTCAATCACGGCCGGCTCGCCGGCACCGGCAGATTCGTCATCCTGCCGGTGGACCAGGGCTTCGAACACGGCCCGGCGCGGAGCTTCGCGCCCAATCCGCCAGCCTACGATCCGCGCTACCACTTCTCGCTCGCGCTCGAGGCCGGATGCAACGCCTACGCCGCGCCGTTGGGCTTCCTGGAAGCCGGCGCGGCCGAGTTCGCCGGCGAAATCCCGCTCATCCTCAAGCTCAACAACCACGACCTGCTGTACGACGAGCGCGACCCGGCGCCTGCGGTGACCGGCAGCGTTCGCGACGCGCTGCGCCTGGGATGCGTCGCGGTCGGCTTTACCATCTACCCGGGCTCCGCGCAGCGCGGGCGCATGTACGAGCAGTTGCGGGGGATCGCCGAGGAGGCCAAGGCGCACGGGCTGGCGGTGGTCGTGTGGTCGTATCCGCGCGGCTCGGGGCTCAGCCACGACGGCGAAACCGCGCTCGACGTGGTCGCCTACGCGGCGCAGATCGCGGCGCAGCTCGGCGCCGACATCATCAAGGTCAAGCTGCCGAGCGCGCACCTCGAACAGGCCGAGGCGAAGAAGGCCTACGAGGCCGCCCGCGTGCCGCTCGAGCCGCTGGCCGCGCGGGTCAGCCATGTCGTGCAGAGCGCCTTCGACGGCCGGCGCATCGTGATCTTTTCCGGCGGGCCCAAGACCGACGACGCCACGCTGCTCGATGAAGTGCGCGCGATCAAGGCCGGCGGCGGCTTCGGCTCGATCATCGGCCGCAACTCCTTCCAGCGCCCGCGCGCCGAGGCGCTCAGGCTGCTCGGCCAGATCATGGAGATCTACGGTGCGCCGGCGCGCTGAGCCGCCGCGGCCGCGCGGCGAATCTGGGTAACAGCGCCGCCGCCCCGCGCATCGCCGACGAATCGCCGCGCGAGCTCCGGCGGCTGCGTCAACACATTAGGCGAGGTACCGCAATGCAGCACGGCGGTAACAAGCATGAGACGCTCGCGATCCTGGTCGGCGGCGGGCCCGCGCCCGGCATCAACGGCGTCATCGCCTCGGCCACCATCGAGGCGATCAAAAGCGGCCTGCGCGTGATCGGCCTGATGGACGGCTACCGATGGCTGGCCGAGGGCGACGGCTCGCACACGGTTGAACTCGGCATCGAGCAGGTCAGCCGCATCCACTTCAACGGCGGCTCGATCCTGCGCACCTCGCGCACCAACCCCGCGCGCGACGAGGCCACGCTCAGCCGCGCGATCGCGGCGCTCGAGGCGCTCGGCGTGCGCTACCTGGTATGCATCGGCGGCGACGACACCACTTGGGGCGCGGCCAAGATCGCCGAGCGCACCCGCGGCAGGCTCGGCGTCGCCACCGTGCCCAAGACGATAGACAACGATCTCCCGCTGCCCGAAAACGCGCCGACCTTCGGCTTCGAAACCGCGCGCACCGTCGGCGCCAGCATCATCGAGGCGCTGATGGAGGACGCGCGCACCACCCGGCGCTGGTACCTGGCGGTCTCGATGGGGCGCAAGTCGGGCTCGCTCGCGCTCAGCATGTGCAAATCGGCCGGCGCCACGCTCGCGGTAATTCCCGAGGAGTTCCGCGGCGAGAGCTTTGACCTCGGCCAGGTCGTTGACACGATCGTCGGCGCGATCATCAAGCGGCGCGCGGGCGGGCGCGACGACGGCGTCGCGGTGATCGCCGAGGGCATCGTCGAGCGCATGGACAAGAGCAGCCTGCCCACTTCGCCCCTCGCCCAGGCCGACGCCTACGGCCACCTGAGCATCGCCGACATCCCGCTCGCTATCGTGCTGCGCGACCGCGTGCGCGCCGCGCTCAAGCAGCTCGGCATCGACGTGACCGTGGTCGCCAAGGACATCGGCTACGAGCTGCGATGCGCCAAGCCGCTGCCGTTCGACGCCGAGTACACGCGCACGCTGGGCTACGGCGCGGTGCGCTATCTGCTGGGCGGTGGCTCCGGCGCGCTCATCGCGATCGCGGGCGGGCGGGTGACGCCGGTGGAGTTCAGCGACCTGGTCGATGGCGCCACCGGGCGCGTCCGCGTGCGCCTGGTCGACGTCTCGACCGAGTCCTACCAGGTCGCGCGCTCCTACATGATCCGGCTCGAGCCGCGCGACTTCGACGAGCCCGCGCTCTCGATGCTGGCGCGCCACGCCCATCTCTCGACCGACGAGTTCAAGGCGCGTTTTCTGCCCACGGTGGAATCGACGGTGCCGTAGCGCTGAGGTTCGACGATTCTAGAAAAACTCTCCTAACCCCACACAACCTAACTTCCGGCCTCTTCAAGGGAAGGGGGTAAGAATTTCTTGGAGGATTACCTGTTGCTAAAGCGGGCCATTTGCGGAGGCATGCGAAGCTCCTGGATAGGAAGAGGTCAATCGCGGTAGCTCACCATCTCGAGCAGGTTGCCGTCGGGATCGAGAAAGTACATGCAGTCGTGATCGCCCCAGTCGATCGGCGGCGCGCACTCGACGCCCGCCGCGGCGAGCCGCGCGGGCGCGGCGGCGAAGTCGGCGCGGCTTACGCGGAATGCGTGATGGCCGCGGCCAAGCGGATGCTCAATGCGCGCGCGGCGCTCGGCCGCGGCAAGCGGCGCGCGCGCGATACGGAAGAGCGCAAGGTTCTGCCCGCCGCAATCGAGCAGCACCTGGTCGCCCAGGTGCCGGACGACGCTGAGGCCGAGGACCTCGGTGTAGAAGCGCTCGGCGCGCCCAAGGTCGGTGACCTCGATGCCGAAATGATCCAGCCGCTCAAGTTTCATCACGCCGTCCGCCCTTTGCGCCGCCGCTTTGCTTGCCTCGCGGATGCGCTATACAGAGTCTTGCACAAAATGCCGGGTCGATTCTTTACGACGGGGGAGCCGTGAAGACACTACGCATCGTGGTCTGGAGCGCGGTCGCCGCGCTCGGCGCCGCCGGCCTTGCGCTGATCGCGCTGGCGCGCGGCGAGGAGCAGCCGGGCGCGCTCTGGTTCGTCATCGCCGCGGTCTGCATCTATGCCGTCGGCTACCGCTTCTACTCGCGCTTTATCGCCGAACGCGTGCTCGAGCTCGACGACGCCCATCCGACGCCGGCGGTACGGCTCAACAACGGGCGCGACTACGTGCCGACCCCGCGCTGGATCACCTTCGGCCATCACTTCGCCGCCATCGCCGGCCCCGGGCCGCTGGTCGGCCCTGTGCTCGCCGCGCAGTTCGGCTACTTGCCCTCGACGCTGTGGATCGTGATCGGCGCCGTGCTCGGCGGATGCGTGCAGGACTTCGTAATTCTGGGCTACTCGCTCAAGCGCGACGGTCGTTCGCTGGGCAAGATGGCGCGCGACGAGATCGGCCCCGTGGGCGGGCTGGTCGCGCTCGTCGGCGTGCTCCTGATCATGGTGATCTTGATCGCCGTGCTCGGCCTGGTCGTGATCAACGCGATGAAGCATAGCACGTGGGCGACCTCGACGGTGGCGGCGACGGTGCCGATCGCAATGCTGGTCGGGGTGTACATGACCCATCTGCGGCCGGGCCGCTTCGTCGAGGCCTCGGTGATCGGCGTCGCGCTCATCCTGCTCGCGGTAGTGGCCGGGCGCTGGGTGGGCGAGGCGAGCTGGGGCCACTACTTCGCGATGGACGCGCCGCATCTGGCGGTGTGGATCATCGGCTACGGCTTCGCCGCCTCGGTGCTGCCGATCTGGCTGCTGCTCGCGCCGCGCGACTATCTCTCGGCCTTCATCAAGATCGGCACTATCGTGGCGCTCGCGCTCGGCATCGTCGCGATGCATCCGCCGACCCTGATGCCGGCGCTGACCCGCTTCACCGACGGCAGCGGCCCGATCTTCGGCGGCAAGGTCTTCCCCTTCGCTTTTATCACGGTCGCCTGCGGCGCGATCTCGGGCTTCCATTCGCTGATCTCGTCGGGCACCACGCCCAAGATGCTCGAGCGCGAGGGCGACGCGCGGATGGTCGGTTACGGATCGATGATGATGGAGTCGTTCGTCGCGGTGATGGCGATGATCGCGGCGATCATCATCAAGCCCGGCGTGTATTTCGCGATCAACGCGCCGGCGGGCGTGGTGGGAACGGGCGCACAGGCGTGCGCGAAGATTTCGGCGTGGGGCTTCCCGGTCAGCGCCGCCGAGATGAACCGGCTGGCGGCCGCGATCGGCGAGCAGACGCTGTACGCGCGCACCGGCGGCGCGCCCTCGCTGGCGGTCGGGATGGCGCACATTTTCGCGCACTCGCTCGGCGGCGAGGCGGTGATTGCGCTGTGGTACCACTTCGCGATCATGTTCGAGGCGCTGTTCATCCTGAGCACGCTGGATGCCGGCACGCGGGTGGCGCGCTTCATGCTCCAGGACCTGCTCGGCCAGCTCCATCCGGCGCTCGCCAATACCGGCTCCTATCCGAATATCCTTCTGACCTCGGCGTTGATCGTCGGCGCGTGGGGCTATTTCCTGTACTTCGGCACGATCGATCCGCTGGGCGGGATCAACTCGCTGTGGCCGCTGTTCGGGATCGCCAACCAGATGCTGGCGACGATCGCGCTGTGCGTGGCGACCTCGGCGATGCTGCGCCAGGGCAAGGGGCGCTACGCATGGGTCACGCTGGCGCCGCTCGTCTGGCTGGTTGCGGTCACGATGAGCGCGGGGGTCGAGAAGATTTTCAGCGCCGCGCCCAACGTCGGCTTCCTCGCCCACGCCGCCGGGCTCGCCGCCCAGCGCGCGCTGCCGACGACCGGCGCCGCGCAGGCGGCCACGATGGAGCGGCTGATGTGGAACGACCGCATCGACGCCCTGATGACCGTGCTGTTCATCGCGGTGGTGCTGATAATCCTGGCCGACTCGATGCGGGTGTGGCTGGGCGTCGCACTCCGGCGCGCCGCCGCCCACCCGGCCGAGGAGGTGGCGGCGTAGGCGGCAGGGTTTGAAAATCTGCGCTGAAGGTCAGGATCCAGGTGTGCCTGCCGTGCAGGTCGCGCGGTCGAGTATGATGTCGTCGACGGTGGTTGCAACCCCGGCGGCGGGGGAATTTAATTGAAGCCTCAGCGGATAGGCGCCGACGGGCTGCCCGCCGAGGATAGCTGGGTCCTGCGCAAGGGAAGGCCGCGAACCCCGCCAGGTCCGGAAGGAAGCAACGGTACCGGTCCACTCCCTGTGCCGCAGGGGCGCCTAGCTATCACTCGACGGGCAGCGCGCGGCCGCTGCCGCAACCTCTGATGGCTCTCGACCCTTCATCGCACCTGGTGCTGGCGCGCAAATGGCGCCCAGAGCGCTTCGCCGAGCTGGTTGGCCAGGAGCACGTCACTCGCACGCTCAGCCAGGCGCTGCAAAGCGGGAGAATCGCCCACGCTTTCCTCTTCACCGGCATTCGCGGGGTGGGCAAGACGACCGCCGCGCGCATCCTCGCCCGCTGCCTCAACTGCGCCAAGGGGCCGACGCCCGAGCCATGCGGCGAGTGCGCCGCCTGCGTCGAAATCCGCGAGGGGCGCGCGCTTGACGTGGTCGAGATCGACGGCGCCACCTACCGCAAGATCGACGACGCGCGCGCGATCATCGAGAACCTCAGCTACCGCCCGGCGCGCGACCGTTTCAAGATCTACATCATCGACGAGGCCCATCAGCTCACCGACCAGGCCTTCAACGCGCTGCTCAAGACGCTCGAAGAGCCGCCCGCCCACGTCAAGTTTATCCTGGCAACGACCGAGCCGCAGAAGATGCCCGAGACGATCCTGTCGCGGCTGCAGCGCTACGACTTCCGGCGCATCCCGCTGGCGACGACGCTGGCGCGGCTAAACGAGCTGGCGGCGCGCGAGGGGGTCGAAATCGAGGAGTCCGCGATACGCCTGCTCGCGCGCGAGGCCGGCGGCAGTATGCGCGACGCCGAACGGATGCTCGAGACCGCGATCGCCGCGCTCGGCGACAAGATAACCGAGAGCGCGATCGCCGCCTCGCTCGGTGTGGCGGGGCGCAGCACGGTGTTCAAGCTGGCGCAGGCGATCCTCGAGCGGGACGCGGCGGCGGCACTCGCCGCGGTCCGCGAGCAGCATCGGGCGGGCGCCAATCTCGAAGCGCTCGGGCGCGACCTGCTCGAGACGCTGCGCAACCTGGCGGTCGCCAAGCTGCCGACGGGCGGCGACCTCGACCCGCTCGCCGACATTGCCGACCATGAGGCTGCTGAATTGCGCCGGATGGCCGAGCGGCCGAGCGGGCGCGACCTGATGCGGTTGTTCCGTCTGATGGCCGACGCGCAGGAGCAGATCGTGCGTTCGCCCTATCCCGATCTGTTGTTGGAGATGGCGGTGGTGCGAATGGCGACGCTGGCACCGGTGATGGACGCCGACGAGCTGCTGCGTGCGCTGGGCGCGGCAGGGGGCGCGGCGGGCGGAATTCCGCCCGCCGCGCCCCCTGCCGCCTCCGGCGGCTCCGGGGCGCGCGCCGTCTCGGCGCGCGCCCCGGAGCCGACTGGCGCCGCGCTGCCGGCCGGCGGCGCGCGCCTGCTGCGCGTCGAGGGCGAGGTGAAGGCCGACGCCCCGCGCCGCGGCGCGTCGGCCGCCACCGCGGCGGGGATCGCGACGCCCCCGGGCGCCGCGCGGCTCGCCGGTTCGCCACCGGCGGCCTTCTCGCGGCCAGTGGCGGCGCCGACGGGCGCCGACCTACCCGAGTTGCGCGACTTTATCCGCGCGCGGCGCGCCGCGCTCGCCGGCTTCATGGAGCAGGGCGCCGCGCTAGCGCTCGACGGCGACGTTTTGCGCGTCATCCCGCGCAACGACATCTACATCCGCTATCTCAGCGACAACCGCGGAGCGATCGCCGAGCTGGCCTCCGAGCTCTACGGGCGCAAGCTGCGAGTTGAGGTGTCGCTCGACGGCGAAGCAGGCGCAGCCGCCGCGGCGGCCGCAACCGCGCCAGTTGCCGAGGTGGCAGCGGGGCGGGCGTCGGCCGGGGCGGCGACCGCTGTTGCCGCGGACGCCGACGGTCCACCGGAGATCGGCGGCAGGGCGCGCGGCGAAGAGGCGCTGCCTTCGTCAGCGAAAGTGGAGGCGGAGGCTCAGCCGCGCCCGGCCCCCATCGACCGCCAGGCGCTCTACGCCGACCCCGTTGTGCGCCGAATCTTCGACGAGTTCCACGCTCGCCTGGTCGATATCCGTGAGCGCCCGGCCGCCGCCGCGCCCGCGCCCGGCACGACGCAATCGCCAGACACGCAGGAAGCCGCCTCCGCCTCGCCGGGGCGCGCTTCGGAGGAGTAATACCGTGGCCGACTTCGACCTTTCCGCCTTGTTCCGCCAGGCGCAGGCGCTTCAGGACAAGCTCAAACAGGTGCAGGAGGAGGCCGCGGCGAAGACCGTCGAGGCGCAGGCGGGCGGCGGGATGGTGCGTGTGGTGGTTGACGGCGCGCTGCGCGTACGCACGGTCGAGATCGATCCGGCCCTCGTTGGCTCGGGCGACAAGACGATGATGCAGGACCTGATCGTGGTTGCGGTCAACGACGGGATACGCCGCGCACAGGAGATGGTGGCCGAGGAGATGGGCAAGCTCGGGCCGCTGGCCGGACTCAAACTGCCGGGGCTGTTCGGCGGCGGCGACTAGCCGCCGCGTCGGAGGCGATGGCCGACAATAACCTCAAGCGCGCAGACGGGTTGCCGCCCGCGATGATGCGGCTGGTGCGTGAGCTCTCGCGCCTGCCCGGGATCGGCGAGAAGACCGCCTCGCGCCTGGCCTTCAACCTGCTCAACCGCCCGCGCGACGAGGTTATCGCGCTTGCCGAGGCGCTGCTCGAGATGAAGGAGCGGGTGGGGCTGTGCTCGGAGTGCTTTGCGCTCTCCGACGCGCCGCGATGCCGCATCTGTGAGGACCCGGCGCGCGAGCACGACGTGATCTGCGTGGTCGAAGGGCCGGCCGACCTGATGGCGATCGAACGCGCGCGCAGCTTCGCCGGCGTCTATCATGTCCTGCACGGCGCGCTCGCCCCGCTCGACGGCGTTGGCCCCGACGACCTCAAAATCAAGGAACTGCTCGCGCGGCTGGAGAATCCGGCGGCGGTGCGCGAAGTAATAATCGCGACCAACGCGACGGTCGAGGGCGAGGCGACGGCGCTCTACCTCGCCCGCCTGCTCAAGCCGTTGGGGGTTAAGGCGACGCGGCTCGCGCGCGGACTGCCCGCCGGCGGCGACCTCGAATACAGCGATACGGCCACGCTCTCCAGCGCGCTGACCAACCGGCGCGAAATGTAGCCGCGCGTCGGCCCTCTTCTGTCATCCTGAGGGAAGCGAAGCATCTCGCACGGCAGTTCCTTGCCGCGCGATATTTTCTGTCACGTCGATAAACGTCCTGGCTGTCGCAGCGACGGGCGGCGAGACCCTTGCCCGCGGCTCAGGAGAGCGAAGGAAAAAAGGCCGCACGCACTCCCCGCGAGCGAATCTTGCAACTCGCGCGATGGGCGGGTTATCTAAGAAGCGAACCTTTGCTGCGCGCGTGAGGCTTGTGCGTGCGCGGCGATCCCGGCCGGCGGCCGGGGCGGGCTCCGCAAGCAAAACCTCTAAAAGGAAGGTACCCGACGATGGCCTTTGAACTGCCCAAGCTGCCCTACGCGATGGACGCGCTGGCGCCCCATATTTCCGCTGAGACGCTTGAGTTCCATCACGGCAAACATCACGCCGCCTATGTCAACAACCTCAACAACCTGATCAAGGGAGGCAAGTTCGAGAACGCCAGGCTCGAGGAGATCATCAAGGGCGCAGGCCCCGGCGGACTGTTCAACAACGCCGCCCAGCACTTTAATCACAGCTTTTACTGGACCTCGATGAAGCCGGGCGGCGGCGGCGAGCCTGGGGGCAAGGTCGGCGACGCAATCAAGAAGGCGTTCGGCGACTTCGCCGCGTTCAAAAAGAAGTTCTCCGATACCGCCACCACCCATTTCGGCAGCGGATGGGCCTGGCTGGTGCAGAAAGCCGATGGCGCACTCGACGTTATCGCGACCCACGACGCTGACTCGCCGGTCGCCCATGGGATCACGCCGATCCTTACCTGCGACGTATGGGAGCACGCCTACTACATCGACTACCGCAACCTGCGCGCCAAGTACGTCGAGGCGTGGTGGAACCTGGTCAACTGGGACTTCGCCGCTTCCAACCTGAAATAGCGCTGTGAGCCGCCCGCGCCAATGAGGCGCGGGCGGCCGCGCATGCGCGAAGGGCGCCGCGCTTGCCTGGGCCGGGCGGCGGGTAGGAGGTCATGACCATGCAACTTCTCGGAGGCCGCGTCGCGATCGTTACCGGCGGCTCGGGCGCGTTGGGCCGCGCTGTCACAGAGCATTTCCTTGTATCCGGCGCTCGCGTCGCCGTGCCTTACATCATCGATGCCGAAGTCCCGCTGCTTGAGCGGCGCCTCGGCGGCCGCTTCCCGTCCTCGCAAATCATGCTCCGCAAGTGCGACGTGGGGGTCGAGGAGCAGGTCGCGGCGCTGGTCGAAGAGCTCGCTCGCGCCTGGGGCAGGATTGATGTCCTGGTCAACCTGGTCGGAGGCTTCTGGGGCGGCAAGCCGGTTGCCGAGACTACGCTCGCCGAATGGCAGGCGATGTTCGACCTCAACCTCAGGCCGACGTTCCTGTGCTGTCGCGCGGTGGTGCCGGTTATGAAGCGCAACGGATGGGGGCGGATCGTTTCGGTCAGCTCGCGCAGCGGGCTCATGGGCGCCGGCGATTTCACCGCTTACGCGGTGGCCAAGGGCGCGATCAAGACCTTCACCGCCTCGCTCGCCGAAGAGGTGCTTGCCGATAACATCATGGTCAACGCGATCGCGCCGAGCACGATCGACACCGAAGCCAACCGTAAGGCGATGCCCAAGGCGAAGCACGAAAACTGGGTCAAGCCCGAGGACATCGCGCGCACCATCGCCTACCTCTGCTCGGAGGAGTGCCGGGTAACTTCTGGCGCGGTCGTTCCGGTTTACGGCAAGGCGTAAGCGCGCACGCCATCTGAGCGGGCGGACGGCGAGATTCCTCGCTGCGCCTGGAATATCTAAACAAGCGTCTCTTACGTCGTCACCCTGAGCCGGAGGCGAAGGATCACCCTGCCGTCGCTGCGACGGCTGCGATGCGCCTTAGATCTGATACATCAGCGCGGATTTGCGCCGCTCTGCGAGTGACTGGAGCGTTGCGCGGCGCAGAATCGCAACCACGCTCTCACGTACCTCGCGCCATACGTCGCGCATCGCACACCCGCCGTCGCGCGGGCAGACCGAGTTCGCGCCTTCTTCCAGACATTCGACCGGCGTGTAATCGCCCTCGATAATCTCGACCACGTCGGCCATCGTGATCCGCGCTGGCGGACGCGCCAGCATGTATCCGCCGCTCGGCCCCTTCTGGCTGACCACCAGCCCGCCGCGCTTGAGCTCGATCAGCAGCCGGCGCAGGTAGTTCTCCGGCACCCCCTGCACGGCGGCGATCTCTTCGACCCGGAGCGGCTGCGCGCTCGGGTATCTGTCGGCCAGCATCAGCAGCGCCTTGAGCGAGTAGTCGACCCCAACGCCGAATTTCATGCTGTTTACCCGCACCTTTTCTAGCACGCGCGAGGGTTTGGTCAAATAGCTGACCAATTTAGTCATCTAATTATTTGACTTAGATGATTTGATAAGTCATTTTCCATCTTCGTCGATCAAAAGGAGCAGCGATGCCGCGACGCGAACCGCCAAATTGGGAAACTGTGCTCAAGCGCAACTCGGTCGAGCGCCTCAAGCGCGAGCTTTTCCCGACCGAGCTCGCCGGGCAGTGGCAGCGGCTGGTCGATACGCCTTACGAGCATTTGCCCGAAGAAGACATCGTACGCCTGCAATGGTTCGGCCTGTATCACGACAAGCCGAAGGTCGGCTCGTTCATGATGCGGGTCAAGATTCCGAGCGGGATCCTGAGCCCGGCCGGCCTGCGCACGATCGGCGAAATAGCCGAGAGCCACGCGCGCGGCCAGGGCGAGCTCACCACTCGCCAAAACATCCAGCTCCATTACGTAGCGTTGGAGCGTTTCCCGGAGATTCTCAGGCAACTGGAGGCGGTGGGGCTGACCACCATGGGCGGATGCGGCGACGTCGTGCGCAATATCACCGGATGTCCAGTGGCGGGCGTCGATCGCGCCGAGCTGTTCGACGCGTCCGCGCTAATCGCCAAGGCGGCGGCGTTCTTCTACGGCAATCGCGAGTACTCGGACTTGCCGCGCAAGCACAAGATCACGATCGCGGCCTGTCCCCTGCAATGCAACGCGCCCGAGATCAACTGCGTTGCGATGGTGGGTACGCGCGAGGGTGGACATGACGGCTTCGCAGTGCGCGTCGGCGGCGGACTGTCGTCCACACCGCGCCTTTCGCGCCATCTGGGCGCCTTCGTCCCGGTGTCGGAGGCGCTTGCGGTACTCCGCGCGATCCTCGACGTTTGGCGTTCAACCACCGAGTACCGGATGTCGCGGGTCAAGGCGCGGCTGAAGTTCATGATTGACGACTACGGCGTCGAGGAATTCCGCCGGCTGGTCGAGGCGCGCCTCGGCCATCCGCTCGAGGACCTTGCAGAGTTGCATCCGCCCAGTGCCGACGGCGACCACATGGGCATCCATGAGCAAAAGACGCCGGGCCGGTTCTACGCCGGCTTTCCGGTACGGCTGGGGATGATGACCGGAGGGCAGATGATCGAGCTGGCCGAGGTTGCCGAGAGCCTGGGCGGGGATATCCGGCTTACCCGTCGCCAGAACTTCATCCTCACGTCGATCCCGAAGGAGGGGCTCGACGAGGTTATCGCGCGCGTGGCCGAGATCGGCTTTCCGATCGACGCCAACGGGCTTTACGCCTCGTCGATTGGATGTATCGGCGATCCGCACTGCAACTACGCCGTCACTCCGACCAAGAGCAAGCTCGATTCGCTCATCGGGCGACTGGTAGCGGAGTTCGGCGAGCGGGCGGCGGGATTGAAGCTCAACCTCGACGGATGCCCGCACGCCTGCGCACAGCATTGGACCGGCGATATCGGCTTGCAAGGCACGACCGGGCGCGGCGCGCACGGCGAGCCGCTGGAGGCTTTCGACGTTATCCTGCGCGGCGGCCTGGGGCGCGACGCCGCGATCGGCAAGCCGCTTTTGCGCCGCGTGCCGTCGGCCGCGGTCGAGGACACCGTCGTGCGCCTGTTTGGCGGCTACCTAGCAAGGCGAGCGGCGGACGAGTCGTTCAGCGCGTTTTGCCGGCGGCTCGACGACGCCGAGCTGGTCACGCTGGCGACGGGAGCTGGCGCGGCAGATCGTCCGCACGGCGACTCGCAGAGCGCAGCGACCTGACTTCCGGCCCCTTCCCTGAAGAGAAGCGGAGTAAGCGAGGGCCCGGAAGGGGGAGAGGATCATAATGCGAGCTGAGAGCGAACACATTCTGATGGACGAATTGGAGGCGGGCGAGGCCGCCGTCGAGCTGGACGACAAGGAGCCGCAGGAGGTGCTGGAGTGGGCGCTCGAGCGCTTCGGCGGCCGGCTCGGAATCTGTTCGAGCTTTCAGGCCGAGGGTTCGGCGCTGATCGACATGGCATGGCGAATCGATCCTGGCGTGCGCGTCTTCACGATCGACACCGGCCGCCAGCCGCAGGAGACCCACGACCTGATCGACGCGGTCCGCGCGCGCTACGGCGTGCGCGTGGAAGTCTTCGCGCCCGACAGCGGCGTGGTCGAGGCGATGGTGACGCGCCACGGCAACAATCTCTTCTACCGCGACGTCAACCTGCGCCTGCTCTGTTGCCAGGTGCGCAAGGTGCTGCCGCTCCGGCGGGCACTGATGAACTTCGATGCCTGGGTCACCGGGCTGCGCCGCGACCAGTGGGCCACACGCTCTAATATTCGCAAGATCGAAATCGACCACGATCACGGCGCGATCGTGAAGTTCGCCCCGCTCGCCGACTGGACCGAGGAAGAGGTCTGGGACTATATCCGCGGCCACGACGTTCCCTACAACGCGCTCTACGACCGCGGCTTCCGCTCGATTGGATGCGCACCGTGCACGCGCGCGGTCGCGCCGGGCGCCGATCCGCGCTCGGGCCGCTGGTGGTGGGAGAGCGGTGCGCCCAAGGAGTGCGGGATGCACTGCGCGATCGAAACCGGCGGCTTCGAACACGAACTGGCGGCGCTGCTTGGCCGCGACCACGCGGTTGCAAAGGACGGTGCGGCGCGCAACGGCGCAAATGGTCACGACGGCAACGCCCCCGCAGGCGAGGGCGGCGATGGCTAAGGCGTCAATGAAAGCCGCGGGGCAGGTGTCGGCGCTGGCCCTCGACACGCTCGAGCGCGCGGTGCTCGCCGCGCCGGTCGCCGCCTTCGCCGAGGCCGCGCGCGAGCCGGCGGCGCGCGCCCGATGGGCCGAACTGGCCGCCGCGATAGACGCGCTGGAAGTTCCCGCGCCGCTCCTGGAGCAGTTCGGCGCGCTTGTGGAAGCCGCGCTTACCAGCGGACGGGTTCGCCGCGAGCACGGCCCGGGCGCCGAGCTTTCGCTGCGCGCACTCTACCTGAAGACTCCGCGCGGGCGCGCGGCGGCCGAGGCGGTCGAGGCGCTCAACGCGGCGCTCAGCGAATTTGCGGGCCGGCCGCTTGACGCTGTGAGCGTCGCGATACGCGGACCGGGCGCGTGGGCGCTTACGCTGCAGAGCGCCCGCGCGCGCATCGTCGTTCGCTTCGCCCACGACGGCGTGCAGGCGGAGAGCGTCGAGCTCGGCTGAGACGCGCCGCCGGGCGCCGATTCAAGAGGCGCCGGCGAAGCCGTCGGTGATGTCGGCGAGGTAGGGGATGCGGTAACGCTCGCCGCGGAGCGCCTTCCACATCAGGAAAATCCACATCACGGCCAGCGCCAGGTTGACGAGCTCCTGCAGCCCGCCCAGCAGCCGGCCCAGCGAGTAGGGCAGCACCGCGATGAAGACGCCAAAGATGACGTTGATCACTAACCAGGCGACCGAAAACGCGATCGACTGGCGGGCGTGGAACCGGACGTAGTCGTCCCTGTCGTACGGTTCGAGGTAGAGGAAGACGATACCGGTCACCAGCCCCAGGACATAGGCGAGCGCCGCAATCACCTGGTTTTGTGGGGTGCCGCTCTGTGCGTCCATCGCGCGCTGCCTCCTCCCGCTGCCGCCGGGGCGGCTGGCGCGCCCGGCTATCTTAGCGCATTCCGATAGCAACGCCCCGCGGTCCGCGCAAGCGCCTGGCCGCGTGCTTGCGGCCGATGGCAGATGCGTGGGAAAAGGGAATCCGCGATCCGTGCTGGCGTGCGCACGTGGCGGCGCGATCCGCGGGCAGCCGGCAAAATTGCGGGAGGTGGGTACGATGGCGCTTGAAGTGACCTGGGACCCCAAGGTCTGCATCCACTCGGGCAACTGCGTGAAGAGCTTGCCGCAGGTCTTCCGCGTCGAAAACGGCAAGTTCGTCATCGAACCGGCCAGGGCCGACGACGAGCGCGTGCGCGCCACGGTCAACGCCTGTCCCTCCAGGGCGCTGCGAATCAAGCAGTAAGGCGCCTTCGCGGCGCGCCGCTATTTTCTGGGATTGCCGCCCCCGAGCTGGTGAAGCACGGCCTCGTTGGCGCGCGCTCCGGCCGCCATCTCGAGTTGGGCGCGGATGCGTGCGGCGAGCTGACGGCGGAAGACCGGCTTGGCCAGAAAGTCGCCCACCCCCAACCGCATCCCTTCCGCGCGCGCGTCGAGGTCGTCGCGCGCCGTAATCATGATGACCGGGATTTCGGCGGTTACGGGGTTTTCCTTAAGCTTGCGGCAGACCTGAAAGCCGTCCATCTCCGGCATCATGAGATCGAGCAGGATCACGTCCACCGGGGTTTCCCGCGCGATCCGCAGGCACTCCTGGCCCGAGATTGCCGGCAGCGCGACGAAGCCCTCGCGCTGAAGATGGCGCGCTAGGATCGCCACGGTGTCGGGGTCGTCGTCAACCACCAGGATGTGAGGCACCCGTTCCTCCGGCATAGGCTCCCTTCCTCACGCGTCGTCGCGCCAGTTCGAATTGTTCGGCGCGATCACCCCGCATCGCCGCAGCTTGGCCGAAAACGTCGTGCGCTTGAGCCCGAGCAGGCGCGCCGCCGCCTGCTTGTTGCCGCCGGTCTGTCGCAGCGCCTCGTTGATCATACGCCCTTCGAGCTCGCGCACCATCGCGTTGAGGTTGACGCCGCCTTCGGCGAGCCGGCCCGGAACGTGATTGTCGGCGGCCGCGCGCGTCGTCGCCGCCATGTTGGGCGGCAGCAGCGAGGCGTCGATCGCCGAACCCTCGCAAAGGATCACCAGTCGCTCGACTATGTTCTCCAGCTCGCGCACGTTGCCCGGCCAATCGTACGACCACAGGCTCACCATCGCCTCCTGCGTAACCTCCCAGTGACGGCCGGGAAAGCGCGCGCGCATCCGCCCGAGAAAGTACTCCACCAGCAGCGGGATATCCGAGCGCCGCTCGCGCAGCGGCGCGATCATGATCGGCACCACCTGGAGCCGATAGAAGAGGTCCTCGCGAAACGTCCCCTTTTTGATCGCGCCCGCGAGGTCCGAGTTGCTTGCCGCGATCACGCGCACGTCCACCTTGTTCGAGCGGTCGGAGCCGACCGGCCGCACGATCCCGTCCTCGAGCACGCGCAGCAGCTTGGCCTGTAGCTGCATCGGCATCTCGCCAATCTCGTCGAGGAAGATGGTTCCGCCATCGGCCGTGCTGAACAGGCCCTGGCGCGGCCCGAAAGCGCCGGTAAAGGCGCCGCGCTCGTGGCCGAACATCTCGGATTCCAGCAGCTCGTGCGGGATCGCGGCGCAGTTGACCGGCACGAACGCCCGGCCGCGTCTCGCCGAGAGGTCGTGGATCGTACGCGCGACGACCTCCTTGCCGGTGCCGCTTTCGCCGGTGATCAACACGGTGGCGTCGGTGGCGGCCACGCGCTCGACCAGCGCGCGCAGCTTGACCATGGTCGGATGTTCGCCGATGAGCGCGCGCTCGCTTACGGGCCGCCTAGCCGCGGCGGTGTCGTCCTTCAACTCGGGTGCGGCCACCTCTCGCAGGCCTCCCCCCTTGGCAGGCACTGGCATTGCGCAGCAGCCGGATTTTCTCACGCGCGCCGGTCGCCAAACAAGATACAAACTGCTGCCCGGACCGCGTGAGCGTGCGAGCACGAGAAAAACCGGCGCGTCTGTGAATAATAACAGCCCGCTTTGACGGGCTAGGCGCGTTAGAGATGACGCATCGATTCTATCGTCCGCTCACTTCGGCGCGATAGCTGGCGAGCTGTCCGGGAGCCTCGGCGACGGAAATTTCCAGCGTGACGACGGCGTCGAGCGCGTGCTGCGCCTTAAGCGCCGCGCACAGTTCGTTCCAGATATAACGCGCCAGTTCCTCGGCCGAACTGTGCGCGATCGGCAGCATGCAGGCGTCCGCCGCCGGCAGCCGAAACTCCTCCTCGCCATAGCGGATTCGTACTTGCCCGTTGTCCAGCCGTTCGATCCGCAGGCAATCGCTCTGTGCCGGTATCAGCGTATGCTCGTCGAGCCGGTCCACGATCGCTTTCGTAAGGCGCTTGACGAGGCCGAAGTCGAGCACGTAGCCCGTCGGTGACAGCCGCCCCTCGACGCGCACTCCGACCTGGTAGTTATGGCCATGCAGCGGCTCGCGGAAGCCCGGGTAGGCGATAAAGTGCGCGGCGGAAAACTTCAGGTTCTCCTTCGCCACGTAGATCGAGAATCCTGACGCCACGCCGGTCACTCCACCGCGCGCATGGGAGCCGCCGCGAGCAGCGGCGCGAGGCTCGGATGGGTCCGGGCGGCGAACTGCTTGCGATAACGAGGATGGTCGAGCGAGGTCGCCGCCAGGAAGCGCTCGGGCTCGCCCGGCGCGGCGGCGTCGAGATGGCTCAGCAGCTCACGGCCCCAGTCGCTATCCGGTTCCAGTTCCTCTATCAGGTCATCCACCGCGGTCCCATGGATCCCGCCGAGCAGGCATTCGGCGAAGTAGCCGGCCTGACCGGCGCGATCGAGCGCCAAGCTCTTCACCTCCATCGCTTCGCGCATGGTGAGCAGCCGATCCATCCCAAGCTCGCTGCGCCTCGAGCGCACTGCCGGGTCGCCGCTGCCCTCGTAACCCGAGCCTATCGCGGCAATCGCGACCCGACCGTCGGCGAGCGGCACCGGATGGAAGATATATCCGGGCGAAGTGTAGCCGAGCAGCTTGCGCAGCGCGCATCGATAGGCGAGGAGATCGAAATCCGTGCGGCGCGCGATGGCGAGCAGGAAATCGCCGAGCGCGGCGCCGGCGGCGTCGGCGCGCGCGATCAATTCCAAGAATTTCTCGGGTGAATACTCCTCACGTTTGGCGATGAGTGGCGCCCACTTGCGGTCGAAGACCAACGCGACGGCGCCGATTCCGTTCGTGCCGGAGCCGTTTGCGGATACGCCGTCGCGGCTCGCGCGCGCGACGATCGGCTCTCCCGCGCGTATCGGCTCGAGGTCCATCGCAAGATACTGCCCGTGGGTCGAGGGCTTGGCGAATCCGCGGCGCGCGTTGCCGAGTGTAACCGCAAATGCGTCACGCGCGACGAGCCGGCTTGCGCCGCCGCGCCGCTCGGCCAGTATTCCGTACCCGCTGAGCAGCGAGCCGTAGCCAATCACCAGCAGAGTTTCGTTCGCCACCTCGGTTGCCGCACCTCGTGCCGCGCGCGCCGCAATGAGCATTATGCTAGCCCACGCGGCTCGCGGTTCAAACCAGCATCACGACGCCGCGCGCCGATGCGCCCGTCGCCTCGGCGATCGCGCGCAGGTAGATCAGGAGCTGCACTCGATATTCTTCCAGACGCGGCGCGATGTCGGCCTCGGTCTTGAAGTCCACCACCACCCATCGCTGGCACCCGTCCGCACGCTCGGGAAAGGCGAGGTCCGCGACGCCCTCGATTGTGAGGCCGTCTTCGGTCTTCATCACGAGAGCGCACTCGCGGCGCAACGCTGCGCCAGCGGCGGCCGCCGCGCGGATCAGCGGTGAACGGAGCGCCGTCGCGACGGCCTCGCATGCGGCCGCGACTTCGGCGTCGTCGGCGCCGAGCATCCGGGCGAAGAAGTGCGCGGCCTCCGCGATCGCCTGCGCGTCGGCGTCGAGCGCGACGCGCGAGAGCATCGCGTGGACCAGCGAGCCGAAACGCGCGCCGCGCGGACGGGCGCAATTGCGCTCGACTTGCACGAATTCGATTCGGGCCGGGTCGCCAAGCCACGCGGGCCGTGCGTCGCTCTCGACGATTCGCGCCGCAAGCTCGGTTGCGGCCACTACTTTGAACGTTTCGGTCGCGCCCTCGGCGCGCACGCGCGCGCGCCGTTCCTGCCATCGCGCATGCTCCTCGGCACCCTGCGAGGCAACCCGCGCGCCCTCGTCGGCCGTCAGCAGCCGGCTTTGCCTGAGCCCCATCGTCTCGCGCACGTCGAGCCTGAGCCGCGACGGATCCCACCAGACGACGCGATGGTCGCCGGCCTGTGGGCGATGAAGCCCGGGGGCAACCACGCGCGACTTGGGCGGCGCCTTGGGCGGACGGACCATCAGCGTATCGTCCCCAAACGCGGGACATCCGAGCGGCGTGGTTTCCAGCGGCGCGCGCCAGTCCTTCTCGGCCGGGTAGATCACCGGAGCAAGCTTGCCGAGCCATCCATCATGCGGCGCGGATCCGACCGCCGGCACGATCAACAAGTCGCGCGCGCGCGTCGCGGCAACGTAAAGCAGGCGTATCGCCTCCTCGCGGTCGCGGCGGATCTCCTCCTCGGCGTGGTCGAGCAGTTCGCGGGGGGCATGGCCGCCGAGGCGCAGCGCGCACAGCCCGCGCTCCGGATCGACCCATCGATGGGCTTCGCCGGCGGTCTCGTTGCAGGTCAGGTCGGCGAGCAGGACCACCGGGAATTCGAGGCCCTTGGCGCGATGGACGGTCATGATCCGCACGCCCTCGGCGCCTTCCTCGACCACCGGCGCGTCGGCGCTTTCCTCGCGCTCGGCGCGCGCCTCGAGCTCCTCGACGAAGCCGCGAAACGAGCGCGCGGCGCGCCGCACCTCGTAACGCCGTGCGAGATCCATCAGGCGCATCACGTTGGCCAGCGCCTGTTCGCCGGTGGGCCAGATCGCCAACGCCGCGTGGGCCCGCACTTCGGCGAGCAGACGCGCGATAGTCTCGGCGATCGGACGGCGGTTGCGGCCGCGGCTGAGCTCGCGCAGCACCTTGAGGGCGCCGCTGACCTCGGCCAGCGCGGGCGGCAGCTCGGCGGGCAGCCTGCGGAACGGATGGAGCGAGCCGACGGCATGGCGGAAGGAGAGCAGCGCGGCGTCGTCGAGCGCGAAGAGCGGGCCGCGCAGGGTCGCGAAGACGGCCAGCTCATCGTCGGGCCGCTCGATCGCGCCGAGCGCGTTGCGTATGGCCTCGACCTCCTCGCGCGCATTGAACGAGCCGCCCTTGATGAGCACATGGGGGATATGGCGCGCCTCCAACGCGCGCACGTAGGGACGCGTCACGTCGCGCCCGAAGCTCGTGAAGCGCCGGAAGAGCACGCAGATGTGCCGCGGGCGGATCGCGACGCGCCGCGCCGGCGCGTCGCGCTCGGTTACCGTCCATCCGCTTTCCTCGACCAGCCAGCGGACGAAGGCGCCGACCGCGTCGGGCAGCGACTCGTCGATCTGCCGCTTGGTCACGTAGCCGCGCTCGTTGAGCGGCGCGGGCACCGGCAGCACGACGGTCGCCGGCTGCGTCGGGCAGTCGTCGCGAAAGCGATCGAGCGGCGAGTAAGCGGGCTGGCTCGCCGACTCGGCCGGCATCAGGGGCGCGAAGGCGGCGTTGATCGCGCGCTGAAGCTCGGGTGTCGCGCGGAAGCTGACCGTGAGATGCTCGAGCTCGGCGCCGCGCTCCAGCAGGCGGCGCTTGACCTCCTGGTAGAACGCCACGTCGGCGCGCCGGAAGCGATAGATCGACTGCTTGGGATCGCCCACGATGAAGAGCTTGCCCGGCGCCGGGCGCACGCGCCGCCAGTCGCTTTCGGCAGGATCGTCGGCGGCGAGCAGAAGCAGGAGTTCGGCCTGGAGCGGATCGGTGTCCTGGAACTCGTCAACGAAGATGCGGCTTATGCGCGCCTGAAGGTCGGCGCGCACGGAAGCGTTGCCGCGCACGAGGTCGCGCGCGATGAGCAGCAGGTCGATGAAGTCAACGACGCCGGCATGCCGCTTGGCCTCCTCGTAAAAGCCTCTGAGCGGCCACAACTCCTCGCGCAGGAGCGGCGCGAGATTGGCGCCCGCAGCGTCGCGGAAACGCTCCAGCCGTGCGCGCAGCGCGGCGCGCCGCGCGATCACCGCGGCGCGCGCCTCGCCGGCGAACTCCTCGCCGTATCCACGCCAGCGCCAGCGCCCGTCGCCACCCCGCAGGAGTGCAAGCAGCGCAGCCTCGAGCGCGTCGTAGTCGCGGCCGCGCACGCTCTCGAGCCGGGTCGCCTCGTTGATCGGGCGCGCGATTTCCTCGAGCGCCTTGCGCAACCAATCGTCCGGTTCGCCGCGCGCCGCCAGCGCGCCGAGCGCGCGAATCTCCTCGACTAGGCCATCGATTGCGGAATCGCGATCGAACTCCTGACGCGCCCATGGCGCGCTGAAGTCGCGCCATTGCAAAAGCTCCCACGCTGCGGCCCGAATCGCGGGCCGCGGACCGTCGCGATCGAAGGCGTCGCGCCGACGCAGCAGGCGGCGCAGGCCCGGACCGGGCGCGCCCAGCGCCTGCTCGAACCAGCGGTCGAACGCGCCGTCGAAGAGTTCGGCGGCGACGTCGTCGGCCGCGACCTCGAACATGGGATCGACGCGCGCCTCGACCGGCCGCTCGCGCAAAAGGTCGGCGCAGAAGGAATGGATCGTGCCGATGCGCGCCTCTTCGAGCTGCCGCAGCGCGTCGGAAAGGCGTCCGCGCTCGGCCGCGCCGCGCGCCCGGTCGCCGCGGGCGCTCTCGATCTCAGCGCGCAGACGCAGCTTCAGCTCGCCGGCGGCCTTCTCGGTGAAGGTGACCGCGACGATCCGCCCGAGCTCGGCGCGTCCCTGGGCGAGCGCGGCGACGATCCGATGAACCAGCGCGGTGGTCTTGCCGGTGCCCGCGGCGGCCTCGACGATCAGGGTCGCGTCGAGATCATTGCGGATACGATCGCGCGCGCGCTGATCGGCAAGCGCCCCGCCGGTGGCATGCGCAAGCGAGCCGCTCTCGGCCGTCTCGCGATCGGGCGCTTCGTTCATCGCTGGCTGCGCAGTTTCTCGAGCGAGGCGAGGCGCGCCGCCGGCTTGAGCGCCGTGCGTAGCTCCTCGTACGGCCCACACACCATCCGATAGTCGCACCACTCGCACGCGCCTGCGGCGGGCGCCGCGGGCAGGAAGCCGTCGGCGATCGCGCCGTTCACGACAGCGGCGAATTCTCCCGCCGCCTCGCGCGCCGCGGCGTCGAGCGCGACCACGCGCTCCTCGTAGCCGCCGCGCGAAGTGCAGTAGTACAGGCGGCCCGACTCGACCGGCTCCTTCAGCAGCTTCTCGGCGGCGAGCGCGTAGAGCACCGGCTGGAGGAAGCGGCCACCGCCGATAACCACGTCGGCGGGCGCGTCGGCCTTGCCGCTCTTGTGATCGGTGACGCGCAGCCGCCCGTCGTGCGCACGCTCGACCAGGTCGATCGAGCCGCGCAAACTGAGCGCGATCCGTGGCCCGCTCGTCGGACCAAGCGCAAGCGCAACCGGCTCGGCGCGGCTTGCGGGGTCGGCCTGCTCGCGTCCCTCCAGGCCGAAGGCGAGCTCGCAGCGCTCCGGCGTCCATCGCTCGGGATCGTCGGCGGCGCGGCGGAGCCACTCCCGCAGGTCGGCGCGAATCGCGTCGATCGCGTCGTTCCATACACGTTCGATCGCCGGAGCGAGCCGCTCGTGCCAATTGTGGGCGACCTCCTCCAGGGTCCGATCCATCTCGGACAGGATTCCGTCCAGCGCCTCGCGAGCGACCGGCAGCCGGCCCGCCGCGCGCAGGCGGGTGAGCAGCTCGAACTGGACCTCGTGGAGCAGTGCGCCGCGCGTGAGCGGATCGATCACCTCGATCGCCTCGGCCTCCTCGCGCGGCTGGATCCGATGGATCGCGTAGAGCAGGAAGCGGTAGGGGCAGACGGCGTAGTGCTGGAGCGCGGTCGGCGAATAGGAGCGCGCGGAGAGCTGATGCCTGGCCAGGGCGGCGCGCGCCTCGGGCGCCGGATCGACGAGCCCGTCGGCGGGCGTCCATCGCCTGAGCCATCGCCGTGCCCGCGCGCGCAGAGCGCGCGCCAAATGCTCGTTGGCGCCGAGCAGATAGTGCGCTGCGCCGATCGTGGTTTCCGGATCCGCGTCCACCAGCCGTTCGAGCACAGCGAGATCGAACTCGGCCTCGTCGATCGCGTCGGCGGCCTGGCGCGGCGCCGGCCATCCCAGGCGCGCGGCCTGCTCGCTGGTCGCGCGGCGGGCGAGCTCGTCGAAGCCGGGCAGGCGTCCCTCGGCGGCGCGCAGGACTTCGAGCGCATAGAACGACGGCACGCGCGGCCGGCCCTGGTCGAGATCTATGCGCGGGTAGGAGAAGAGCACGCGGCGGCGCGCGGCGCCGGCCGCAAGGCGCAGCGCGAGCCGTTCGGCGCCGGCGCGATCGGCCTGAAGCTCCAGCCCGTGTCCGAGCCGTTTGCGCGCCGCGTCGAGCAGGATCGGATCCTCGATGAGCTTTTTAGGGAAGATGCGCTCCGTCAGCCCGGGCACGATTACGACTTCGAAGCTGAGACCGCGGAGATCCTGCGTGGGCGCAACCAGCACTGCGCCGTAACGCCGGCGCGGCGGCGGCGCTTCGAGCCGTCCCAGCCGTTCGGCCAGTACCTGGCGCACCTCATCGAGACTGACCGGCCCCACGGGCGCCATCGGTTCGAGCTCGGCCAGCGCGGCGAGAACGGGGGCGGAATCGCGCACGGCGAGATGAGTGAGCGCGCGCAGATGAACCAGCCATTCGCCCCATGCCGCACGCTGCGGCAGCGCCGCGAGCGCGTCGATCTGCGGCATCGCGACGGCGCGCAGATGTTCGAGGTCGATGAGACGGCGATCGAACGCTTTGGCGCGGGCGTCGTCCTCGACCAGCTCGCGACGCTTCATTGCGAGTTCTTCACGCAGGCCGTCGAGCCTTCGTTGCCAGCGCTCGCGGCTGCCGATCACCGACGCGTCCACCAGCAGCCGCTCCCATCGCCAGGGCGCGCGCAATGTGCCCTCGACCACGGGCACCGGGTCGTCGTCTTCGATTTCGACCGGCGAGGCGCTGGCGTTGTCACTCGTTGTAAGTTCAGGGGCCGTGGCGCCTGCTGTCTCCAGATCGGGCGCGACAAAAGGACGTTCATTGCCGCGCCGGGGGTCGGGTACCTGCGCCAGCGACAGGTACTCGGCCCATCGGCGCGCCGACAGCCGTTCGGCGGCGCAGGCCAGCAGCGCGAGCAGCGCGCGCCCGCCCGGCTCGGGACGGCTGGCGCCGCGCGCGAAACTGGTGGGGATGGCGGCGCGGCCAAGGGCTTCTTCAAGATATGGTACGTAGCGCGCGGGCGCATGCAGCGCCACGGCGATCTGATCGAAGGGGATGCCGCGCGCGGCCTCGGCGAGGATACGCCGCGCGACCTCCACGCACTCCTGCATCTCGCCCGGCGCCGAGACGACCTCGACGCTGTCGTCGAGCGAACGCTCGGGCGGCGTCTCCTCGCTGAACAAGTAGTCCTGCAGCCGCGCCAGCGACGGGGCCGCGGCGGCGTCGACGCGCAACGCCGCTTCGGGCGCAACGCCGAACGCCGCTTCGAGCATCGCGGCGCTTACCCCATCGCCATGCGGCACGGTGGCGAGGACGCTGGGCGAGCGCACTGCCAGCGCGGCGAAAAAGTCGCGTTCAAGGGCCGAAGCGACCGCGACGTCGAGGAGCAGGAGCGGCATCGCGCCGTAGCGCGTGGCTTCGTCCGAGCCATTCATCGCGGCGGCGGTCGCAATTTTCAGCATCGCCGCACGGTCGACCAGCCGCGCCTCGGCAAGCTCGGCCTCGAACTGGCGCAGCATCGCCGCCAGCGGCGCGCCGATTTCGTCGAGCGCTTGAAGCTCTTGGGCGCCGACACCGGCCATCCTGAGTTCACTCAGCGTGCGTGCGAGCGCGCCGGGGAATCCTGGCCGGTCCGCGACCGGTGCGAAATAGCCGAGCCCGCCGCCGGCGGCTAGCTTGTGAACCGCACGCGCAGCCACGGCCTCGACGCTGAGGCCGCTAACCGGCGCGAGACCCTCGCGGAACAGCGCGTCGGCGCACAGCGCGCCGACCAGCCGCGTCGGAGTGAAGCGATTGATCCCGAAGAGCGCGCGGCGGCCGGCGACCGCGCGTACGAGATCGTCGGCGGCGCTGTGGCGCGCCGCCACCACGATCGTTTGGCCTTCCGGCGGTAGCGCGTCGAGCCATCGCGCAGCCGCTTCGAGCCGAACGGCGGCGCGCGGCGAGATTACAATCGAGCGGCGGAAAGCAGTCATCGCGTACGGCCGGCTCGCCCGGCAACCGGGCCGGCCCGCCTCAATCGTCTGCCGCGTAAGCGTATGCCGCAAGCGCTGCGGCGCGGCTTAGTGCACAGCGTGGCGCTCGACGCGGGCAGAATGCAGTAGTGAGCTACTTGGCCAGTACGACCGCGTCGCCGACGCGTACCGTGCCGGGCGCGCCGATCGAAGCAAAGACGCCGAGTTTGGCCTTGTGATGCTGCGCGGCGGTGCGCAGGATCGCGAGGTCGCGCGGCAGCTCACTCTGCGCATGGGTCGTCATCACGCAGCGCAGCGCCGGCTGCATCGCCGTGATCTTCACCTCCGCGCCGACTTCGAGCACGCCGTCGAGCCATTCGTCCTCGACGAAGCCGCCGCTGTCGCCGCCGGTATCGACGAAGATGTTGGGTCGGAAGCGGCGCGGGTCAAGCACCGAGTTCGGTCCGCACAGCCGCTTCATGTGCATAACCGAGCCGCTGGCGAGTACATGGACCGCCGCCGAATCGAAGAATGCTCCGCGCATCAGGGCGAAGGTGCCGGGCAGCGTCTGGCGGGTCAGGCCGGGAAAGATCTGTTCGACCGGAACGTCGGCGAAGATCGTGTTTGGATCGATCTCGCCGCGCGCATGCTCGTCGGGTTGCGCGGTCACCAGGCGCACCGGGCGTCCGAGCGTCGCCGACAGCCGTTCGGAGGCGTCCGGGTCGGCAGCGTGGATTCGCGTGCCGTCGGGAAAAACGATCGTTACCGGCGCGAGCGCTCCGGGCGCCGGCGCTGAATCGTAGCCGGCGCGAAAGCCCAGCATGTTCGGCCATTTCTTGGCGGTCGTGATCCCGCCCGAAGCCTCGCGCAGCGCCCAGGCGCGATCGCCGATCGCGCCGTTGGGCGTGAGCGGCAACTCGTCGAGCTTCTCTCCCAGCATCGACTTGACCGGATAGCGGTAAAGCGCGCTGACCACTCCGACCTTGCGCCGTTCCATCGTGCGTTCCTTTCCCAGGCAGATTACCATGTGCGCGCCGCGGGGTCGCGCGAGCGGGCTACAAACTGGTCGCGCCTGGATGCGGGTCGGGCGGACGTATCGTGGTGCCAGGCGCGGCCCCGGGCGCGGTGCTCGACGCCTTCAGATCGTCCGCCTTTGAAGTGGAACCGCCTGCGGTCGCGGAAGCGCTTGGAGCTGCCGCCGGGCTTGGCGCAGCAGAGGGTAGCGCGGCAGCGGGGGTCGACGGGGACGCCGACGGAGTGGCCGCGCCGGCACTGCCGCTCTCCGCAGGAGTCGCGGCGGGCGCGGTAGCCGAAGCGCCAGCCGCGGGCGTGGCGCCTGCGGCCGGAACGTACACTGTCGGAATCGGCGTGGCAGGCCCACTCGGCGTTTCGCTTGCCGCTGGCGTCGGCTGGGACGCGCCGGCGAAGGTGGCGGTGCCGACGCCGTAGTCGTAGACCAGCGCGCCGCCGAGATAACCCTGGTACGAAACAAGGATAAGTGCGGCGACCGAGACGATTAGATAGAGCGGACGCGAGCTCGCGATGAAGCCGAGCACCTGCACGCCGATCCGCCATACGGCGAGCGCCGTGATGACCCATGGAATGATGTCGTCACCGAGCCAGGCGTGGCGCTTGAGGACATCGAAGGCGGGACCGTCGGCGGCTTTGACCGCCTTCCATACCTTGTCGGCTTCCCATCCGCCGGTCACGCTGGAGCCCCATGCCGCTCCCGCCGCCACGATCATCAGCGCGAGCGCCGCGTAGCGCAGCCACAGCCGGTTCGAGAACAGGCTGGCGACAAGGTCGGCGACGACCGCGAGCACGAAGATCGCGACCGTGAAATGGTCGATTACCGGATGGATGTGCCACTGCTGAATAGTGGCGAGCAGGCTTTGCATCCCGGACGTCCTTTGGCGAAACGGTTACCCCGCCCGCGTGCGTCGGTTTACGCCATGCGCAGCAGGCCGTGGCGGTTTTGGTCTTTATTACAGAGCGGCGCACGTCGCGCAAATCGCCTTGGGCGAAGCACGCGCAATTGTGCGGTCTCGCTCTTCGATGACGAGAAGAATCGGCTAGCGGCTAGACCGGCGGGCCGGAAGACGGAGTACCGGATGGCGAAGCTGTTGGCGAGGGCGCTGCCGACGGCGACGGGGCGACGCCGGGCGTTGGGACGGATATCGCGGCCGGCGTCGGCGCTGGCGCCACGGACGGTATGGGAGTTGCGGCAGGCGAAGCCGGGGGCGCCGCGCTGGGAGCCGTGGCGGGCGCGAAGATGACCGTCGCCGCGGTCGGGAGGCTGGGGCGCACGACGATCGTGGCGCGGTCGGTCTGAAGCGGACCCCATGCGCGCGCGCTTAGCAGGTAGTTCAAGGCGGCCGGCGGCGAGAGCGCCTCCCACCGCGGATGCCATGCGGCGGACAGCTCGAACTCATAACGTGCCTGCACGTCGACCTGCGGCAGGTTCGGCGCTTCGGCGCCGGCGACGACCGCCGAGGCGCTTGCGGCGTTGTCTGCAGGCGCGAACTCGCGCAGATACCATCGCAGCACCGGCGAGCCGTCGGCAAAGAAGACCCGCGCGCTGCGGGCTGGCAACTGACCGATCACTCGCGTGCATTCCTGCCGGGCCTGAAGGGTGGTAACCGGCGCGGTCCAGAAGAGCAGCGCGGTGCGTGCCCACGGCGCCTGGCTGGCGTCGGGGGCATAAAAGACAAAGCTGTTGGCGGCCTGCACGTAAAGTGTCAGCAGCGCGAGCACGGCGAGCGGATAACGGATGACAGTCCACGCCGGCGCGTGATGGAGGTAGTCGATCGCGACGGCGCCGAGCAACGCCATCGGTACGATCATCTGGAGCACAAGCGCCGGCGAGCGCTGCGGCGTCCAGAGATAGAAGGCAACCGCCACCAGGCTCCAGATGAGCGCGCCCGTCGCCAGGCGCGACCGCACGCGTATCGTGACCACCGCGATCGCACCCGCCACGGCCAGAATCACGAGCAGGAACTCATAGAACGCGAATATCGGCAGATAGAAATTCAGCCCGGCCCTGAAGCCCGCTACGCCCGAGGGTGCAAAATTGATGTGCGCGGCCGCCACTACCGCGCCGAGTGGAGAGCGCGTCGCAAGCCCGCTCTCGAGCAGCGCCCACAGCGCCGCAGCCACCAGCACGCCGACGAAAAGCAGCGCCTTGCGCCGCGTCCACCACACCCGCACCTGGAGCATCGCGCGCCGGTCAGTTACGGCCCGCCCGAGGCCGATTACAGCAAGCGCGGCCAACATGAAGAGCGCGGTCATCATCGCGGGCGCGGCGGCACTCGCGAGCCCCAGACCAGCGGCCGCGCCGACTCCCGCCGCTCCGGCCGGCGTCGGCCTCTCGACAAGCTCGAGGAAGGCCGCAAGGGCGATCACTGCGAACGCAAGCGCGGGAACGATCGCCGCTGTGCTGCGCGCGAAATAGGCGGCGCTGGGCGAGAGCGCGATCAGCGCGGCAAAGGCGAGGGCGCCGGCGCGCCCCAGATGGCGGCGCATCGCGAGTGCCGCGCCAATCAGCAGCAGGCCGCTAAGCGCGTACGCGATGCGTGCGGCGAAGTCACCGGCGCCGAGACCTGCGAAGACCGCAGTCTCGGCCAGTTGAACCCAGCTCAGATGAGCGCCGACGGCGGCGTTGCCATGGAGCAGGGAGAGTTCGGTGAGCGCCTCGCTCGCCTCGGCGGGATCGAGCGGCCGCGCGCCGAGCATCAGCAGGCGGCTCACCACCGCCCAGCATGCCACCGCCGCCCATCCCAGATGCTCGGCCGTAAGGACGAAGAGCGCGCGCCCAAGGCGTTCGGCCGAGTGATCGCGGACCGCTTCGGGCGCGGCTTCGACGGCTTCGAACTCTTCCAGCGTGCCGAGCTCGACTCCGAGCCGCCATTCGTCGATTTTGCCCTTACCTTGGGAGGCCACCCTGCAAAGCAGCTATTCGGGCGCCGCCCGCTTGTCAACGCGCCGTGCGCGCGGGCTAAGCGATTTATCAACCGCCTGCCCCCGCTGCGGGCGACTCATGCTATCAGCCAGCGCCATGGCGGCTTGGCCGCGGCACATCGCTTGCCTGACCGTCGTGCTTGAGCGCGCGGGGCGCTATGCTGGAAAATTCGCTGTCCGGACGGCGAGCCAGGCATGAACGCGCGCAGGCTAATCAGCGGAGCGGTTTCGATACTGATCGTGGCGGCGCTGCTCGCGCTGTTTTTCAGCTTCCGCGCCCACGCCCCCCATCTGCACGGGCCGCGCTTCAGCGTCTCGGTCCGCCAGCTGCCGTACTATGCCTTCTGCTCGTTCTACCGCATGCTGGCGGCGTATGTGCTGGCGATGGTGTTCTCGGTCGCCTACGGGATGGCCGCAGCGCGCGGGCGGAGGTGGGAGCGGGTGATGATCCCGGCGATTGATATCGCGCAGTCGGTGCCTGTTATCGGCTTTTTCCCCGCCGCGGTCTATTTCTTCGTCGCGCTCGCTCACGGCGGCCGGCTGGGGGTCGAGATGGCGGCGGTCTTCCTGATCTTTACCAGCCAGGCGTGGAATCTGGCGCTGGGCGTGTTCGAGTCGATGCGCACGATACCCGACGACTTGCGCCAGGCGCTCGAAGCCTTCGGCGCCAGCGCCTGGTTGCGTTTTCGCAAGCTGTCGTTGCCGGCCTGCGTGCCGAAGCTGGTCTACAACTCGATCCTGTCGTGGGTGGCTGGATGGTACTTCCTGATCGCGTGCGAGATCATCACCGTCGGCCCCTCGCACTACCGGTTGCCGGGTCTGGGCAGCTACCTGATGGAGGCGGCGGACCGCGGGCGCAGCGGGGAGATCATCGCCGGACTGACGATGCTGCTGTTGATCATCGTCCTGATGGACCTGATGGTATGGCAGCCGTTGACCGTGTGGGCGGAAAAGTTCCGCTACGAGTTTGCCTCAGGTGCCGCCGGCGAACCGATGGGCTCGCTAGGGATGCTGCACGCGCTGAGTGCGCTGGGCCCGGCGGTTTATCGCACCGCGCGCTTCGTGATACGGCCGCCGGCGGCGCTGCTGCGCGTGTTGCTCGCCGGCCTGCCGGCGCTTGATTCCACAACCCGCGCGCGCATTGCGCGCGCCGCTCGCGCCACCGGCTACGCGGCACTGATCGCGCTCTGGCTGATCTTCCTCTATGCGATTTTCAAGGGGCTCGCCGCCCTTGCCCACGCGCTCAGCGGACCGTGGCCGGACCAGGCGCGCTTGATTCCCGCCGCCACCGGCGCCTCGATCCTCCGGATCGTCGTCGCCTACTCGATCTCGCTCGGCTGGACGCTGCCATGCGCGCTCGCGGCGGCGGACAATGTGCGCTTTCGCCGGTGGCTGGCGCCGATTGCCGAGATTGTCGGTTCGATGCCGGCCACCGCGCTCTTCCCGCTTATCGTGCTGTTCGTGGTCGAGGTGACCGGCGGTATGAATCTCGCCTCGATCCTGCTGATCCTGACCGGCATGCAATGGTACCTGCTGTTCAACCTGCTCGCCGGCGTCAACCAAATCCCCGAAGACCTCAAGGAGGCGGCGCACGCCTATGGTCTGAACAGGTTGGCCATCTGGCGCAAGCTCACCGTGCCAGCGCTGGTGCCGTCGATCGTCACCGGCAGCATCACGGCGTGGGGTGGCGGCTGGAACGCGTTGATTCTGTCGGAGTACTTTTCCTATCGCGGCAAAACCTACAAGGTGCTGGGGCTGGGCGCGCTGCTCGACGCCGCGACCTACGAGACCGGCGACAGCATGATGATCCTGCTTAGCCTGCTTTCGATGGTCGTGGTAGTGGTAGGCTTGAACCGGCTGGTTTGGCGCAGGCTGTATAACGTGGCGACCGAACGTTACAGGATCGATTGACCCAAGGTGAGCGGCGATGTGTGACGATCCGCCAGAGCCATGGCCCTGCTCGAGCTCAGACAGGTTTCCAAGAGCTACCCCCACGCCAAGGGCAACCTGCGCGTGCTCAACGAGATTTCCTTCAGCGTCGAGCGTGGCGAATTCGTCGCGATCGTGGGGCCGTCGGGGTGCGGCAAATCAACTCTGCTCAGGATCATCAACGGGATCATTGCGCCGACCGCGGGCCAGGTGCTGTACAACGGCCAGCAGGTGGACGGCATCAACCCCGAATGCGCGATGGTTTTTCAGTCCTTTGCGCTGCTGCCGTGGCTGAGCGTGAAGGCCAACGTCGAACTCGGGCTGGAGGCGCGTGGCGTGCCGCCCGCCGAGCGCGAACGGTTGGCGACCCTGTATATCGATAAGGTGGGACTCGATGGTTTCGAGGAAGCCTACCCGCGCGAGCTTTCGGGCGGGATGAAGCAGCGGGTTGGGCTGGCGCGCGCGCTGGCGGTTGAGCCCGCGGTCTTGCTGATGGACGAGCCGTTCTCGGCACTCGACGCGCTGACCGCGATCGGCCTGCGCGAGGAACTGCTCGACATCTGGCAGGCGCCCGACAGCCCGGTCGAAACCATCATCATGGTCACCCACATCATCGAGGAGGCGGTCGAACTGGCGGATCGCATCCTTGTGCTCTCGGCCGGGCCCGGACGGCTGGCGGGCGACCTGAGGGTCGATTTGGCGCGCCCGCGCGACCGGCGCAGCGAACCTTTCAACAGCCTCACCGACAAGGTCTTCTCGCTTATCGAGGAGCGCGCTTGATGGCTCCGCCGGCGATCCATCCGATTCCTGACAGCCAGTTGCCATGGGTCTTCGGCTTGCTCGAGATGCTCGAGGACCGCGGCGGGCGCGAGGACGGCTACAAGATCGCACGCGACCTCAACTTCAAGTTTGCCGACCTGCTCAAGGTGATGAAGGCGGCCGAGATCCTCGGCCTGGTTTCGACCCCGGCGGGCGACGTGGTGCTCGAACCGCTGGGGCGCGAGTTCCTCGCCGCCGACGTCAACCAGCGCAAACGGATCATCCGCGAGCAGCTGCGCAAGCACACCCTGTTCGGATACCTGGTGCGCCTGTTGCGCGCGCAGGAGGATCACTCGCTCAACAAGGAGGTCGTGCTCGAACACCTGGCGATGCTGCTGCCGGACGAATCGCCTGAGCGGATGTTCGCGACCGTCGTCAACTGGGGCCGCTTCGCCGAACTCTTCGGCTACAACAAGGACGACGATCGCTTTTATCTCGACGAGGAAGGTGAGAAGGCGTAAGCGCGCCGGCGCGCGCGCAACTCGCGGCGCCGGTTGAGATATTTTGTGAAATAGTCAATAAGTCCCGGAGATTCGGAAGGAGAATATCCCCCATGAGCACCGAGAACGAAAGAATAGTCAATGAGTTCTGCAAGACCTGGTCGACACTCAATATCGACAAGGTAATGGAGTTCTTCGCTGACGACGCCGTTTACCATAATATCCCGCTCAAGCCCGCGCATGGCAAGGCCGAGATCCGCAAGGTCATCGACGGCTTCATGCCCGGAACCACGGCGCTGGAATTCAAGATCCTCAATACGGCAAGCGCCGGATCGGTTGTGTTCAACGAGCGCGTGGACTCCTTCACGGTCAACGGCAAGCATATCGCGTTGCCGGTCGCCGGAGTTTTCGAGCTGAGCGGGGGCAAGATCAGGGCCTGGCGCGACTACTTCGATCTGCCGACCTACGTCAACCAGATTAAGGGCAAATGACGCGGCGCAGGATCATCGTTGCGCCAATCGCGCGACGCGGCGGATTCTCCGAAGATTGCGGCCGGCCGCGATAAGCCGGCGGTTGAAGACCGCGGGGCGCCGCTCCCGTTGCAGGAAGCGGCGCCGCGGCGCGCATGGCGGGTTTGTTCGGTCCTGCGAACCGAAAAACGGCGACTTAACGATGGTCGCGGATGATGCCCGTGGCGAGCCGCTAGCGCGCTGGGATTCAGGTTGACCGCCATAGCGGAAATTTTCGACGCCCCAAGCGATGCGCGAGCAGATTGTTCTTGGGTCAGGTCGTGGCGACCTGATAAACCTCGACTTAATAGAGGCCGTCAGGGGAGCGCCAGGTGATCAATCCAGCGAAAGTGGCAGGTCTTATGGCGTTGACCGCGGTTGCCGTTGTCGTCAGCGGTGCGTTGGTGCGTGCCGACGAGCGGGCCGTGCGCGAGGCGCCAACCATTCTTGCCCAGAACGGAGAGGCTAACGGAAACGCCGCCGCGACCAGCGCAGCGTCCGCCACGGGGGCATGCGCCGCGCCCCATCAGTACGTCGATCTCATCAACGCGGGCCAGTACGACGAGATAGGCGGCTTGTTCGCGGAGGACGCCGTCTATATGGGACCGGACGGCAAAACCCGCTACGGCGCCAAGGCAATCGGCGAGTTCTACATTCACTTTCTCGGCGCGCTGAAGCCTCGGGTCAAGCCTGCCAGCTTCATCCAGGACGGCCACGACTGCGTGATGGAACTGACGAACCAGAACAAACTGACCGGCAAGTACTCGTTGGTAGCGATCGACCACTTCACGGTGAACGGGCAGGGCAAGATTTCGCGCTTCATCGTCTATCTGCGGCCGGGCGACCGCTTCACACAGACTATCAACGCCGCCCTCGCCAAGGTCCACTGAAGCGCGGACGCGCTGGCAGGGTCTTTCCCCTCTGCCGCGCCAGGTCTGGCCAAAGAGATGGGCTTTTGGCGGATGGGGCGATCGCGTTAGACTGCGATCCGCACCATGGCTGCCGGTATTGCCCATCATAACGTCACCCACGCCATCATCGGCACCGCCGGGCATATCGACCACGGCAAGACCGCGCTCATCAAGGCGCTCACGGGCCAAGACACCGACCGCCTCAAGGAGGAAAAGGAGCGCGGGATTTCGATCGATCTCGGCTTCGCCTACTTCACGCTGCCCGACGGCACCCGCGCGGGCGTGGTTGATGTTCCGGGTCACGAACGCTTCATCCGCAACATGCTGGCCGGCGCACACGGCGTCGACCTCGTCCTGTTCACGGTCGCCGCCGACGACGGCGTGATGCCGCAGAGCGAGGAGCACCTCGACATCCTTCATCTGCTGGGCGTCGGCCGCGGAATCTTCGTCATCACCAAGGCCGACCTCGCCGATGCCGCGCGGCTCGCTGAAGTGCACGAGGAGATCGAGCTGCTTGCCGACGGAACCCGCCTGGCCGGCGCGCCGATCATCGCAGTCTCCGCCCTGACCGGTGCCGGGCTCGACGGGCTGCGCGCCGAGATCGCGCGCGCGCTTGCGGGTTTCGAAGCGCGCCGGCGCACGGGCCTGTTCCGCCTCCCGCTCGACCGCGCGTTCACCATCAAGGGCCACGGGACGGTTGTTACGGGCACCGCGATGGGGGCCGAAGTGCGCGTGGGACAGAAGCTGCGCGTGCTGCCCGGCGGCGGAGAGGTGCGCGTGCGCTCGATCCAGGTCCATTCGGAGCCGGTGGAAAGCGCGGGGCTGTGCCAGCGGGTCGCACTGAACTTGAGTGGGGCCGAACGGATGGAGCTCAAGCGGGGCGACGTCGTCGTTGACGATCGGCTCGAGCTCACCACCACACGGCTGGACGCGCATCTGGAGCTGCGGCCGGCGGCCAGGCGCCCGCTCAAGAACAACGACCGCGTGCGCTTTTTTATCGGCACTGGCGAGACGATCGGCCGCGCGATTGTGCTCGAGGCGCCGGGCGAGATCGCGCCCAAGCATAGCGCGCTGGTGCAGCTCGTGCTCAACGATCCAGTAGTTGCGCTGGCGGGCGACCATTTCGTGATCCGCGACGAAACGAGCCGGCGCACGCTGGGCGGCGGCGTGGTGCTCAATCCGCTCGGGCGGCGCATGCGCAAACCGCTTGAGGCCTATCTCAAGCATCTCGCCGCGCTCGACGCCGCGCCCTCGCCGGACACGATCGAAGCACTGCTGAATTTGCAGGAGAGTCTGGCGGCCACCCCTGCGCGGATTGCGCAGTTGCTCAACGCGCCCGCGCGCGAGGTGGGCGAGACGCTGCGCGATCAGCGCTTCGTCAAACTCTCGCTCGGCGACGAGGAGGGCTTTACCACGGCGGCCAAATGGGAGGAGCTCAAGCGCTTCGCGCTGGCCGCGCTTACGGCCCATCATCAGGCCGAGCCGCTGTCGCCCGGGCTCGAGATGGAAGCCTTGCGCGAGCGCCTGCCCTACGAGGTGAGCGCGCGCGCCTTCCGTGCGCTGGTCGACCGGCTCGGGCGCGAGTCGGAAATCGTGCGCGAGGAGAGCGTGCTGCGCCTACGGGGCCATCGGGTGACCCTTGGCGGCGACGAAGGCCGGCTCGGCGCGCGACTGGAGGAGGCGCTGCGCCGCGCCGAGTTCCACCCGCCCGATCTCAAGCAGCTTGCCGACGAACTCAAGCTGCGCGGCGCCGAGCTCGGCCGGTTGCGCACGCTGCTCGGTGCCCTGGAGCGCGAGGGGCGGGTGGTCAAGATCGCCACCGACCTCTACTTCGCGCGCGAGCCGTTCGAGGCCGCGCGCCAGCGCCTGCTCGACCATCTGCGCACCGCGCCCGAAATCACCGCTGCGACATATCGCGACTTGCTCGGCGCGTCCCGCAAGTTCGCGATCGCGCTGCTCGACTACTTCGACCACGCGGGCCTAACCACGCGTGTCGGCGACGCCCGCCGCCTGCGCGCCCGTTCGTAAGTGGCCGTAGCGGCCTTCTGAGCGGGACAGGCCTCGGTGCCCCGCCGGACTGTACGGATGGCTGCGGGCGCGATTGGCGAGCGCGGCGGCTTGCGCCACAATAGGCCGTTGATGCCTGAAGACCGGGACAATAACCCGGCGCGTGGCGAGCTGATTCGGCTGACCGCGCGCTGCAAGGCGGCGGGTTGAGCCGGCAAGCTGGGTCCGGAGGACCTCGCCGCCGCGCTTAGCCGCTTCGATCCGGGAAGCCATCCCGATCTGCTCGTCGGTATCACCACCGGCGACGACGCCGGCGTGTTTCGCCTGCGCGAAGATCTGGCCATCGTCAACACGGTCGATTTCTTCACCCCTGTGGTGGACGACCCGTACACCTACGGCCAGATCTCTGCTGCCAATTCGCTCTCGGACATCTATGCGATGGGCGGGGTGCCGAAAACCGCGCTCAATATCGTGTGCTGGCCGCAATCGGGGCTGCCAGGCGAGATGCTCGGCGAGATTCTGCGCGGTGGGGCGGACAAAGCGCGCGAGGCGGGCGTCGTGGTTGTCGGAGGCCACAGCGTCGCCGACGAGGAGGTGAAGTACGGGATGGCGGTGACCGGCGTGATCGATCCACGCCGGATAATCCGCAACGTCGGCGCGCGCGTCGGCGACGCGCTGGTGCTGACCAAAGCCCTGGGCACGGGGACCCTGATGACCGCGTTCAAGCGCGACCGGCTCGCGCCCGAGCACTACGCGGCGGCCGTGCGTTCGATGAGCGCGCTCAACGCGGAAGCGGCAAGTGCGATGATGCGGTTCGAAGTTCACGCGGCGACCGATATCACGGGCTTCGGCTTCGCCGGCCACGCCGTCAAGATGGCCGATGGCAGCGGTGTGACGCTGCGGGTCGAGGAGTCCGATCTGCCGCTGTTGCCGGGAGCGCTCGAATGCTGCCGGGCGGGAATGATCCCCGGCGGCGGGCAGCGCAATCGCGAATTCTTCGGCCCGCGCGTGCGAATCTCGGACGAAGTGGCGGCCGAGATGGTAGAGATCGCTTTCGACCCGCAAACCTCGGGCGGCCTGCTGATCGCGCTGTCCGAGCGCGACGCGCTGGCGCTGCTTGCCGCGCTCCAGGCTGCCGGCATCGCTGACAGCGAGATCGTCGGCCGCGTGGTCGAGCAGGGCCCGTTCGCGATCGAACTGGTTTGACGATTCGATCGGCCCCGCAGAGCCGAGTGCGAGGCATCGCGCGCGCGATGCCGACTGCCCGCGCCGGCCACGGCCTCGCGCGCCAGAGGGAGTCCCGTTTCGATGTACGATTTTGATCTGTTCACGATAGGTGGCGGCTCGGGCGGTGTGCGTGCGAGCCGGATGGCGGCGGCGCACGGCGCAAAGGTGGCGATCGCGGAGGAGCGCTATCTGGGCGGCACCTGCGTCAACGTCGGATGCATCCCGAAAAAGCTCCTGGTTTACGCCTCCGAGTTCGGCGAGGCGTTCGACGACGCCGCCGGCTTCGGCTGGACCGTGGGCGAGCGCCGCTTCGACTGGGCCACGCTCATCGCCAACAAGAACCGTGAGATCGCGCGGCTCAACGGCGTTTACGAGCGGCTGCTGACCGAGGCCGGCGTGCGGATCATGCGGGCACGCGCGACCGTCGTTGATCCGCACACCGTGGCGGTCGGTGGCCGGCACTTCTCGACGCGCTACATTGTGGTCGCGACCGGCGGATGGCCGACCAAGCCGGCGATGCCCGGCGTCGAGCACGCGATCACCTCGAACGAAGCATTTTTCCTGCCCGCCTTGCCGCCGCGGATAATTCTTGTCGGCGGCGGCTATATCGCGCTTGAGTTCGCGGGCATCTTCCACGGACTTGGCGCTCAGGTGACCATCATCCATCGCGGGGAGTTGTTCTTGCGCGGCTTCGATGACGACGTGCGCCGCGCGCTGGCGGTTGAGATGAGCAAGCGGGGCGTCGAACTGCGCTTCAACCGCCAGGTGGCGGCGATCCAGAAGGCGAGTCGCGGCTTTGATGTTGCGCTCGACGACGGCGCGCGAGTCGAGGCCGACCTAATCATGTTCGCAACCGGGCGTGCGCCCAACACGCGTGGCATCGGTCTCGAGCAGGCGCAGGTTGCGCTTGACGGCGAGGGTGCGGTGCGCGTCGATTCCTACTCGCGTTCGTCGGTGCCCAGCATCTACGCGATCGGCGATTGCACCAATCGCAAGCAGCTGACGCCGGTAGCGATCGCTGAAGGTCGCGCCGTCGCCGAGACGTTGTTCAACAACAACCCGATGCGCCCGGATTACGAGAACGTTCCCTCGGCGGTGTTCAGCCAGCCCGCGATCGGCACCGTGGGCCTGACCGAGGCCCAGGCGCGCCAGCGCTACGGCGAAGTTGACGCCTACCGCACCGGGTTCCGGCCGCTCAAACATACGCTCAGCGGCAGGGACGAGCAGTGCTTCATGAAGCTGGTGGTCGAGCGCGCCGGCGGCCGCGTGGTGGGGGCGCACATGATGGGCGCCGAGGCGGGCGAGATCATCCAGGGGCTGGCGATCGCGCTCAGGTGCGGTGCGACCAAGGCGCAGTTCGACGCGACGATTGGAATCCATCCGACCGCCGCCGAAGAGTTCGTCACGATGCGGACCAAATCGTGAGCGCGACGGCGCGGTCTTCAGGCGGCTGAGAACAGGCCGTCGGCAAGCCATCGCCCGAGCAGGCGATTGATGAGCCCAACCGCGTCATCTCCCTCCGCCGCGGCGGCTACCGCCTCGCACATGGCCGCAAAGCTCGCACCCTCCGCGGCAAGTGTGAGTGCCGCGCGCTCGCCGGCTTCGAGCGCACGGTAGTGCACCAGGCCGTTCCGCCGCCACACCAACACGCTCGCCGGTGCGTGTGCCGGCTCATTCAGCCTGCGGCCTTCGTCGATATCGCGCCGCAACTCGTCAACGCGCCATTGACAATCGAGGATCGCGCTTGCCGGATGGCGCCGAAGCGCGAGCGCAGGCCATTGCGTGGGCGCAATCGCGCGTATCGCTTCGGCGCTCAGCGCTGGCGCGTCGGCGGCGTGAAAAATCTCGACCAGCGTCCGCTCCAGGCGGGCAAGCTGCGCGGCGTACGGCCATCGCGCGCGCATCGGATGGGTGGCGAGAAAGTCGGCGAGGTAGCGCCCCGCGTAAAAGATCGACGGTTCGGTCGGCGGATGCTCGACCAGGTAGCCTGTGATGAGGTTGTGAAAGTTGTCGGCGCCGACCACGGCGAGCGTGGCCGGGAAGTCCTCCTTGAGGCAGTCGAGGATGCGGTAGAAGTAGGCGTTGGCGTAAATTTCCAGCCGTCCGACGGCGCCGAGACGCTCATCGCCGACGATCACGTCGTCCAGCTCGCCAAGCGCGCCCGGCCTCGACTCGCGTTCGGCCGCCAGACCCTCAGCGACGCCGCCGGGCGCCGTGATCAGTCGATAGAGCAGCGCCTGGAGGTTTTTGAGATCATCGCCAGCCGGCATATGATCGAAAATGGGCGCTGGCGAATCCCTGGATTTGTTCGCTCACACCCACTCGTCCAATTTGCGCCGCGCTGAGGGCGCGCTCAAGCGGCGCGCGGCGCGCCCAGGAGAAGCCACGATGGGAATGCTGGTCGACGGCCGATGGCGAAGCGACGATATCCGGGGGACCGGCGGCCCGCATTTCGTTCGCCCGCAAACCACCTTCCGCAATTGGGTCACCGCCGACGGCCGCCCGGGGCCGAGCGGCGTGGGCGGCTTCAAGGCCGAGCCCGGCCGCTATCATCTGTACGTCTCGCTGGCCTGTCCATGGGCGCACCGCACGCTCATCGTGCGCAAGCTCAAGCGGCTCGACAGCGTGATTTCGGTTTCGGTGGTCGATCCGCTGATGGGCGAGCACGGATGGGCGTTCGGCGCGCCCGACGGCTCGCTGATGCCGGGCGCGACGCGCGACGCGATCAACGGTGCGCGCTATTTGCACGAGACCTACACGCGGGCGCGCCCGGACTACACCGGTCGGGTTACGGTGCCGGTGCTGTGGGATCGCGCAGGAGCGACGATCGTCAACAATGAGTCGTCCGAGATCATCCGGATGCTGAATTCGGCGTTCGACGCCTTCGGCGACGCGACGGTCGATCTCTATCCGGTACCGCTGCGTGCGGAAATCGACGCGCTCAACCAGACCGTGTATGACACGGTAAATAACGGCGTGTACAAGTGCGGCTTCGCGCGCAGCCAGGAAGCATACGAGGCGGTCTTCGCGTCGCTGTTCGAAACGCTCGACCGGCTGGAGCGGCGGCTTGCGCGTTCGCGCTACCTCTTTGGCGTGCGGAGCACCGAGGCCGACTGGCGATTGTTCACCACGCTGGTGCGCTTCGACGCGGTTTACTACAGCCACTTCAAGTGCAACCTCCGGCGCATCGTCGATTATCCAAACCTGTGGGGCTATACGCGCGACCTTTACCAGATCCCCGGTATTGCTGAGACGGTCAGCCTCGCGCACATCAAACGCCACTACTACGCCAGTCACGCCTTCCTCAATCCGACCCGGATTGTGCCGATGGGTCCGGCGATCGATTTCCAGGCGCCCCACGACCGCGCCCGGCTCGGCGAGCTGGCGGTAGCGGCTGGCCGATAGCGACGCGAGCAACGGGTGTTTGACGCGCGGCGGCGCGCCGGACAACGATGGACGCACGCCCCGGGGTGCGGGCGTCATTCCAGCGGAGGTGCGCAGCGATGCGATTCAAGGATCAGGTCGCGCTGGTGACCGGCGCGGGACGCGGGATCGGCAAGGCAATCGCGCTCGCTTTGGCACGCGAAGGCGCCGATATCGGGCTTGCGGAGATTGACGAACAAACGGCACAGGCAACTGCTGATGAAATCCGCGCGATGGGACGGCGTGCGTTCTTCAAGCTTGCGGATATCGGCGACTGCGCGCAGGCGCAGGGATGGGTGGCTGAAGCGGCGAGCGAGCTGGGCCGGGTCGATATTATGATCAACAACGCCGGCGTCGCCAAGGGACAGCCGTTCCTCGAAATCTCGCCCGAGAATTGGGAGAACCATCTGCGCGTCCATCTATTCGGCACGTTTTACTGTTCACAAGCGGCAGCCCGCGCGATGGCGCCGCGAAAGTACGGGCGGATCGTGTCGATGGCTTCGGTGGCGGGCCTCATGGGGCCCCTCGACCTTGCGCCGTACGGCGCCGCCAAGGCCGGAATAATCGGGCTGACGCGCGCGATGGCGCTCGAGCTTGCGGATTACGGGATCACGGCCAACGCGATTGCGCCGGGGCCGATCGACACCGAGATGGTCCGCGCCGCGTGGTCCCGGGAGGCCTACGAGGAGCGCGCCAATCATTCGCCGATAAATCGCTTCGGCAGCGTCGATGAGGTCGCGCGCCTGGCGACGTTCCTCGCTTCCCCGGAATCGTCCTATATTTCGGGCGCGGTGATGGTGATCGACGGTGGCGCGACGGCGGCGGGCTCCTACATGGTCGAAAAGTATCGCCGGCGCAAGGCTGCGGCGCGCAAGTAACGCCGGCGCGCCGTCATTGCGCTATCTTGCTCAGGCCGTCGGGGCTTGCGTAGCGGCTGGCGTCGAGGTACTGCGCGCTGCAATCGCTGTTGAAGCACGGATGCTCGGCGGTGCTTACGGTCAGATGCTTGTCCTTGAAGTTGGCGATCAGCAGCTCGTTGGCGCCGTTGACGCCCAAAGCCGTGCCGGTCCCGGGCACGCGCATCGGGGACTGGAACTCGATCCAGGACTTGTAGAGTTGGCCTGCGGGATCGTAGAGATCGATAGCCAGCGGGAAGAACGTCTGTTTGTCGATGTATAGAACGCGTTTGCTGTAGCAATAGCCACTGGCAAACGCTGGCAACCTGCTCATCTCGACCACATACACGTCGCGCATTTCCCATTTGCCCAGCGTGGGCCGCGGCCAGGGTACGACGCCTTTGCCGCCCGGGTAGAAAAATTCCGCGGGCGGGCCGGTCGCTCCTCCGCAACGCTTGAACACCTGCGGGTTGAGATGGACCAGGAAGAGCATCGGCCGCAAGCCGGCGTACGTGATCTTGAAGGTTTGCGGCAGCGACGGCGGGCCGTAGTTCGACTCGTCCCAGGTGAAATCATTGCCCGGAAAGGGCGAGCAGCGTGAAGCTTCCGAAAGCCGCAGCGGGCGGCGCGCCGACGGCAGGTAGGTATCGTCCAGGCGGGTTGCGTCCGCGTAGGAAATGTCAAGGCTGGTCGTATACTTGCCCTGCTCAGGATAGAGCTGTTCATAGTACTTGACGAGATAATAGCCATTGGAATCCGGCACGGTCTGCGGAAAACCGGCATCGCTCAAATATGTCAGTTGTGAGTAAACAGAGTCGGCAATCTGGGTCTGGGTGAAATTACCCCAGGAGTCTCCCGTATAGTTGCACGAAGTCATCCGCTGCAGGCGGGGCGCATAGTGGTAGTAGGCGTCGTAGAAGATTTCGTACGGCGCAAGCGTCGGGTCCCTTTGCGCATCGGGAAACGGAATCCCGGCGACGTATCCCGTCGGTGCATAACCGCCGGTTGGCAACTGCGCCAGCTTGACTGCGCCCGCGTCCCTGGCGGTATCAGCGAGGTAACGGTCCGGCAACGGAATCGCGACCACGGGGCCGACCTCGATCCGGACGTCGGCCGGCATCCGCCAGAAATGGTCCCCTGCGAATAACGTGCGCATCCCGACCGGCATGAAGCGCGCGTAACGCTGCCAGTTCTGGTAACTGACAACGGTGCCGAGCGGGACGGCTTCGGCGTGTGACGATGCGGCCGGCGCGGCGTCGGCGTGCGCACCCATGGGCGGTGCGTTGCTTGCCGCAATGGGCTGCCCGCCGGCTGGCGGCGGAGGCGGATCGCCAGCGATTGCACCGCTTGCCAGGAAAAGGAGAGAAGCTGCCAGCCCCAGGGAGCGCCAAATCTGACACGAACCGGGCATCGTTTCGCACCTCGCTCCGCGCAGCGGGTACGCCACACTACAAATTTCCCGGCTAAGCAGACAAACCCCGATTCCGACCGAGATCATAAGGGGCTTGGTGAAAATCGCATCAAGTGCCGAATAGGCGTCTTTTAGGTGCAAAAAAGCACCATGGCGAGGAACCGCCGTCTGCCGTGTTGGTTAACCGCCGGCTGGCCGTTCCGCTAGAATGAACCTGACTTATGGCGAATCAGGGCGAGGCGCAGCAACAGCTCGATCCGACCATGCCCGAACTGAGCGTCGTGCAGGCTTCCTCAACTGGGGTTTCTGTGGGCGGCGCGCCTGCCGGCGGCATCAGAGCGGCCGACGGCGCGGCGGCGGAGGTCGTGGGAGTGAATGGCAATGCGACCACACTGCCGGCGACCGCACGACGCGATGCCGAAGTTGACGCTCCGGAGCTGTTCCTCAACCGCGAACTTACGTGGCTCGGTTTCAATCGCCGGGTCTTCGCCGAGGCGCTCGAGGAGCACAATCCGCCGCTCGAACGGGTCAAGTTCCTCGCGATCACCGCTTCGAATCTCGACGAGTTCTTCATGAAGCGCATCGGTGGCCTCAAGCAGCAAGTGGTTGCCGGGATGCGGGAGCTTACGGTTGACGGCCGCACGCCGCAGCAGCAGATTGCCGAGTGTCTTGCCGAGGTGCGCGAGTTCGAGGCGCAGCAGCGCGCACTGTGGCCGGCACTGCGCGCACGGCTCGCCGAGCACGGCATTGAGGTCCTCTCCTTCGAGCAGCTCAGCGCTGCCGAGCAGGCGGCGATCCGCGAATACTATCTGCGCAACATCTTTCCGCTGATGACGCCGCAGACAATCGATCCGGCGCATCCGTTTCCCACCATCTCCAACCTCTCGCTCAATCTACTCGTGACCCTGCGTTCGCCCGACGACGGCGAGCCGGGCCTGGCGCGGGTCAAGGTTCCGGTGGGACTGGGCATCCCGCGTTTCGTGCGCGTAGGCGAGACGCGTCGCTATGTTCGGCTCGAGGACGTCGTTGCCCATACGCTCGACCTGCTGTTTCCCGGCGCGCAGATCGACGGCTGCGAGTTTTTCCGCGTCACTCGCAACGCCAATACCGAGCGCGACGAGGACGAGGCCGACGATCTGCTCGCGCTCATCGAGTCCGAACTGCGCGACCGCCGCTTCGCCCCGATCGTGCGGATGGAGGTGATCGCCGGGATGAGCGCGGTGCATCGCGGGATGCTCGCCGCCGAACTGGGGCTGAGCGAGCGCGACGACGTGTTCGAGGTGGACGGGATGCTGGCGATGCGCGACCTGATGGAGCTGGCGGCGCTCGACGTGCCGGCGCTCCACGATCCGCCGCACCATCCGGTGGACCACGCGCGGCTGAGCCCGTCGCGCAACATCTTCCACGTCATCCGCGACGCCGGCTCGATCCTGCTGATGCATCCCTACGAATCGTTCCCCACCTCGGTGGGGCGCTTTCTGCGCGAGGCCAGCGAGGATCCCAAGGTCCGCGCGATCAAGATGACGCTCTACCGCACCTCGAGCGGCTCCGAGGTCATCGGCCACCTGTGCAACGCGGCGCTCAACGGCAAGCAGGTCGTGGTCGTGGTCGAACTCAAGGCGCGCTTCGACGAGGCGGCCAACATCCAGTTCGCCGAGCAGCTCGAGCAGTACGGCATCCACGTCACCTACGGGGTGGTAGGGCTCAAGACCCACTGCAAGGTGATCCTGGTCGTGCGCCAGGACTACAACGGCCTGCGCCGCTACGCGCACATCGGCACCGGCAACTACCACGCCGGCACCGCGCGGCTGTACGCCGACTTCGGCCTGCTCACCGCCGACGACGCGATCTGTGCCGACCTCACCCAGCTTTTCAACTTTCTGACCACCGGCTACCGCGGCGGGCGCAGCTTCAGGAAGATCCTGCCCGCGCCCGCGATTCTCAAGCGCGCGCTGCTCGAACGGATCGAGCGCGAGGTAAAGCTTCACAGCGCGGCTTCACCGGGCCTGATCCAGATGAAGGTCAACGCGCTGGAGGACGTCGACATCACCCGCGCGCTCTACCGCGCCTCACGCGCCGGTGTGAAGATCGACCTCATCGTGCGCGACACCTGCCGCCTGCGTCCCGCAATCGCGGGGCTCTCCGAGAACATTCGCGTCGTGAGCGTCGTGGGCCGTTTCCTCGAGCACGGGCGGATCTACTACTTCCGTAACGGCGGCGCCGAAGAATACTTCATCGGCTCGGCCGACTGCATGAAGCGCAATCTCGAGAGTCGGGTCGAGGTCGTGGTGCCGGTCGAGGACGCGGCCCTGCGCAAGGAGCTGCGTGCGGTTCTCGACGCGCAACTGCGGCCGAATCACGCGGCGTGGGAGATGCGCGGCGACGGGAGCTACGTGCGGCTGGTGCCCGACGATCCGAAGAACAACTGCCAGCAGGCGCTGATCGACTTTGTCGAGAAGCGCGAGAAGGAAGAGGAGAAGGCGCGCCGGCGCCGCCGCGGCTTCGCCCGCCGCGCCGCGAAGTGATCGCGAGCCTTCCATTCGGAGCAAAGCGAGGCGTCTGCGCGAAGCGCTTCAATCCGGTGCTGGTGCGCGCTCGGCGGGCGCGGCGGGCCTGAAGTGCGGCATCACGTGCCGCGCGAACAGCTCCATCGAGTGAAAGATCGTCCGCTGCGCCATCGCACCCCAGTCGAACATCAGCAGCATATGGGTCAGGCCGGCCGCCTCGTAGCGCCGGATCTTCTCCAGGCAGCGCGGCGGATCGCCGAAGATCGAGAGCGCGTCGAGCTGCTCGATTCTCGCGCTGGCGAGAAACTGGCCGATCTTCGCGAACGTCTCGTAGCCGGCGACGCCCGGTTTCACCCAGACCTTGGACGCGCTGCCAAGCTTGCGCTTCATCCCTGCCTCGGCTTCCGTGAGCGCCTGCTCCGTACTATCCGCGACGTGGGTCCAGAACACGTGCGGCAGATCGTCGGGGGGCTGGCCGTGGCCCGCCGCGGCGAAGGTCTCGCGATAGCCTCTTAGCTGCGCAGCGACTTCGTCGGGCGACGGGCTGGAGGCGAACGGCGCACAAGTGAACGCCCAACCGCGCCGTGCGATCTCATCGGCCGAGCCGGGCGAGGCGGCGGCGACGTAAATCGGCGGCGTCGGCTTCTGGAGCGGCCGCGGAAGCAGCGCAATATCGTCGTACTGGAAATGTTTGCCGCGATAGGAGAACTGCTCGCGGGTCCAGGCGAGCCGGATCACCTCCAGGCATTCCCAGAAGCGCTCCCTGGACGACTCCATCGGCACGTGAAAGCCGGCGAACTCGTGCGGCTGGTAGCCGCGCCCGGCGCCGAAGCAGACGCGCCCGCCGCTTATCAGGTCGAGCTCCGCGATATCCTCGGCGAGCCGGATCGGATCGTTGACCGGCAGAACACTGACGCCGGTGCCCAGGCGCAGCCGGCGCGTGCGCTGCGCGATCGCGGCCAGCATCATCTGCGGCGACGGGAATACGCGCTGGCTTGCCTGGAAGTGATGCTCGCCGACCCAGAAGCCCGCGTAGCCAAGCTCCTCCGCATACGCGGCTTCTTCAAGCACCTCGCGGTAGAACTGCTCGTGCGAGCGCAGATGCTCGTAGTTGTCGCCGAGGGTGAGGATGGAAAAGCGCATCGCCATGACACATCACCTCCGAGGCCAACTGTAGCGAAGGGCTTAACCCCCGGCGCGCTCCTGCGGGGAAAGGTGAGCGGGAATTTCGAGCGGTTGTCGGCGTCTCATGTTGTGGATTTCGGAGTCGGCGCCGCCGTCGGCGTGCCGCTTGCTTGCGGCGCGGCGGGTGTGGGCGTTGGCGATACCGGAGGTAGCTCCTTCATCGCGACGGGCGGCAGCGGGATCGGAAAGATGACGCAGCCCGCAAGCGCGGCGATCGCGAGGAGGATCAGCAAGCGGAAGGCGGTCTTCATGCCTTGAGCGCTCGTTGTCTTTGGACTACAAGTGTCGCTTCCCGGCCCGTGCGGGATGCGCCATGGAGTGAATATCATGAAACGCGCGCTTTTGGTTATAGACGTGCAGAATGAGTATTTCAGCGGCAAGCTGCCAGTCAGCTATCCGGCCGGGTCGCTGGAGAGGATCGTGGCCGCGATGGACGCGGCGCGCGCGCATAACGTGCCGGTGGTGGTGGTCCGCCATACGGCGAGGGGCGACCGCGGCGTGTTCAAGCAGGGAACGCCCGAATGGGAGCTGCACAAGGAGGTCGCCGCGCGTCCGCATGACCGACTGATCGACAAGACTATGCCGAGCAGCTTCGCCGGCACCGAGCTCGAGAGCTGGCTGCGCCAGAACGGGATCGACACTCTGGCGATCGCCGGCTACATGACCCAGATGTGCTGCGACAGCACCGCGCGCGACGGCTTCCATCGCGGGTTCAGGGTCGAATTCCTCGCCGACGCGACCGGCACGCTCTCGCTCGGGACCGAGGCCGGCAAAGTGGCCGACCGCGACCTGCACAACGCGGTGCTGGTAACGCAGTCCACGATGTTCAGCAAAGTGATGAAGACGGCGGACTGGATCCGCAGTCTGGAGCAAAAATAATCCGCCGCCCGACCGAAGGACCGGGGTCACGCCTCGCAAGGCCGCTTGCGGAAGGTGCGGTTCGCGACAGCCGCGCTCAGCCGCCTTTGTGCCGGAGGTAATGGCGATGGGCCTTGGCGCGGTTGCCACAGGCCTGCATCGAGCACCAGCGCCGACTGCCGTTCTTGCTGTCGTCGATAAACAGCCACAGACACTTGCCGTTGGCGCACTCGCGGACCCGCTTTAGCTGCGAACTCGCCAACAGGTCTCCCGCCGACCACAGCACCGGCGCCAGCAGCACGGGTGCCGCAGGCCGCGCCAGTTCGAGACGCCATCCGAAGCCCGCACCGGCGCGCCCGAGCGCGACGCGCGCCGGCGCGCGCGCAAGCTCGCGGTTGACCGCCGCCAGGTCGTCCGCCGCCGGCTGCGCGCCGGCGGCGACCGCGTGGAAGACGCGATAGATCGTTTCCCGGATAGCGATCGTCTCGTCGAAGAGGCGAGCCGCGCGTGCCAAGTCGTCACGCACCGCGGCCGCCGCGGATTCAAAACCACCCGCTATCACCGTGCCACTCCCGGCACACCATCGCACCACGTCGGCGAGCTCGTGCAGGCTCTCCTCGCGCGAACTGCCGCGCCAGGCGAGGGTGTTGGCAAAGTCAAGGCAGAGCGAGTGCTGCGGAGCGACGAGAAGCGCGCCGGCCGCGCGCCTACCGCTAGAGGTCCCCATCGCCCCCATTCTAACCACCATGTAGGATTGACAACAATCGGCCCTTCTTCTATAACCGGTATGCCAGTTAGGCAACATCCTCGCGGGAGGTAACGGTCATGATCGATCACGTTTCGATTGGCGTGAAGGACATTGCGGCGGCCCGGCGCTTTTACGACGCCGCCCTCGCGCCGCTCGGCTACAAGTGCCTGAGCGAGAGCAAAGAGGCGCTGGGCTACGGCGCCGACTCGCCGCAACTGTGGATCCTGAGCGTCAAGCGTCCGGTCCCCGCCGACGAGGGCTCGGGGCTGCACATCTGCCTGCAAGCCGCGCGGCACGTAGATGTGGATGCCTTTCATGCCGCCGCGCTCAAGACGGGCGGGCGTGATAATGGCAAGCCCGGCGTGCGCAAGGACTATGGCGACAACTACTACGCGGCGTTCGTCGTCGATCCCGAGGGCTATCGAATCGAGGCTTATTGCGGCGCGCAGTGAGCGCGTCGGAGCCGACCGCTCAGGAAGAATCGCTTGCGAAGGCTGGCCGCTGACTGCGCCTGCGGCGGGCGGCCGGCCTTCCCCTTGACCAGCGACGCCAAGGTACCCCGTTCACATGGGGCAAGTTGACCCGTTCGGGCACACAATTGTGCAACGCATCTGGGTAGATTGGGAGCAGACCGATCCCCGCCATTGTGGTTCAATCCTTGCTCGCAGGATGAACGATGGTTTCGACACAGCAGACGGCAGGCGGTCCTCCGGCGCATCCGTATCGCGTCATTCTCTGTCCGGTTGAGTTCGACGAAACCTCGCTCGCGGCGCTCAGGCATGCCCGCGCGCTGGCGGATGCCGCCGGAGCGACGCTGCACCTCCTGCACGTCGTGCCGATCATCCCCACCGTGAGCGAGGTCGTCAGCGACCTCGAGCCGGGCGGCGAAGCCTCGGCGCAGCAGCGGCTGCGTGATTTAGCCGAGCGCGAGCTTCCCGGCGCGAAGTTTGAGCTCCACACGCGGGTTGCGCTCAGCTCCGACATCGCGCGACACATTCTGGCTGCGGCGCGCGAGCTTGACGCCGACCTGATAGTGATTGCGACCCACGGGCGCTCGGGTCTTGCTCATTTTCTGCTCGGCAGCGTGACCGAAGCCGTGGTTCGCAATGCCTCCTGTCCGGTGCTGACGGTTCGTCCCTGACCGGCGGCTCGATATTTGCTTTCCCCGCAACCGGTGCCCGCTAACGTTTGCCCGGGCGCCGGGCGTACCCGCGTCGGACGCCAAGGCGCAGGGCAGGGAGGATTTCATGAAAATCAACTGGTTCCATCTGATGCCCTATCGATGGCTGCCTGAGGACTTCAGGCAGCGTTACCGCAGCGTATGGGTCGATATTCCAAGCGAGCTGTGGGACTCCGAGCGCGGCCACTTTCTCTACAACGAGTATCTTGACGAGCTTGAATTCGCCGAGCAGATGGGCGTCGACGGGATCTGTGTCAACGAGCATCACGCCAATGCCTACGGCCTGATGCCGTCACCCAATCTGATGGCGGCGTGTCTGGCGCGGCGGATCTCGCGCGCCAACCTGGTCGTGCTCGGCAACAGCCTGGCGCTATACAACCCGGCGATCCGCGTGGCCGAGGAGTTTGCGATGCTCGACTGCATCTCGGGCGGCCGGCTGGTGGCGGGCTTCCCGGTGGGTTCGTCGATGGACACTAACTTCGCCTACGGGGTGACGCCGGCGACGCTGCGCGAGCGCTACCGCGAGGCGCACGACCTGATCATCAAGTCGTGGACCACGCCCGAGCCCTTCGCTTTCAACGGTCGCTACAACAAGATTCGCTACGTCAATTTGTGGCCGCGTCCGCTCCAGAAGCCACATCCGCCGGTTTGGGTCCCGGGCGGCGGTTCGATCGAAACCTGGGACTGGGTGCTCGATAACGACTACGCCTACTGCTACCTGTCGTACTTCGGCTACAAGCACGGACAGAAAGTAATGGACGGTTTCTGGGAGAAGGTGGCGCAAAAGGGCGCCGAGCCCAATCCCTACCGCGCCGGCTTCCTGCAGCTCGTCGCGGTTTCCGAGACTGACGCCCAGGCCGAGAAGGACTACTCCAAACACGTCGATTATTTCTTCAACCGCTGCCTGCACGTCTATTCCGGCTTCGCCGACGCGCCGGGCTATCGCACCGAGGCCACCATCCGCGCCGGATTGCAGGCCCAGGTGGGCGAGGCGGCCGACCTCTTCCGCTTCGGCTTGAGCTGGAAGGAGTTCGTCGAGCGTGGCTACGTCATCAGCGGCTCGCCGGCCACCGTGCGCGAGCGCCTGAGCGAGGTCATCAAAAACATGCGCATTGGGCAGCTGATGGTGCTCCAGATGATCGGCAGCATGCCCAAGGAGCTGGTGCGCAAGAACACCGAGCTGTTCGCGCGCGAGGTGATGCCGTCGATAAGGACAATCTGGGCTGACCAGTGGCAGGACCGCTGGAGTCCACGCCCGCTTCCGAAGCGCGCGATTCCGGGCGTCGCGGTTGCCAACTGAACAGCGAGGGAGCCATGCACGAACTCAAAACGCTCAATCTCAGGCGCGGCCTGTTCGAAGTCAAATACTATCAACACGGCAAGGGGACGCCGCTGGTCTATCTGCACGGTGCAGGTGGCCTGCCCGGATTCACGCCCGACCTCGAGCTGCTCTCCAGCCACTTCACCGTCACCGCCCCGCTCCATCCGGGGTTCGGCTCCAGCGGGATCGACGAGTTGCACGAAGACGTGCTCAAGTTCACGCTCTACACCTGGGATGTGCTCGACGCGCTCGGCATCGAGCGTCCGATCCTGGTCGGACACAGCCTGGGCGGGATGCTGGCGGCGGAGATGGCGGCGCTCGAGCCGACGCGTGTGCGCAAGTTGGTGCTGGTCGCGCCGGCGGGCCTGTGGCTCGACGAATGTCCAACGCTGGACTTTTTTGCGATGAAGCCCGAGGAACTCATTGCCGCGGCTTTTTACGATCCCGACAGTGCTGCCGCGCGCGCGTTTGCCACGCTTCCGACCGATCCCTCCGCGGCGGCGGAGGTGATGGTGCAGCGCATGCGCGGGCTAGCCGCCGCCGCACGCTTTCTGTGGCCGTTGGGCGATCGCGGGCTTGGCGAGCGGCTCTACCGGGTCAAGGCGCCGACCCTTCTGCTGTGGGGCGAGGCCGACAAGCTGATCCCGCCGCGCTACGCCGAGGCCTTCAAGCGCTTGCTGGAGGGAAGCCCCGAGGTGAAGATCGAAAAGATCGCGCGCGCCGGCCACGTGGTGCTCGCCGAGCAGACCCAAGCCGCGGTGGACGCGATCGTCAGTTTCACCCGGGCGTAGCGCCGCGAAACGCCGCGGCGCCAGATCAGAACCGCGCCGCGGCGTTTTGGCGAGTCGGCGGCGCACGCCTGGCGTGGTAAAAGTGGAGGGGGAGGAGGCCAGCCTTGCGCCGCAATACCGCCAAATCCAAGTCGCGCAAAACCGTGCCGAGCGCCCCGAGCTCGGCGCCGCGCACCGTGTTCAGGAAGATCCTGTGTCCGATTGATTTTGATCGGATCTCGATTCCCGCGCTCAAACTGGCCCATACGATCGCGCGCCAGAACGGCGCGCGCATCTATCTGCTCTACGTCATTCCGGCGGCGCTGCGCGCCGAGCTCGAACCGCTGGCGGAGAAAAACCTGCTGGCGGTCACCCGCAAATGGCTCGAAGGCAAGGTGCCCAACGAAGTGATCGTGCGCACGGGCAAGCCGGTCGAGGGCGTGCTCAAGGCGGCGCAGGAGCTCGATGCCGACCTGGTCGTGATGGCCACCCATGGGCGCACCGGCGCCCGGCGTGCCCGCTTGGGCAGCGTCACCGAAGAGGTCGTGCGCCGCTCGACTCGCCCGGTAATGACCATCCACCCGGGCTAGCTGCGCGCGGTGGCCGCGTCGCGGTCGCCGAGCAGGCGGCCGATGAGCCGGCGCTTGACCAGTTCGACCAGCACCAGGTAAGTGCCGGTCGCGACTATCAGGAACACGAAAAACATCGCCGGCAGCGGCACGAACCCCATGTCGCGGCCGAGCGGCGTCAGCGGCATCAGGATCCCCGCCAACACCACGGCCACGATCGTCGCGCCAAGGGCGCGGCTCGGTCGGCTGCTCAACGGATTGCCCGCGGTACGAATCACGAACAGCACCAGCGTCTGCGTGGTAAGCGACTCGACGAACCATCCGGTGTGGAACAGCTCTTCCGAGGAATGAAACAGCGCGAGCAGCACGAAGAAGGTGAGGAAGTCGTAGATCGAGCTGATCGGCCCGATCACCACCATGAAATTGCGGATGATGCGGATGTCCCAGCGCTGAGGCCGGCGGATGTAGGCCGGATCGACGTTGTCGGTCGGGATCATCACCTGGGCGAGATCGTAGAGAAAGTTGTTGAGCAGGATCTGCGTCGGCAGCATCGGCAGGAACGGCAGGAACAGCGAGGCCCCCGCCATGCTGAACATGTTGCCGAAGTTCGAGCTGGTGCCCATCAGCAGGTACTTCAGCACGTTGCCAAAGGCCTTGCGTCCCTCGATGATGCCGCTGTGCAGGACCTGGAGATGGTGTTCGAGCAGGATGATGTCGGCGGCGTCCTTGGCCACGTCCACCGCCCCCGCCACTGAAATCCCGACGTCGGCCGCGTGCAGCGAAGGGGCGTCGTTGATGCCATCGCCGAGGAAGCCGACCACGTGGCTGCGCAGCTTGAGCGCGCGGATGATCCGGTTTTTCTGCGCGGGCGACACGCGCGCGAAGACGTGGGCCTCCTCGGCCACGTGGGCGAGCGCCGCGTCGCTCATCCGTTCGATCTCGGCGCCGAGCACGATTCGCCCGGCGTCGATTCCGACCTGCGAGCAGATATGCCGGGTGACCAGTTCGTTGTCGCCAGTCAGGATTTTGACGGTTACCCCGTCGCGGCGGAGCGCGGCGATCGAATTCTCCACGCCTTCGAGCGGCGGATCGATGAAGGTTAGAAAGCCGGCGAGCACAAGATCGGTTTCGTCGGCGGCGGTGAAGCCGGCGCGCGCCGCGACCGGCCGCCATGCCACCGCCAGCACCCGAAAGCCCTCGGCGTTGAGTTCCCGGTAAAGCTCGCGGCAGCGCACGCGCCCGTCCTCGCCGAAGGGGGCTTGCGCGCCGTCCGCCTCGTAGCGCGTACAGGCGTCGAGGATGCTCTCCGGCGCGCCCTTGGTGATCAGCATCCGCGTTCCGTGCCCTTCGACGACGATCGACAGGCGTCGGCGCTCAAAATCGAAGGGAATCTCGTCGGTCTTTTCCCAACCGCGTGCTTCTTCGCGATGTCCGGCGAGGATGGCGGCGTCGAGCGGGCTGCGGATGCCGGTTTCGAACAGGCTGTTGAGCCGGGCCAGGTGCAGCGGGCGCTCTGAAGGCCGCCCGGCGGGGTCGAGCGCGCGGTCGAGCGTCATCGCCGAAGCCGTCAGCGTGCCGGTCTTGTCGCTGCACAGCACGTCGATGCTGCCGAAATTCTGGATCGCGGCCAGGTGCTTGACGATCACCTTCTCGCGCGCCATTCGCACCGCACCACTGGCCAGGGTGACCGTCGTGATCATCGGCAGAAACTCGGGCGTCAGCCCGACCGCCAGCGCTACGGCGAAGAGCAGCGACTCCATGGCGTTGCGATGCATCGCGATGTTCACCAGCAAGATGAACAGCACGAGGAACAGCACCGTTTCGACGATCAGGATGCCGAACTGGCGCGCACCGCGGTCGAACTCGGTTTCCGGCGGACGTACCGCGAGCCGCTCCACGATGTCGCCAAAGGCGGTTGCGGGGCCGGTTGCCACGATGAGCGCCGTCGCGCTGCCGCTCACCACCGAGGTGCCGAGGTAAACCATGTCGGACCTGAGCGTGCCCGTCGCGCCGCCCACGCTGCCTGCGGCCGACTTTTCCGCCGGCGCGGATTCGCCGGTCAGCGCGGCCTCCTGGACGTGGAGGTCGCGGCTTTCGAGCAGCCGCGCGTCAGCGGGCACCAAATCGCCCGCCGACAGCCGCACCACGTCGCCCGGCACCAGGCTGCGCCGCGGCGTTTCGATCCACTCGCCGTCGCGCAGCACGGTTGCGGTCGGGGCAACCTGCTCGCGCAGGCGCTCGACCGCGCGCTGCGAGCGGTAGGCCTGCACGAAATTGAGCGCGATACTCAGGAGCACCATCGCGGCGATAATCCCCGCGTCGATCACCTGGCCGAGGAAGGCCGAAATGATGCTCGCCACCAGCAGGATGACGACCAGGGGGTTGGTGCAGAAGCGAAGGAATTCTCGAAGCGGCCCGCGATGACGGGTTGGGGCGGGTTCGTTGGGGCCGAAGCGCAGCGCGCGCCGCGCCGCTTCGTCCGCGCTCAGACCGGCCGGCGACGAGTCCAGACGCGCGAATAGCGCTTCCAGGGAGAGAGCCGCTTCCCCGTCGTCGCCGGTGGGATGCGGTGCCGGACGGGCTTCGAATGGCGCGCCGGCGGCGTCATCTACAGATGCGCCTGGCGACGATTGGGGCGGCATCGGATGGCCTCCTATGTACGATGTACTCGCACGCGCGCCTTCGCAATGGGCAAATTTTGGCTGTTCGGGCTCCTCGTGGACCGGCCTTGCCCGGTCGTGCATAATCAGTGGCAGGGCGCGTCCCGGCTGATTCCTGACCTGTGGAACGCATTTTAATCCTCGACGACGAACCCGACATGGTGGCGACCTGCCGGCGCATCCTCGGTGCCGGCTACGAGTGCCTGGGAACGACCGACCCGCAGGAGGCCCTGCGCCTGCTCGCCAGCGAGCGTCCGGACCTGATGCTGACCGATCTGCGGATGCCCGACATGGACGGAATGGAGATCCTACGGCGTGCACGCGAGATCGACGCCCAGATGCCGGTGGTGATGCTGACCGCGTTCGCGACTCTGGAGTCGGCGGTCGCCGCGGTCAAGGCCGGCGCCTTCGACTACCTTTCCAAGCCGTTTACGGTGGACCAGCTTAAGGTCACGGTGGAGCGCGCGATGGGGCGCCGCCGGCTCGAGCTGGAGAACCTCCATCTGCGCGAGCAGCTGCGCGGAACCTACGGCTTCGAGAACATCGTCGGGCGCTCGCCCGCCCTCCAACAGGTGCTCGAACTGGTACGCAAGGCGGCGCGCTCGGATGCCAACATCCTGGTGCTGGGCGAGTCGGGCACAGGCAAGGAGCTGATAGCGCGCGCAATTCACGCCAACAGCCCGCGTGCGGCGCAGCCGTTCGTCCCGGTGGATTGCGCCTCGCTGCCGGAGAACCTGCTGGAGTCGGAGCTGTTCGGCCACGAGAAGGGAGCGTTTACCGGGGCGGCGGCGGCCAAGCCAGGACTGGTGGAAACCGCCCATCACGGTACGCTTTTCCTCGACGAGATCGGCGAGTTGCCGATCGGCTTGCAGGTCAAGTTCCTGCGCGCGCTCCAGGAGCGGCAGATCCGCCGCGTCGGCGGTACCCGCCAGATCGACGTTGATATCCGAGTGGTGTCGGCGACCAATCGCGACCTGCGGGCGGCGGTCGCCGAGGGCAAATTCCGCGAAGACCTCTTCTATCGCATCAACGTGATCGATATCGCGCTCCCGCCGCTGCGCGAGCGCCAGGGCGACATCGAGCTTCTGGCGACGAGTTTTCTGCGCAAGTATGCGGGCCGCAGCAAGGGCGCGCCGCGCGGCTTTGAGCCCGAGGCGATGGCGGCGCTGGAGACCTACGTCTGGCCCGGCAACGTGCGCGAGCTGCAAAACGTGATCGAACGCGCCTGCGCACTTGCCGACAGCGAGATGATCACGCTGGCCGACCTCCCCGAGCATGTGCGCACGCTCGCGCCGCGCGCCGAGGCGCCGCCGCCGGCCGAAGTCACGACCCGGCTCACGTTGAAGGAAGCCAAGGAGCGCTGGATAAGCCAGCTCGAAGCGGCCTACGTGGCCGAGCTCCTCAAGCGCGAGGGCGGCAACGTATCGCAGGCGGCGCGCAAGGCGGGCGTCGATCGCAAGACGCTCCATCGGCTGCTCCACAAGCACAGCATCCGCTAGCGCGGGCCACCTGCGAGCACGCCTTAACCTGTGCGCCGGAGAGTGTGAAGCCGGGGCTGCGAGCTATAGCGTCCCACCGGAATTGCCAGTAGTAATTCCTCCTCTCGGGACAACGCGTAAGGAGCGGCTGTTGCGATACCAGCATCGCGCCTGAGCCGCGATCGAGGGCCCCGGGGTAGTGGCGTGATGCGGCCTTAGTCCAGCGACTTGCGCAGACGCGTCACCGTAAAGGCGAGCAGCGCGACGCCGACCAGCGCCATCGCCAGCATATGCGGCCACAAAACCTCGAGTCCGACCCCTTTGAGGTACAGTCCGCGAAGCACCACCAGGAAGTGCTGCAGCGGATTGACCTCGCTCATCCACTGCAAGGCCTCCGGCATCGAGCTTACCGGCGTGCCGAGCCCGGAAAACGTGATCAAGGGCATCACTACGAAAAACCCGCTGACCATCGCCTGCTGCTGGGTCGTCGCCGCGGTCGAGATCAGCAGGCCCACCCCGAGCATGCTCAGCAGGAACAGCGATGCGCCGAGCATCAGCACCGGCGCGCTGCCGCGAAAGGGCACGCCGAACCACCAGGTGCCCACCGTCGCCACCACCGCCGTATCGACGAGGCCGACCAGGAAAAACGGCAGCGTCTTGCCGAGGATAAACTCGCTGCGACGAATCGGCGTGACCATGATCTGCTCGAAGGTGCCCAGCTCGCGTTCGCGCACCACGGCGAAGGCGGTAAGCTGGATGACGGTTATCAGCACGATGCTGCCGATAAGCCCAGGCACGATGAACCATCGGCTGAGCATGTTGGTGTTGAACCATGGCCGCGGTGCCAGCACGACCTCGCTGATGGTGGCGGCAAGCGCGGGTGCCGTGGTGTAAAGCCGCCGGCGGAGCTGTTCCTGCGCAAACCGATTGGCGATATCCGAGACGTAGCCCAATGCGATCAGGGCGGTGTTGGAGTTGGTGCCGTCGAGAACCACCTGCACCGGTGCGCTGCGCCCCTTGCGCAGCAGCGCGGCGAATCCCGGATGGATCTGAATTGCCAGATAGACGCGGCTTTCGTCGATCAACGTCCGTATCTGATCGCGGTTTTGCAGCTCGTAGCGGACGGCGAAATAGGGGCTGGCGGCGAAGCGCGCGACAAGCTCGCGGCTCTCCTGGCTGTGGTCGAGATCGAGCACGGCGGTAGGCACGTGACGGACCTCGAGGGTCGCCGCGTATCCGAACACCAGCATCTGAATGACCGCGGGCGCGAAGAGCACGAAGCGCGCCTTGGGATCGCGCAGGAGTTGGATGAACTCCTTGATCAACATCTGGAGCAGACGCCCGAACATCTCGCCGCTCCGCCTAATCCAAGCGCTTGCGGAAACTCAGAACCGCAACTGTGCCGATCAGCAGCGCAAAGCCGGCCAGAAACAGGATGTCGAAGCGCAGCGCGGCGCTGGTGATGCCCTTGAGGAAGACGCCCTTTAAGATCGTGTCGTAGTAGCTCGCCGGCACCAGATAGCTGATCACCCGGATCGGCGCCGGCATTTGATCGATCGGAAAGATGAAGCCCGACAGCAGGAAGGCCGGCATGAAGGTGGCCACCATCGCGGCCTGACTGGCGACCAGCTGCGAACGTGCGCGCACCGAAATCCAGAAGCCCAGCGCAAGCACCACGAACAGGAACAACGCCGAGGTTCCGAACAGCGTGCTCAGATGGCCGCGGAACGGGATGCGGAACCAGAAGATGCTGACCGCGGCGCACATCGCCGTCGCCACCATCCCGATCACGAAGTAGGGCAGGAGCTTGCCCGCCACCAGTTCCAGCGGCGTCACCGGCGTCGAGACCAGCTGCTCCATCGTACCGCGCTCCCATTCGCGCGCGATCGTCAGCGCGGTCAGGAAGGTGCCGATCACCGCCATCACGATCGCGATCACCCCGGGCAGAATAAAGGCGCGGCTTTCAAGGTCCTCGTTGAACCAGGTGCGCGCGTCGAGACTGAGCGGCGGATCGACCCGGGTGATCCCGTTGCGCGCCATCCAGTCGGCCTGGACCCGCTGCGAATAGCGGCTGAGCACGGCTCCGCTGTAGCCCATCGCGACGTTGGCGGTGTTGTCGTCGCTCGCGTCGACCAGCGCCTGCACCTTGACCGTGCCGCCCTCGGCGATGAGCCGTGAAAACTGCGAAGGGACGATGATGGCGAGCCGGCAGCGGCCAGAGTCGATCTCGCGGACGACCGGCGCGTAGCTGGTGAAATTGCCAACGATGCGGAAGTACTCGGAAGCCTGGAACCGCTTGAGGAGGTCCTGGCTCTGCTGGCTGCCCTCGCGATCGTAAACGCACATCGGCACGTGCTTGATGTCGAAGCTTACGCCGTAGCCGTACAGCAGCGTCATCACGATCGGCATCGCCGCGATGATCACCAGGCTGCGCCAGTCGCGCAGCACCTGGATGATCTCCTTGCGGGCGATCGCCCAGGTCCGCTTCCAGCGCATCGCCGCTAGCGCTCCCCCGCCGGCGCGCCCCGCGGCGTCTCACGCGTCAGCGCGACGAAGACGTCTTCGAGCGTGGGCTCGATGCGCGAGAGCGCGCGCACGCGCACGCCGCGCTGGGCCAGGTTGCGGTGCAGCGCGTCGAGCGCCAGGTCCTCGGCGACCACCAGATGCAGGCCGCTGCCGAAGACGCTGGCCTCGACCACGCCCGGCGTCGCGCGTGCCGCCTCCACCGCTTCGCCCAGCTCCTCGCATTCCACGCGCACGAGCGTTGCGGGGCTGAAATGGCGCTTGAGTTCCGACGGCCGGCCCAGTGCGACCATCCGGCCGCGCGCGATGAGCGCAAGCCGATTGCAATACTCCGCCTCCTCCATGTAGTGGGTCGTGACCAGCACGGTCACGCCGTCGTCGGCCATCTGGTGAATGATGTCCCAGAAGCGCCGGCGCGACATCGGGTCCACGCCCGAGGTCGGCTCGTCGAGAAAGACGATGGGGGGCCGATGCAGCACCGCGCATCCGAGCGCCAGGCGCTGCTTCCATCCCCCCGCGAGATCGCCGGCGAGCGCGTGCTCCCTGCCGTCCAGGCCCGCCATCGCGACCGCCCAGGCGATTTGCCGCGCCAGCTCCGCCGGAGGCACGCCGTACATCCCGCCGAAGAAGCGGAGGTTTTCGGCCACCGTAAGGTCCTGGTAGAGCGAGAACTTCTGCGACATGTAGCCGATATGCTGGCGGACAGCTTCGGGATCGCGCGCGACGTCGATGCCGGCGACCAGTGCGCGCCCCGCGCTCGGGCGTAGCAGCCCGCACAGCATCCGGATCGTGGTCGATTTGCCCGAGCCGTTGGGCCCCAGGAAGCCGAAAATTTCGCCCGGCGCCGTGTCGAAGGTGAGCTGGTCAACTGCCGTGAAATCGCCGAAGCGCTTGACCAGCCGATCCACCGCCACTGACGGTGCGGCGATCATCCGGGCGCTCCCTGCGCCGAAGCGGACGAGGGCCGCGCGACACCGCCCGGGCTCGGCGGCGCGCCTGCGCCGAGCGTTGCCACGAAAACGTCCTCGACGCTCGGCTCGACCGCGGCCGCTTCGGAGAAGGGCACGCCAGCCCCCTGCAATCGTTCCTTAAGTTCAGCGATTCGGCGCGGCGCGTCGTCAACCACCAGGCGCACGGTGTCGCCCAGCAAAAGCGCGCTCGACACGCCCGGCGCACCGGCCAGCACCGCCCGGACCCTGCGCGCCTGGGACGAGGTGATCGAGACCACCGCTCCAGGCAGCTTTCGCTTGAGCTCGGCGGGCGAGCCGGTGAACAGCAGGCGTCCCTGGTGGAGCAGGGCGAGGCGGTTGCAGCGCTCGGCCTCGTCAAGATAGGCGGTGCCAATCAGCACCGCGACGCCCTCGGCCAGCAGCGAGTAGAGAATGCTCCAGAAGTCGCTGCGCGAGATAGGATCGACACCGGTGGTTGGCTCGTCGAGCAGGATGACCCGCGGATGATGGATGAGCGCGCAGGTCAGCCCGAGCTTTTGCTTCATTCCGCCCGACAGCTTGCCTGCCAGCCGCATGCGAAACTCGCTCATCCCCGACGCCGCGAGCAGGCGCGCCGCATGCGTCTCGCGCGTGCGCGCGTCGACGCCGAAGAGGTCGGCGTAAAAGCGGATGTTCTCCTCGACGGTGAGATCCTCGTACAGCCCGAAGCGTTGAGGCATATAGCTGATATGGTTTTTAACCCGCTCGGGATCGGCCACGACGTCGAAGCCGGCCAGACGCGCGCTGCCGCGGTCGGGCAGCATCACCCCCGCCAGCATCCGCATGATCGTGGTCTTGCCCGCGCCGTCGGGGCCGACGAGCCCGAAGATCTCGCCCGCGCGGGCGGTGAAACTTACGTCGTCAACCGCGACCGTTGCGCCCAGCCGCTTGCATAGTCCGCGCGCCTCGACCGCCGGCTCACCGGCGCTTATTGCAGCACGGTCGCTCATGGGGAATTCTTCGCTCCGCGAGCCGGACCGCCGTTGGAGCGGGCGGAAGGAGGGCCCAACAAGATCCGTGCGTCGGCGGGCATCCCGGGCACCAGCTCGTGGGTCGGGTTGAAGACGTCGATTTTGATCCGATAGACCAGCGTCACCCGCTCCTCGTGGGTCTCCACGCTCTTGGGCGTGAATTCGGCCTTCGAGGCGATCGCCGAGATTCGGCCGGTGTAGCGTTTGTCCGGATAGGTGTCGGTCGTGATGACGGCTCGTTGCCCGAAGCGCACGCGCCCGATGTCGGTCTCGTTGACGTAGGCGCGCAGCCATACGTGGTCGAGGTCGGCAAGCGTGACCACCGGCGTGCCCGGAAGCATCACCTCGCCCAGTTCGGCGTCACGGGTCAGGATCACGCCCGCGAACGGCGCGTATAGGGTCGTGTAGCCCAGCACGATTCGGTTGAGTGCGAGCGTGTGGCGGGCGTTATTGACCGCCGCGCGCGCCGCCTCGACGCTCTTTTCGGTGGCCACTACCAGCGCTTCGTCGTGCTCGAGGGTGGCCTGTGACTGCTCGAAGGCTGTCTGCGACAGGTCGCGATTCTGAGCCGAAAGCGCGTCGGACTCGAACAACTCTTGCGCGCGCCGGTAGTCAAGTGATTTCTGCCTGAGGTCGGCCTGGTCGCGGACGACGGCCTTTTTTGCAGCGTCAGCGTTCGCGATCGCGACCTGGAATTGTTGCTCCGCTTGTTCCAGCGCCGCCTGCGACGCTGCCACGTTCTGCCGATAGTCGGCGTCGTCGAGCTTCGCGATCAACTGCCCTTGCTCGACCCACTGTCCCTCGTCGAAGGGCAGCGCGACGATGCGCGACTGCACGTCCTTGAAGCTCAGGATGCTCTCGTGGGCCTCGATGTTGCCGGAAACTAGGAGGCTATTGCGCGGCGCATTCTGCCACAGGCGCGCAAGCGGCAGCGGGTCTTCGAGGACCCACGCTCCGGTCGCAATTGCGATGCTGAGGGCGATAAGAGCGATGGTCCGGGATTTGAGGTGCATGTACGATGGCCGCGCACTCCCTCAAGCGACGCGCCACTTGGGGCGCATTCCGGTGCGCGCGATCGCCTCCATCACGCGCGCGGTTTCGCCGAGGTCGCTCCAGTGCAAGCCCTCCACCGGCATCACCGCCAGATTCAGCGCGGCGCGCTCGAGCACATGGCTTGAGAAATTGATCGGCGCGAGGTCGCGGTACAGGTCTTCGACCGCGCGGTGCTCGAAGACAGTGTTAAGGGTGGGGCGGACCTTGGCAAAGGCGAAATACAGCCGCGGCGAGGCGACCATGAACATCCCGAGCAAGGTCGAAACCCGGCCGACAATAACCGACGTATTCCACAGGCTTCCCTGCTCCATCAGCCGATGCGCTAGCGCGAGCGAGGGCTTCTCGACGAAGCGCGTGACGGCGTGCAGCCCGCTGCCGTTCACCCTGAGAATTCGTGTGCCGGGTGTGATCCATCCGTAGCTGGTTTCCGGGGTTGACGCTTTAATGCCGAGCAGCACGGTGAGTTCGGGCCGATCCTCCACCGCAGCGAAGGCCGCTTGTACGTGCCGAGCAAACGCGTGCTCGTCGTCGATGAAATGATCCGAGGGGAGAATCACCGCCGACGCGCCGGGCGCGGTTTCAGCCAGCCGCAGCAGGGCGTAGAGGATTGCCGGCGCCGTGTCGCGATTGGCGGGCTGCTCGACCACGCTGCGCGGCTCCAGATGGCTCAGCAGGGGGAAATAGAAGTCGTGATGCGCACGGTTGACCACGGTCAAGGTCAAGCCCCGATCCGCCATGAGCGCTGCCCGACCCAGCGCCTGCTCGAGCAAAGTGGTGGTGCCGGTGAGCACGCAGAACTGCTTGGGTGTTTCGCGTCCGACGATTTGCCGGGTCAGCGAACGCAGCCGCGTCCCGTCTCCGCCCGCCATCACGATCGCGGTGCGCGAAGCTTGGCGCTCAATCACGTCCATTCGGGTCTCCTTGGTTGCGTGGTTCCGGTTGGAGATTGAGTTTTGCTTTGAATAGCAAGCGGCTTGCCATCGGCTGTGCAGCGGGAGCGTGCGGACAAGTTTGACGTCGGCAGCCAGCTTCGACCTCGCTTTGGATGAATCTCCGCCGGCGAATCGGTCTCCCGATTCGGCACAGAAGGCCGGGTCATCCTCGACGCAAAATCAGGGACGGCGGTGAATTATGAGAGCGGCCTTCAATGCCCGTTGTGGTTCCGGCCGAGCAGGGAATCGATAAGCGCGACCAGCTGGCGGTTCGCGAATGGCTTGCGCAGGTATGCCGATGCCCCTGCCGCACGAGCCTCTTCCAGGGAGCGCGAGGAGTGGTAGGCGGTCATCAGGACAATCGGCGTATCCGGGGACTTTCTGTGCACGTAGCGGGCCATCTCGAAGCCATCGCTCACCGGCATCGTGATATCGCAGAGCACGAGACCGGGATGCTCCGAGTCAAAAAGCGCCATCGCGCCGGCCACGTCGTTAGCGACCACGCAGCCGTAGCCCACCGAACGAAGCAATCGCGCGCAGCTGTCTGCAAGGTCCGCTTCGTCGTCAACGATCAGGATGGTCTTGGTCGGCGCCATTTCGGCCCTAGTTCCCCATCTGGGCCGAGAAAAGTTTACAGCAACTCATATGCCAAAATGTTTTCCCACGTCGAAGCCGAAGTTGAGGCCGAAAAGGACCAAATCGGCAAGGCCGCGTCGGCTTTTCGACCCTGGGCGCCTCCCCAGGGAAACTTCCCCACTGAGGCGCTGCCGCCCCATCTTGCACCTCGCTAAGGAGACAAATCCTAATCTGCATCCAGAGGGAACCCCGTGGCATGGTGCGTGCTACCTGAGGCGTGATGCCGACAGATACAAGCTCGGTTCGAAAAGAAGCACTGCCGCGGGAGGATTTCGCCATGTACGTTGTCGATCATGCCGCACCCATGAATTCGGGCAGGCCCCATGGCCTGAGCGGCAAGGCCGGGTTTTACGGGCTGGTCGGATCGAGCGACGTGATGCGCCGGCTGTATCGCCGAATCGAGGCCGTCGCCAGCTTCCGCTCGACTGTGCTGATAGTGGGCGAGAGCGGGACGGGCAAGGAGTTGGTCGCGCGCGCGATTCACGATTGCGGAGCCCAGCGCGGGCCCTTCATCCCCTTCAACTGCGCGGCGATCCCGCGCGAGCTGGTCGAGAGCGAGCTCTTCGGCCATCGCCGCGGCGCTTTCAGCGGAGCGACGGCCGATTTCCAGGGCCTGTTGCGCGCGGCCGAGGGCGGCACCGTCTTTCTGGACGAAATAACCGAGATGGCGCCCGACACGCAGGCCAAGCTGCTGCGCGCATTGCAGGAGCGCGCGGTACGCCCGGTCGGCGCCACGCGCGAGATTCCGATTGACGTGCGGCTGGTCGCTTCGACCAACCGCGACCCCGGCGAGGCGGTGCGCAGCGGACAGCTGCGCAGCGACCTCTATTACCGGCTCCAGGTCAACGTGCTCGAAGTGCCGCCGCTGCGCGCGCGGCGCGAGGATATCCCGGCCTTGGCTGCACACTTCGTCGCGCTATTCAATGCCCGCAACATGGGAGCGCGGCTTGTCACCGGCATCGAGGACGACGCGATGGCGGCGCTTGCGAGCTACGAGTGGCCGGGCAACGTGCGCGAGCTTGCCAACACCATCGAGTCCGCCTTTACCTTCGGCACCGCCGCCACTATCGGCCTTTTGGATCTCCCCTCGAAGGTCGCTAGTGCGCGCGGGGGTGCACCAGCGCCTATCGAGGTCGCGGCGCCGTTCCACGCCGAGCTGCCGTCAACCCGCAGCGTCCAGGCGGGCGCGGTCGGTACCTTCGCTGACTTCGAGCGCCAACTCATCGTGCGAGCGCTGGAATCGACCGGTGGCAACAAGGTCCAGGCTGCCCGCCTGTTGAAGATCTCCCGCAAGAAGCTTTACGCGCGAATCGAACGCTATGGGCTCGTGATGCGTGAGGCAAGCCAGACGCCGGTCGCTCCTTCGCAATTCGCGCCGTCCTGAGAGGGGATTCTGATCGCTTCAACGGCGATCGTTCCGCCAGCGCGGCGGGCGGCGCGTGCGGCAGATGCGGCCGGTGTGCCGCCCGTCCGAACATTTTCGACCGGTTGCTTTTGCGCCCACGCCGACAATGAACGTCGACCGCTACGCCGCGCGCATCCTGCCGCCCGAGCTCCAGGGGCTGACCGAACTCGCCTTCGACATGCGTTGGAGCTGGAACCATGGCGGCGACGCGATGTGGCGCGCGGTCGATCCCGAGCTATGGGAATTCAGCCACGACCCCTGGCTGATGATCGAGACGGTTTCCACCCGGCGCCTTGAAGAGCTGGCCAAGGATAAGACCTTCCTCGCCGAACTGACCCGTCAGCTCGAGGAACGCGAGCGCCGGATGCGCGAATCAACGTGGTTCGAGCGCAGCCATGGGCGCGACGCCCTCGGCACCGTCGCCTACTTCAGTATGGAGTTCGGGTTGAGCGAGGCGCTGCCAATCTACTCGGGCGGGCTCGGCGTCCTTGCCGGCGATCACATGAAAACGGCGAGCGATCTGGGTGTGCCGATTATCGGCGTCGGCCTGCTCTACCAGCGCGGTTATTTCCGCCAGGCGCTCGACCACAACGGCGAACAGGTGGCCTGCTACCCGTACAACGCGCCCTCGATGCTGCCGGTGCGGCCGCTGCGCGACGCCCGGGGTGACTGGACGCGGGTCGAACTGCGCTTTCCAGGCCGGATGCTCTACGTCCGCGCATGGGAGGTGATGGTTGGACGGGTCCGGCTGTGGCTGCTCGACACCAACGACCCGCTTAACCATCCCGCCGACCGCGGCATCACTGGCGAGCTCTACGGCGCGGAGCCAGAAATCCGCTTTCAGCAGGAGATCATCCTCGGCGTCGGCGGCTGGCGGCTGGTCGAGCAGATGGGAGTTGACGCCCGCGTATGCCATCTCAACGAAGGCCACGCCGCCTTCGCCATCCTCGAGCGCGCCCGCCAGTTCATGCTGCGCAGCGGGCAGCCGTTCAAGGTCGCCCTGCGATGCACCCGCGCGGGCAACGTTTTCACCACGCACACGCCGGTCGCTGCAGCCTTTGACGTTTTTGCCCCTGAGATGTTCGGCGAGTACGCAAACCGCTTCGCGGCGGCAGTCGGCGTCGGCGTTGAGGAGCTGCTCGCGCTCGGCCGCGCCAATCCTCGCGACCCTCGCGAGCCGTTCAACATGGCGTACCTTGCGGCGCGCGGCGCGGCCAGCATCAACGCGGTCAGCCGGCTGCACGGCGAGGTCAGCCGGCGCATCTTCCGGCCCCTGTTTCCACGCCTTCCACTGGCCGAGGTGCCGATAAGCCACGTCACCAATGGCGTGCACATGCCGTCTTGGGACTCGCAATTCGCCGACGAGCTGTGGACGGAGAGCTGCGGCAAGGGGCGCTGGCTGGGCGAGCTGGAGGAGATCGAGAGCAACCTCGGATGCATCAGCGACGAGGTTCTGTGGAGCGCGCGCAGCCATGCGCGTCAGGCGTTGATCGAATACGTCCGCCTCCATCTGAGACGCCAGCGCGCGATGCGCGGGGCCGACCCGCGCCAGCTCGAACAGTGTGAGCGCCTCTTCGACACCAACACGCTCACGATCGGCTTCGCCCGCCGCTTCGCGAGCTACAAGCGCCCGACCCTGCTGCTCACCGATCCCGCCCGCCTTATCCGCCTGCTCAACGACCCTATGCGTCCGGTGCAGCTTTTCGTTGCTGGCAAGGCGCATCCTAACGACACCGAGGGCCGCCGGATGGTGCGCCAATGGTCGGAGTTCGCCACCCGGCGCGAAGTCGAGGGTAAAGCCGCCTTTCTCGAGGACTACGACCTCGCGATGGCGGCGCATCTGGTACAGGGCGTCGATCTGTGGATCAACACGCCGCGCCGGCCCTGGGAGGCGTGTGGCACCAGCGGGATGAAGGTGTTAGTCAACGGCGGGCTCAACCTTTCGGAGCTCGACGGATGGTGGGCCGAAGCTTACTCGACCGACGTGGGCTGGGCGCTGGGCGACGCGCTTGAGCACGACGCGGATCCGCGATGGGACGCGGTCGAGGCCGAGGCGTTGTACCGGCTGCTTGAAGAGCAGGTTGTCCCCGCTTTCTATGCGCGCGACGCGCGTGGGATGCCGGTCGGATGGATCGCCCGCATCCGCGCGAGCATGTCGAAGCTTACTCCGCGCTTTTCGAGCAACCGGATGATGCGCGAGTACGTCGAGCGCTACTATCTCCCGGCGGCGACTGACTACAGGCGGCGCAGCGCCGGCCATGGCGAGAATGGCGCCGCACTCCAGTCATGGTACGAGCGGCTGGCGGCGGGCTGGGCGCAGCTCCACTTCGGTAACGTCGAAGTCGTGAAAGTCGGCGAGCAACACCTGTTCGTTGCGCACGTGTACCTGGGCGAGGTGGATGCCGACGCGGTGCGCGTCGAGCTATACGCCGAGCCCGCCGACGGCGCGACACCGGAAGTGTACGTGATGACGCGTGGCGAGAGCCTCGCCGGCGCCGTCAATGGCTATATCTATACCGCCGCGGTGCCGGCCGTGCGCCCGTCAACCGACTATACCCCGCGCATCGTGCCCGACCACCCACAGGCCCGCCTCCCGCTGGAAGCAAACTTGGTGATGTGGAAAAGCTGATGGGCGAAGGCGGCGGGCAGCTCAACGGCGAAGCTGGGTGCCGGCGGCCAGCGTCTGCAAAACGCGCAGGGTGTCGAGCGCGGTTGCAATTCCCGCCATCGGCAGCAGCGACATCGCCTGCACCAGGTCCATCGCGCGACCGAGCCCGCTTTCGAGCAATTGCGCGCTGGGACGGTCGAAGATGTTCGGCTCGCCACGGCGAAACAGCGTCGCGTCAAGCCGCCGCAGCGGTTCGAGCACCGGCGGTTCGTGCAGCGGCCACAGGGCGCATCGCGGTTCGCGTGAGCCGGTGCGGTCGAGGATCGCGTTGACCGCGCGCCGCGCCGCTTCGTTGGCGCCTTCCATGCTCGCCAGCTGGGTGTACGTCCGCACGTAGTCGGAGGCCAGCAGGAGGTTCTCGATAGGGCCGGCGGTTTCCGGGCGCGAGTCCCACGATCCCACGGTGTTGATGAGCAGCGGCTCGAGGTTGCGCATCTCGGGATGCGCCAGCGCGTGGGCATCGTCCACGATATCCGGGTCTAGATACCAGTCGGCGAGGTTCTCGCGCTCGAGCACCGGCGCCCTGCCGGGCGCATTGAGGTGCGCGCAGAGCTGCACCCACACCTCCTCCATGATTTGGCGGCGCGAGCAGTGCCGCGCGGGCCCGTGATGCAGTCCGGGCGAATCCCAGTCTGAGATGTCCACCGACAGGATGCCGTTCACCTGTCCGTCGCCGTAATCGCGCGCGATCGGATCGCGCCAGAACTGGCTCTGCGAAATCGAGGTCAAGGCCCACGGCGAGTCGAGATAGGTGACGTGTCCGGCGATGACCGGAACGTCGCGGTAGAGGTAGTACTGAATCCCGTTCATCCATGCGGTATAGAGCTTGTCGAGTTTGGCGAGCGCCGGGTCGATCGCGAGCATGGCGTCGCTCAGCAATCCGCGGCTGCGAAACACTTCGACCGGCAGCGCAGCGATGTAGTAATCGGCGACGACCTCGACCCGGCGGGTCCGCGGCGCCGGCTCTCCCAACACCTGATCACCGCTTTGTACTCGCCGGCCGGCGTGCTGTTCGATGTGGGCGCGGGTGATCCGAGTGCCGTCGCAATCGAGCGCGACCACTCTGCAATGGCGCTCGAATCTCACCCCCAGCGTTTCCAGATACTTTCGCCAAGGGTTGATCCAGACCTCCTCGGTCGGTCCGTTGAGCAGGCGATCGACCTCGACGCCCGGCGTCATCAGCCCGTACATTAACTGGAGCAGAATCGTTCCGCCCGTGCGCGCACTGACCTTTTCGGCGCGGCATGCGACAAGGCATCGGCTGAGCCCGATCGCGAGGAGGCGCTGGTAGTCGCGCGACATCTGGGGGGCGCCGATAAAGTCCCACCAGCTCTGATGCTCGAAGGTCCGAAGCCGGCGCTCGTCGCAGCTCGTCGCCAGCGCCAGCATCCGGTTGAGGAAGTAGGTCGTCTCGTGCGCCGGGATACCGGCGCGGGCGAGGTCCCACGCTCCCTCGATCAGGCTGCCGACGTCGCTCAGCGTGCGTGGAAAACGCGCGGGGCCGCACAGCCCCGGTGCGCCCATCCGGGCGAACTCGATGCGAGGGGCGTCGACCAGGTTGCCGAGCACACCCCTGGGCTGGTTAGCGAAGGGAATGCGCCGCATCGTATCCGGCAGGTGGCGGTAAAAGCCGGGAAAGAAGCGGAAGCCGTGCTCGCCGGGCAGCGGCCGGCGCCCTCCGGTGGCACGGCCGTGGGCGATACTGCGCGCCTTGCCGCCGAGCAGTCCGCGCCGCTCATACACGGTTACCGCGAAGCCGCGCTCAGCCAGTTCGTGCGCGGCGCTGAGGCCGGCCACACCGCCGCCCAGGATCGCTACGCGCGTTTTGGCCATCGGCGGCCCCCCAAACCGCCCAAGGTCGAGCAGCCTATTTTACAGCCTGCTGTTGGTCTCGCCGCGCGAGGTTTTCGAGCAGTGCGCGCGCCTCCTTGAAATCCGCGAGCTCGAAGCCCTCGGTGAAGGCGCCGTACAGCTCCGCCAGCATTGCATGTGCCTGCGCGTGGCGGCCCTCGGCGATCCACAGGCGGGCGAGGCTGTTCGCCGTCCGCAACTCGGCAAGCTTCATCCCGCGTGCGCGCGCGAGGTCGAGCGCTTCTTTGAGGCTGGCTTCGGCGTCGGCGCGTCCGTCTCTGCCGTCCGGAGCAGCGAGCGAGGCATACACTTCGCCGCGCAACCGCAGCAGATCGGCCTCGGCGGCGCGTTGCTCATGCTCGTGCGCGTATTTCAGGGCCCGCTCGAACTCGGCCAGTGCGGCGTCACGGTTACCCAGCCGCGCCTCGGTCCTAATCAGCGCGGTCAAGTACAGCGGAACCTCGGAGCCCGCACCGACCGCGAACCACGCGTCGATTGCCTGGCGGAGCTGATCAATGGTATCGCGCCCGGGAGAAAGCTCGGCCGCCGCCATCCCGCCTAAAATCCTGCCGCCTGCCGCCCATAGCGGAAAGTCTTGCTCGATTGAGAGGCGAACCATCTCGTCGGCCGCCCGCCGCGCCTGCTCGAATTCTTTGCGGTAGAGATGGGCACGCGTGATGAAACACCAGGCGAACGCCGCGCTCAGCGGATGGGAGTGGCGGTTGGCGATCTCGAGCGCCTCGTGGTTGAGTCGCAGCCCGGTGTCAGGCAGGCCCAACTCCAACACTGCCCATCCCAGGTAGGCATGGATCGCCATCCCCGGGTCCTGCCCGTAGATGAGAGCGTGCGAGCGATGCTCATCCGGCACCCACAGCGCAAGCGCCCGTTCGAGATGCTCGCGCGCGACCGCCGGCCAGCCCATCATCAAGCGCGAGATGCCGGCGCGCAGATGGGCCTCCATCTGGAGCGCCGGAACCTGCAGGCGGTCGGCGAGTTCGAGCGCTTCGAGAGCGACCTTCTCGGAGGTGCGGATGTCGCCGCGCACGAGATAGAATGCCCACAATCCCATCATCACCGGGATCGTCTGCGGCGACTCGCCGAACTTCTCACAGATCGCGAGCGCACGACCGTAGGCCTTCTCCAGCTCCGGCGCCGAGTACCCCTTGACCGCCATCCACGCGACGCCGAGCGCGATCTGAAGGCCGAGCTCCTGCTGGTCGCGTTCAGGGCCTTCGGCAAGCGCCTCAAGCAGCTCCAAGGCCTGGCCGAGATGGCTGAGGGCTTCGATATTGGCCGAGCGCTCGATCGAGCGTTGGCCGGCGGCATGCCAGAACGGAATGGCGCGTGCGCTCAGGCCGCCGCGGGTGTAATGGTGGGCCAGCAGTTCGGGACGTTCGGCCTTGATTTCTGGAAATCGCTCGTCGAGCACGGTGGCGACGCGCTGATGGTGTCGCTGGCGAGTGCTCTTGAGCACCGATTCGTAGGCGGCGTCCTGGAGCAGCGCGTGCTTGAAGACGTAGCGCGCCTGGGGGATCGTCCCGTGCTGGAACAGGATCTCGGCGCCGACCAGATTCGCCAACGCCTGCTCCAGCGCCTCCTGGTCCAGCCCCGAAACGGCACGGAGCAGTTCGTAGGAGAACTCGCGACCCAGCACCGACCCGAGTTGGGCAACTTCGCGCGTGGTGGACAGCCGATCCAGACGCGCCATCAGCGAATCCTGCAAGGTGGCGGGAATCGCCAGCGCCGGCAGTGGACCGCTGAGTTCGTAGCGCCCTCCCGCGTCGCGCAGGATGCCGGATTCGAGCACGTTTTTGGTCAGCTCTTCGACATAGAGCGGAACGCCGTCGCTCTTGGCCGCGAGCAGGCGGGCGACCTGAGCCGGCAGCTCGCCTCCTGCGACCCGCTCGGCCATCGTGCGCGCCTCAGCGTCGGCGAGGCGGCTGAGCGTGAGGGTGGTCGCGTGCGGCCGGCCCGACCAGGGCGGCGCAAACTCCGGACGGGCCGTGAACAGCAGCAGCAGCGGTGCCGAATGCGCCTGCTCGACCAGCATCGAGAGCAACTCGACGGTCGAAGCGTCGGCCCAGTGCAGGTCCTCGCTGATCAACAGCAGCGGTCCGCGCTCGGTCGCGCGGCGTACCCACTCCACCAGCACCTGCAAGGTTTTCTCGCGTTGGCGCTGGGGGCTGAGCTGGGGCGCCGGATAGCGCTCGGGCGGCAGCGGCAGCGAAAGCAGGTTCGCTACCACCGGCATCGCCTCGTCGAGCGCAAGGCCGCTATCCCGGAGCGTGCGCTCGAGTCTGCGCAGGCGCTTGTCCGCCTCGTGCTCACGGTCGAAGTGCAATATGCGCTGGAGAAAATCGATCACGGGGTAGAAGGCGCTGTTCTGGTAGTACGGAGAGCATCGCAGTTCGAAATGCCTCGCGCCTTCCTCCGCGACCTGTTCCTTGACAACCTCGGCCAGACGCGATTTTCCAAGTCCGGCCTCGGCGCTGAGTGTCACTGTCCGTCCGTCGCCGCGCCTGGCCGCTTCCCAATAGTGGCCGAGCAGGGCGACTTCTTCGTCCCTGCCGACCAGCGGAGTGAGGCCGCCGGAGAGCGCGGCCTCGAAGCGGTTGCGCGCGCCCGTCTCGCGCACGACGCGATGGACCGCAAGCGGATCGGCCACGCCCTTGAGCTGGCGCGCGCCCAGCGGCTCGCACTCGAATAGTCCGCGCACGAGCTGCTGGACCGCCTCGGTGATGAGCACGGTGTCGGGGTCGGCGAGCGCCTGCACGCGCGCCGCGATATTGGGAGTGTCGCCCAGCGCCAGTTCCTCGCGCCGGCCGCCGCCGCCCATCTCGCCGACCACCACCAGACCGGTGTGAATTCCGATCCGTACATGGACCGGCCGGCCCAGTTGCGCGTGTAGCTGGGGCAGCTGTTCGATAATCGCGAGTCCGGCGCGCACCGCGCGCTGCACGTCGTCTTCATGCGCGGCCGGATAGCCGAAGTACACCACGATGCCGTCGCCGAGGTACTGCGCAACGTGGCCCTCGAAACGGTTCACCACGCGGCCGCATAGCCGCTGGTAGGCCTCGATCAGGCGGCGCAGATCCTCGGGATCGAGCTGGGTAGAAATCTCGGTCGAGCCCACGAGGTCGCAGAACAGCACCGTCAGATGCCGCCGCTCGCTCGCATGCGGCGTCCTGGGCTGCGCGGCGGGGGTCGATCCTGAGAGTCCTGCGGCTTGGTCCTCCGATGATATCCCGCCGGCCGGGGCGGACGCGCCATCCAGCGCCGCGCCGCATTGCAGGCAAAATCTCGCGGCCGGCGGATTGTCAGTCGCGCACGCGGCGCATCGCCTGCTCAGCGGCGCACCGCATCCGATGCAGAAACGTGCGTTCGCGGGATTCTCGCAAGCGCAGACCGGACAGCGCATCGCACGTACCCCCAAGACCAGGCGCGCCTCGACGACGGCGAAGAGAGACAAGTTCTACAATGGCCGCTCCGACTTCAGCAAGCGAAATCTTCGTGGCCAGGGTTCGATTGTCTTTGCTCCCAACGGAGCCACGGCCGCGGTTGCTGCATGTGTCCGAATCGCACCCGCAAGCCCGCTGGTCCTTGCCCGCAAGGGCCGCAATCGATGGCAATCATCTTGCTTCCCTATAGTGCGAGGCAAAATCGTGTCGGGGGGCGCAAAGCCCGGGAGAGAAGCAATGATCGTTGCTCGCTGGATGACCAAAAATCCGATCACAATCAAGGCGGACGATACGCTGGCAGCGGCACGGCGCAAGATGGACGCGGGCAAATTCCGCCGCCTGCCGGTGGTCGAAGACGGCGCGCTGGTCGGCATCATCACCGACCGCGACCTGCGCCAGCACGTCGGCGCTCTAGAGCACGTCAGGGTGGACGCCGTAATGTCGAAAGGCGTCGTAAGCGTCACGCCGTCCACGATGCTGGAGCAGGCGGCCTATCTGCTGGTCAAGCATAAAATTGGCGCGATGCCGGTGGTAGATGCGGGCAAGCTGGTCGGAATTGTCAGCGCAACCGACCTCTTGCGCGCGTTCGCCGAGGTTCTCGGCGCCACCGAAGAGGGCGTCTCCCGTATCGACCTCGCGCTTGCTGGCGACCCGGGAGAACTGGCCACCATCGGCCAGCTAGTGGCGGGCGAGAGCGGCGAGATCCTCGGGATGGGTACCTATCCGGGGGCCGCCGACTCCGGCGCGCGCCAGGTGCTGTGGGTGCGGCTGCGCAGCGCGGACGCCAGCCGGGTGGCCCGGATGCTGAACGAGCAGAACTTCACCGTGCTCGCGATTCATCCGTAACGGCTCCGGCGCGCGTCGGGGGACGCGTGCGATGAGGCAGGAGATGTGGACGGTGTTTGCCGATCGAGCCGAGGCTGGGCGCCGGCTGGGGACGGCCCTGCACACGTATCGCGAGCTCAAGCCGGTGGTGCTGTCCGTGCCGCGCGGTGGGGTGCCGGTCGGCTATGAGGTCGCGCTCGCCCTTAACGCGCCGCTGGACGTGATCGTCGTGCACAGGCTCACCGCGCCGCTGCGCCCGGAGCTGGGGATCGGTGCGCTTGCCGACGGCGATCAAGTGGGGAGTGTGTTCAGCGAGGCGGCGATTTGCGAACTGCGGCTCCCGCGCGAATTTCTGGCCCGCGAGGTCGAGCTCGAGCTGCGTGAGATTCGGCGCCGTCAGCAGGTCTATCGGCGCGAACATCGCGCGATCGGCTGTGCTGGGCACACCGTGATCGTCGTCGATGACGGGATCGCGAGCGGTGCCTCGGTTACCGCCGCGCTACGAGCGGTGCGCCGTGCGGGCGCAGCCCGGGCCGTGCTCGCCGTTCCGGTCGCCCCTTCAGCGACGCTGGGGCAGTTGCGTCGGGAAGTCGATGAAGTCGTTTGCCTGGTCACGCCTGAAGAGTGTTCCACGATCGGGCGCTTTTACTCCGATTTCTCCGCGGTCAGTGACCGGCAGGTGATAAACCTGCTCGACCTTGCTCGCGTCGCCAGCGGCTGGGAGATCGACGGCGCCGACGCGCGCGAGGCCCTTAGCGTGCACGCACGGTAGTAGCCTAATCACCGCCCACACAGTGGCGCTGTCCCGTAGATCGCGCCCGACTACGGTGGCCCGGGCGTAGGGTCGATAGCGGCTCGGCTGGCAGACATGGCATACTCTGTCCGCGTGCAAGGGCAAGCGTCCGCAGCCGGCGGGCGGAGGTGCGGGCTTGGCGGGGAGCTTCGAGCAGGCAAGGCTGGGCGGCGGCGGAGCATTATCGGATCCGCAACCCGATGAACCTGCGGCGGCGCGGAGCGGCGGTAGCCTGCCTTCGCTGCTGCGGTCGGCACCCGCGCTGGTGCTGTTCGCGATCGTGATCGCGGACGCTATGCGCGCGGCCGACACCGACCTCTGGGGTCACATCTTCTTCGGCCGCATCGTCCTCAGCCATCATCAGTTGTGGTTTCACGCGCCGTTTTCGTACGCCGTGGCGCCGGGCCCTCGTAAATGGATCATGCACGACTGGCTCGGCAACGCGCTGATGGCGGTCGTATACGATGGCGCAGGCGTGCTCGGACTGAAGCTAGCCAAGTTTGCATGCGTCGCAGCCCTGATGGTGTTGCTTTCGCTTGGTGCGGCCGAAACCGGCGCATCGCTCGAAGCGCAGGCAATCGTGTTCCTGGTCGGCGCGCTCGCCCTGTTGCCCATGATGCAGCTTCGCACGTACCTGGCCGACGACCTCCTGCTTGCGGCGCTCATCCTGATGCTGGGGCGCGAGGCTTATGGCAGCACGCAGCGCGGTCATGCGCCCTGGCTTGCGATTCCGATGTTCGCATTGTGGGCCAACCTGCACGGCGGCTTCTTCATCGGGCTGATCGCGCTGGGCCTGTACGCGGCGATCCGCGGCGCGCAGGATCTGGCTGCCGCAAGGAGCGCATCAACCGCGGCGCGGCTCGTAGCAATTAGCGCCGCAGCGGCGCTGGCCACGCTCGTCAACCCATACGGGTTGCGCGATTGGCTGGTAATCGCTGGAGTCCTGCGCAATCCGTTCACGCTCGCCCACATCTCGGAGTTCCGGCCGCTGTTCGTCGTAATCGCCGATCTCTACCGTCATGGCCGGCCGCTGTTTCCCTTCGCTTGCGCGGTGCTGATTATGACCGCTGTCCTGGTGAGCTTCGCGCTCACCCCGCGGGCCGACGACCTGGCCTTGTTCGCGATCGCGGCGCTGATGTCCGCGGCGGCGCTGTACGCGGTGCGCAATACGGCGCTCGCGGTCGTTGCGGCTGTCGTCCCGCTGTGCCGTCATGCCGGTCTGCTCGTTGGCGGGCGAGGCGCCTGGAATCGGGAGGATGCGCCGCATTCGCTGCCTTGGCCGCGCATGCAGATCGCCGTAGCGGGCGCGGCCGCATTAATCGCGCTGCGCACCGGCTTGTTGTCGAGCCGGCTGCCGGCGGTCGAGGAAAAGCCGGTCGGGGCAGTGGCCTTCATGCGTGCGCACAACGTTCACGGCAACGTGCTGTGCGAGTTCGGATGGGCCGACTATCTGCTTTGGCACGACGCGCCGCGCTCGCGGGTTTTCATCGAGAGCCTGTTCGAAGCCTACTATCCGCCCGAGGTCCAACGTGATTACGCGGCGTTTTACTACGCCCGCCCTGGCGCAACGCGCGCGCTCGACGCGTACCCCACGCAATTTGTGCTGATGCCATCGGGCTCGCCGGCCGACGCCGTGATGCGGGCGCAGGGCGGCTGGCGGCTTCTGTATCGCGACCCGGTGGCGGCGCTGTTCGCGCGCGCGGATTCTCCCGCGGCACGCCTCGCCGGCGTCGCGGAGATCAATGCCTCCGTGCCGCCGAGCTTCTTCCCGTAGCCGCACGGCTGATGAACACGGCATCGCGCGGCGCCGTCCCGCTCCAGATCGCAGCGCCCGGCTGCTCACTGCTCCGCTATGCGCCGGCGCTGGCGCTCTTTCTGCTCGTGCTTGCCGATTCGGCGCAGTATGCGGATACCGATCTCTGGGGACACGTGCGATTCGGCCAGCTCATCCTCAGCCGACACCGGCTTATCCGGTATGCGCCGTTCGCCTATTCGTTCGTTGCGGGCGGCCCGCCATGGGTTGATCACGAATGGCTCGCACAGGTCGTCATGGCACTCTCCTACCAAGCCGCGGGCGTGGTCGGGCTGAAGCTGTGGAAGTTTGCCTGTGCGGCGGCCACCGTCGTCCTGCTCGCGCTTGCGCAGGCTGAAACCGGAGCGTCGCCCGGCGCGCAGTTCGTCGTGCTCGCGACTGCCGTCGGCGCGCTGGTTCCACAGATGCAATTTCGGCCGCAGCTTTTCGACTACGTCGCGCTCGCAGCCCTGGTTGCGATGCTCGCGCGCGAGGACGGCGGACGGCCTGCGCCGCTATGGCTGGCCGTGCCCGTTCTTGCGCTGTGGGCCAATCTGCACGGCGGGTTCGTCGTCGGGCTGGTGGTCCTCACGATTTATACGGCCGCAATCGCCGTGAGTTGCGCGTCGCGCCGCGCTCCGGCAAGCAAGCCGAGGCGTCTTGCGGTGTTCACGTCTCTCGCCGCGGCCGCGACGTTCGCAAACCCGTACGGGCCACGGATTTGGCGTGCGCTGCTCGAAACCGCGCGCAGTCCGTTCACGATGCGCAGGGTGGCCGAGTATCAGCCCTTGACGGGCGTGCTTCGCTCGGCGCTGGCTTCAGGCGTGCCGATCTTTTCCCTGATTTGCTTCCTGGCGATGCTGGCCGCGCTGCTGATCTGCCTGGCCATGGCACCGTCGGCCGAGGACCTCGGCGCGGTCGCGGCCGCCCTGGTTTTGTCGGCCGGCGCTCTCTACGCCGTGCGCAACGTGGCGCTCGCGGTGATCGCGCTTGCGGCTCCGCTTGCCCGTCACGCCCGGCTGGCGCTGGAACGTATCGAGCGGCGCCTGCCCGGCGACGCGCTCGCGACGCGACCCGCGCCGACGCCGCCGATGCTGAGCGTCTCCGTGGCTCTCGCGCGCAGGCGGTTCCAGCTGCCGATATGCGCGCTTGCGATCGCGTTCGCCGTTCACCAAGGGCTGTTCTCGCCGACGCTGCGGGCGGCCGGCGCGGAGCCTGCGGGCGCGGTCGAATTCATGGCCGCGCACCGCCTCCACGGCAACGTGCTCTGTGCCTACGGATGGGCGGTTTACCTGATCTGGCATCAGGCGCCCCGCTCGCGCGTGTTTATCGACAGCTTCGAAATCATGTATCCGCGTCAGGTGCAGGACGACTACCTCGCCTTCAACGACGCCGGGCCCTCGGCGGCGCGCGCGCTCGACGCCTATCCGACCGACTTCGTCCTGATGCCGACCGGGTCGCCGTCGTATACCCTGATGACGGCGCGAGCCGGGTGGCCGCTCATCTATCGCGACCCGCTGGCCGCTCTCTTCGCGCGTGCAGACTCGCCGGCTGCGCGGATTCCGGGTGTTCCGGTGCTGAGCGCGTCGGCGCCGGCGAGTCTTTTCCCCTAGCTCCGAAGCGTGCGTGCGCAGGATGGATGGAGTGTTCGAGGCGAAAGGGAGATGAAAGAGGGGAAGGCGGCGGACCGGGTCCAGCCTGCTGGCGCGGCAAGCGTGGCGGCCTCGCGCTCGCAGGCTGAGGAGCCACACCCAGCCGCATCCTTGGCCCCGCCGCCGCGATCGCTGCTCGGCTACGCTCCGGCTTTTGTCCTGCTCGCAGTCGCGATTGCCGACGGGGTCCAGTATGCCGACACCGACCTCTGGGGGCACGTGCGCTTCGGCCAGATCATGCTGCGCACGGGCCATCTGATCCGCCACGACATCTTTTCCTATTCCGCTCCCGGAGCGCCGTGGACCAACCATGAATGGCTGGCCGAGGTCGTGATGGCGCTGCTGTACAACGCGCTGGGCGTGGCCGGGCTCAAGCTGCTCAAGTTCTTCTGTGCGGCGGCGACCGTGCTGCTGCTGTGCGCGGGAGTGGCGGAGAGCGGCGCCGCGATGGAAGTGCAGTTCGTGGTCCTGCTGGTTGCGTCGCTGGCGATCGCTGGCCAGGTTCAGTTCCGCCCGCAGCTTGCCGATCAGATTTTTCTGGCCGCGCTACTGCTCCTGCTGGCGCGGGAGAGCAACGGGCGGCGCGCACGCTGGTGGCTGGTGCTGCCGATGATGGTGCTGTGGGCGAATCTCCACGGCGGTTTCTTCGTCGGAGTAGTCGTGCTGGCCATGTACGCCGCAGTCGCCGGGGCGCTGGAAGTGTGGGACGGCTGCTGGCCACGCCGCGGCTTACGGCTTGGCCTGCTCGCGCTCGTGGCTCTTGCCGTGACGCTCATCAACCCTTACGGCGTCGGCGAATGGCGGGTCGTGATTCACAACTTCCAGAACCCCGTCACGATGCATCTCAACGTCGAGTTCCAGAGTTTGTTCCATCAGCTCGGCGGCGGCGGATTCAGGGCGAAGCTGTTGGTGCCGTACGTTTTTCCCTTCATCCTGATGGCTGCGCTAGCGGTCGGCTTCGCGCTTGCGCCGCGCCGCGACGACCTCGCGCTGGTGGCGATCGCCGCCCTGATGAGTTACGCCGCCTTCTACGCGATTCGCAATATGGCGCTGGCTGCGATCGCGTGCGCGACTCCGGCCGCGCGCCATCTCGATCTCGCGATGCGTCACCGCTGCAGTGTGCGCGGATTGCCGACGCGCTCGGAGCGCGCGCACGCCGCACTGCACATTCAGCTCTTTGCCCTGGGCGGAGCGGTCTTCGTCGCCTTGCAGCAGGGGATGTTCTCGTCGCGCCTGGCGGATTTTCAGCCCCATCCGGTCGGCGCGCAGGACTTCATGCAGCGCCACAACCTCTATGGCAACGTTCTGCCGCAGTACGAGTGGGGAGTTTATGTAATCTGGCATCAGGCGCCCCGCTCGAAGGTTTTCTTCGACAGCTTCGAGCTCCGCTATCCCGAGCCGGTGCAGGAGGCATACGTGGACTTCGCCTTCCGCGGCGGCGCCGCCGCGGCGGCGATGCTCAAAGGCTATCCGCACGACTACGTGCTGGTTGAAACGCGCAGCCGCATGTACCGCCTGATGATGGGGCGGCCGGACTGGAAACTTATCTATCGCGACCCGGTGGCGGCGCTTTTCGCGCGGACCGACTCAATTGCGGCGAGAATCCCCGGCGTCCCCGTATTGCGCGACACCGCGCCGCCGAGCTTCTTTCCATGATGGGATGGGTTGCGGAGCGTATCGGGGATGAAAGAAACCGCGAGGCCGAAACGGGCGCTCATGGCAACTGACGCGATGACCACCGCAGCGCCTGCTTACGATGCGACGCGCCCCGGCGGCGACGTGTCCCGAGGGGGTGGAGCCAATCAACCGGCGCCGCCGATCCTCCGTTACGCGCCGGGGTTCGTGGTGTTGGTGGCGGTGCTGGCGGACGCGGTGCAGTATGCGGACACCGATCTCTGGGGGCACGTGCGTTTCGGCCAGATGATGCTGGCGACGCATCGGGTGCTGCGCCACGACCGGTTCTCC